>NZ_HE578957.1:276112-279593 GCF_000307285.2 Kurthia sp. Dielmo
CGCGATTCCGGTTTTTCTTATGCTCCTAGGAGCGGTTGTTTTTACGCATATGTCCTATTTATCTTACGACAACGGCCTGTTTTTTTGCATTATATGCTTTTTCAAGTGCATAGCCATTGATCCAGTACGTTCCTTGCTCTGAAGATGGATCAGCTACTTTGTATTCACCAATTGTTGAATCATAGCCTGTTAGTAAAACGATGTGTAAATTATCTACCGCTTCTTCTGAGCCCGGTGTACCAAAGTCCCATTCGCCGATAACAGGTGCAGCAAAATCTTTTGTAACATATAGTATAACGGGGTTACCAAGTGCTAATTCATGTTGAATCTCTTGCATATCACTACCTGAAATATCTTCTACTGTTTGTGCATAGCGTTCTTTTGCATATGCTGCGAGTGGTGCTGGGTAAATTGTTTGATAATAGCCTGCTGGTGACGCTTCATACGGTGAGCCAACAAAGCCTTCATTTGGATTGCGTTCTGCTGTTGGCATATTCGCTAATAGTGTTTTGAAATCATCTTCTGTGTATTGTTTGTATTGTAGTGCCATTAATAATGCCGCGCCCTCACAGCCAAATGGTGCGTTAACAGGTGCGTATTGATTGATCACTGGTACATCAAGCTCAATATGTTTGGCATCTGCTACTTGTGGTAAAACCGATTCGTCTAAAATGAAGCCATGGCCGAATGGCGTTTCAACTTCAAACCAAACGTTTTTATCGATATGTTTTTTTGCGATCACTGTTACGACTGTCGCAATCGGTAAAATATGTGTAACAGATGCATTTGTATCCATTAATGCATATAATTTTGTGTCATCTGTAAACGTCACAAATGGCTCTGGTGAAGCATTTTTCTTTGCTTGATTAACTGCAAGCGCTGTAGCACCCGCAGCAATTCCTAGTACTAATCCTACTTTGACTGATTTTTTCATTTTTTTCTTCCTTTCGCAATTCAGACGTTACTTGTATTATACAAATAGCCTAATTCAATTGTCACGCACAAGCCTTATAATTCTGTATTCGCATGCATCAACGCTTCTGCCTCTTGCCACGGCACGACATAGCCTTTTCCGTGACTGCAAAAAATAGAGTTTGATGTATAATTTGGGTCTGCTTGTTTATCATAGCCAATCCGTTCAATGACCTCGTCGGTGTTATGACAGCGATCATAGCCATCAAATACGAGACAGATGCTCCCTTTACCATTTGTATAGGCTGCAAACTGTGTCGGATACGTTAAAAAGCTCGCCACTGGTACTCGCGCATGAATCGTTACATATTCTCCTTCTGTAAACGGCGCGTCAAAAGTGCCACTTGCCATCTGTAAATCGCTCATCATACGGCCCATATGGTCGATATGTGCACGCATGACAACGGCATAATACGGCTCTAACAACACATTTTCTACTTGTTCTAGGCCTTGTCGCAATGCACGATGAGTCGCCTCGCGGAAATCGCCGCCCTCTGTATGCTTTATATGTGCCTTCCCTGTCACAAGTGTCACGATTATATCTGTTACAGCAGAGCCTGTCAGTAAACCATGATGCGCACGTTCAAGCACATGCTTTTGAATCAGGTTTTGCTGACCGACGAGTAAATCATCTGCGTGGCATTCATTGATAAAGGTGATGCCCTGTCCGCGTGGCGCTGGCTCCATGCGTAAATGCACTTCTGCATAATGCTTCAGTGGCTCAAAATGACCATAGCCCTTTGTCGATGTAAAAATCGTTTCTTTATAAATAATCGTTGGTGCCTCAAACTGCACCATTAATTGAAAGCGTTCTGCTAGCACTTGTTGCAATACTTCAAGCTGAATGACGCCCATAATATGCAGATGAATTTCCTGCAACGCTTCTTGCCACACAATTTCAAGCGATGGGTCTTCCGCCTCGAGCAAGCGGAAATAGCGTAGCATTTCCTTCGGCGAAACACCGTCTTCAAACACCACATGAGATTGTAAAGTCGGTACTAAGCTCGGTGCCTTATACGATACCGCGTCGCCAAATGTCGTACCAATAACGGCGTTCTTTAAGCCATAAATCCCGACGCTTTGTCCAGCGACGGCTTCTTGAAGTTGCTCAAATTTCTCCCCATTATATAAGCGAATTTGCCCTACCTTCATCATTTCACCATCGATTTCGAGTGCTTCACGTGCTTTTAAACGACCCGCATCGATTTTCAAATAGGCAATACGCTGACCCTTTTCGTCATGACGGACTTTATAGACACGCGCTGCAAACGGTGCAGCCGCGTCATAATTTGTAGCCGTTAAGCGGTCAAAATGCTGTAAAAACGTTGAAATCCCCTCATCTTGTAATGCTGAGCCGTAATGGATCGGGAATACTCGCTCGTCACGAATCATCTGGCAAAGTGCCGCTTCAAACACATCGCGCGTATAGCCGGTCTCAAAATAACGCTCCATTAACGTATCATCAAGTGCCGCAACAGCCTCTGCTAATGGCTCATCCATCTCTTTTGTCAAATGATTCGTTAATACGACCGTATTCGGCGTCAGCAATGCGTGAATACTTGCAATAGCCTTGTCTAAATTAGCGCCTTCTCTATCCATTTTATTAATAAAGAAAAACGTCGGAATATGGTGTTTTCGAAGTAATTGCCACACCGTTTCTGTATGTCCCTCAACACCATCTACGGCATCAACGAGCACTACTGCATAATCGAGCACTTGAATGGCGCGCTCCATTTCTGGTGAGAAGTCGACGTGTCCCGGTGTATCAATCATCGTATATGTATTGTTGTTATACGTAAACATCCCTTGCTCCGCAAAGACGGTAATGCCTCGTTCACGTTCAATTGGGTGCAAATCTAAAAAAGCATTTTGATGATCGACACGACCACGTGCCTGAATACCTTGACCATAATATAAAATTTGTTCCGAAAAAGTTGTTTTTCCGGTATCTACATGCGCAAATATCCCGAACGTTTTATACATGTTATCGTCCTCATTTCCTTGAAACTGCTTTTATTATAGCACTTCTCTTCTCGAAGCATAAACCGTCTAGAAAACGGGTAATCTAAAGATATACTTCCATATGACGAATACTAAGGAGGCGGTTTATAGATGATGGTAGGAGATACGTTTTCAGCGAAGCGAATATTTACACGCGGTGACGTATTTGCATTTAGTAATATTACCGGCGATTTCGGTTTATTGCATACGATGCCGGATAGTCGTGGGCGTGTCCGGGTACACAGTTTATTAATTGCCAGCATTGCTACTAAAATTGGCGGCGACCTTAATTTCTTTTCAGAAACACTTGACCATACATTTATGAAGGCAGTTTATACGGGCGATGAAGTGACTTGTAAAATTACGATAACGAGCGTCACCTCTCTTGATAATTCGTTCCATGTCGAGATGGCGCTTATTTTTAAAAATGCCGAAAATGAAACCGTCGCCACAGGCAATGGTAGTGGCTTTATCCCGAAAAATATATCCTAATAAAAAGGCTTCTCGC
>NZ_HE578957.1:279876-296345 GCF_000307285.2 Kurthia sp. Dielmo
TAAAAAAGCTTCTCGCGTCAGTACGCAAGAAGCTTTTCTATTAGTTTAAACCTAAAAATTCCTTTAAATCATTCATACGTAGTGTCGCCTCATGTAACCCAAGACGATAATTCGCTCGCATTTTCACAACATCCTTCTCCATGCCCTCAATGCCATATGGCGGGCGGAAAATAAATGCTTTGCCTTCACGTTCAAGCTGCTCACATTTTGCAACCGTTTCATTGTAGCGATCCACACGTTCTAGCATGACATCGACTAGCTTCGGATATTTTTTACGCATTAGTTGCATTGCTGCTTTTGTTTGGCGGTCCATCGTTTTGTAATAACCTTTTGGACGCGTTAAGACGATAACATGCTTCTCATATCCCTCATCAATGGCATGTTGCACTGGAATCGGGTCTGCTAATCCACCGTCATAATACGGCACGCCATTTAATTTTATTTCCGGAAACATGACCGGAATCGCACAAGTAGCACGCAACAACTGACTATCAGTATCCATCGTCTGTACGTCCATAAATTCCACTTCACCTGTAAGAGCATTTGTCACGCCCGCAAGCGCTGTGCCTTCGTAGCTACGGAATGTTTGCCAATCAAATAATTCAAGCTGATTTGGCAACACATTCCAACCAAAGTCTAACCCAAATAATGAGCGTTCTGTTAAGAAGTTTCGCATACCTACATAACGCTTATCATGTCGATACTCCGTAAAGACGCGCATCGTACGCTCAGGCTGCTTTGAAATATAGGAGCATAAATTAATTGCCCCCGCTGAAATCCCAATAATATAGGGCATCATAATCTCTTCGCGTAATAAGGCATCCAGTACACCGCTCGTATAAATGGTGCGGAATGTACCCCCTTCTAAAATCAAACTCGTTTCGTTCACTGTCGCCACTTCCCTTATTTTTCTGCCTATTTATCGTACACTAAATGTGAAAAACTGTCATATTGTTTTCGTATAAATATGCTTTTCATTTTTGTCCATCAAAAAACACTTCCAAAGCTTGCCTCCTGAAAGTGTCTTTTTCTGTTCTCTTTTTAGTTTTTCATCTATTTATAAACAGGAAGACGTTAGCGAATGATTTTCACCTTTGTCTACCCAATCATATGGCGTTTCTTGGTATACATAGTAATTTAACCAGTTTGAGAATAATAAATGCGTATGTGAACGCCATGTATTACGCGGTTTTTTCGTTGGGTCATCTTCAGGGAAATAATGTTTTGGTAGTTCTGGATTTAAGCCCCGTGCGACATCGCGCTCATACTCTAATGCTAGTGTATCCGCATCATATTCTAAATGCCCGGTCACGAGCACATGACGTTCATCTTTTGAAATCATTAAAAAAGCACCTGCTTCATCTGATTCGGATAATAATTCAATGTCTGGATGATTTTTTACCGCTTCCGTTGATATCGATGTATTACGCGAGTGCGGTGCTGGGTAAATGTCGTTAAAGCCACGAAGTAGTTTCACAGTGCTATCATATACTTCATGGTCAAAAATACCAGAGCACTTCGTTTCAAGTGGGTATTTTCCAATGCCATAATAATGATACAGTGCTGCTTGTGCGCCCCAACAAATATGCATCGTTGACGTCACATGCTCCTGTGCCCAGTCCAAAATTTCTTTATGCTCCTCCCAGAAATCGACCTCATCAAACTCAAATAATTCGATGGGTGCACCGGTGATGATCATACCATCATACCGATCTTTTTTGATTTCATGAAATGTTGAATAAAATGTTTCTAAATGTGATTTTGACACATTTTTTGACTCATGTGTTGCGGTATTTAAGAACGTGACATTCACTTGTAGTGGTGTATTTCCTAATAAACGTAACAGCTGTAATTCTGTTTTTTCTTTTTCAGGCATTAAGTTGAAAATTAAAATATTTAATGGACGAATATTTTGGCTCTTTGAGCGCTCCTCCTCCATAACGAAAATCTTCTCTTCTTTTAATCGTTCTGTTGCCGGTAAATATTGTGGAATGTTAATTGGCATGTTCCTGAACCCCCTCAAATTCGTAAAAAAAGCCCTTCTTAATAAAAATAAGAAGGGCAATTTATCCGTTTCTTATCTTCCAAGTACAAAACTTGTAGGAGTTAGCACCTTTCTACTAGTGTAGAGGTTGCTGAAGCGTCGTCGGGCCTTTTCCCTCGGCTTCTCTTGATAAGACTATGCAGTTTCAGTTATCATAGCAAAATTTCAAATACTTTGCAAACTTTTCTGAAAAAATAGAATATTATTCATAGGATACTTGTTTTTCGAGCTGGTATTTTTGAATCTTACGCACAAGTGTCGACTGATTACAGCCTAATGCCTTCGCTGTTTGACGAATGCTAGGGTATTGTCCGAGCGCCTCTTTAATCACTTTTCGCTCAAAGGCATCCACTTGATTTTTTAGTGTCTGATTCTGATCATAAATAGGCGTTTGTGTGAACGTATCATCGACCAACGGCACTGGATTATGCTGTTGATACTCCGGCTTTTGAAATTCTCGCTGAATGTATTGCAGGGTAATGGTCGACTGCTGCGTTAATAAACTAACGCGTTCAATAAAATTTTTCAGCTGACGAATATTTCCCGGCCAATAATACTGCGTAAGACGGTCGACTGCTGCTTCCTCAATCGTACGCTCAATGCTATATTTCTCCATTACTAAATGTAAAAATCGGTATGCAAGCGGTGCAATATCCTCCTTACGTTCACGCAGTGGTGGAATACGTAGCGGAATAATATTTAAACGATAAAATAAATCCTCGCGAAATTCACCGCGCTGCACCATATCATATAAATTACGATTCGTTGCGGTAATGATCCGCACATCCACTGGAATCGGTTTAATCCCTCCTACACGGGTGATTTCTGATTCTTGTAATACGCGTAGTAGCTTTACTTGTAGCGATAATGGCATCTCGCCAATTTCATCGAGGAAAAGTGTACCTCCAGAGGCAAGTTCAAAAAGACCAGGTTTCCCTGTTTTATTCGCCCCAGTAAACGCACCACCCATATAGCCAAAAAGCTCCGACTCTAATAAATTTTCTGGAATAGCACCGCAATTGACCGTAATCATCGGCTTTTGTGCACGGTGACTTCGCTGATGAATTAATTTCGTTAATTCTTCCTTACCTGCACCTGATTCCCCCGAAATAAGTACCGTCGAATCGACGTTGGCAATGCGTGTGGCTTTTTCAATCACTTGGCGCATCGCTTTAGAAACAGCAATCAAGCTCGTTGAAGATTGTTGCTTTAATGCTTCAAGTTGTTCCTTATACTGTGCACTCTGTGACTCTAAGCGTTCAATCGTGCGCTCCATGTCACGTAGTTCAGTCATTTCACGTGAATTGGCGACAACATATTCCACATTGCCCGCCTCATCAAAAATCGGTAGCGCCGTTACTAATACGACATGTCCATTGGCGAATGTTTGCACGATGTCTTCCCGCTTTTTCGATTTTAGCACTTTCATGGTCACCGACTCATTCATAATGCCGCGTTCAACAAATTCCATCACTGGTAAATAGCGCGCATCGACCTCAAACATCTTGCGATCGGCCTCATTTTGAAAAACGATAATGCCATCTGAATTACAGATTGTCAATCCATCACTAACCGAGTTCAACACATGTTCGATAAATTGCCACGATGTCGTCATCTCTTTATCGTGAATAATAAATAAATACGATGCTTCAAGTTCAATAATATGTACAAAGCAATGTTCTAAATCCAAATAGGTTTGTTGTTCTATACGGAATTGTTCAATAATCTCTGCATATTGCTGCGGTGGCTGCTCACTATTACTAGAAATCCACTGAAACTGGTGATCGGTCAAAATATACGTAATCATTTGTTTTAATTCCATCGACAATCCCCTCCGAAGCCTAGCTTAACATGAACATTGTGGAAAAAAAAGCACTTGTCCGCATGAAAAAACAGGAATCCCCCAGTAGGAATTCCTGCCATTTCCATAAGCTATTCTACATCTGCATTTCGTGTAGCATTTGCAGTCGTAAGCGTTGTTTTCTTCAGGCGCTCACGTAGGAAGAAGCTACCAACGACGAAAATAACGAGTATCGTACTCATATAAAACTGGGCCTGCAAGGATGAAATGAACATCTGACAAAGATACACACCCGCAAGCATCGCAATCGTGACATACGTTAAATACGGGAATAGCCACATTTTAATCGCAAGTGGCTCTGTTTCCATTTTTTCATACTGTTTACGGAAACGAATATGTGCGACCGCAATAAAAATATACACGATAATCATTAAGGCACCAACTGCATTACCTAAGAAGTAGAAAATAACATCTGGCGAAATAAAGTAAAGAATGGCACAAAAGTATGCGACAACCGTACTGCCAATGATTGCAAATGTTGGTGCACTGCTTTTCTTCGATAGCTTCATGAAAATCGCTGGTGCATCACCTTTTTCAGCCATACCAAGTAACATACGTGAACTTGTGAAAATCGCAGAGTTCATTACGGAAATAAGTGATGTAAAAATAACAATTTGCATTAGCTGTGCAGCCATCGGAAGACCGGCCATTTCTAAAATGTTGGCGTATGGCGCTGCTAGTAGTTCCGTGTTATTCCACGGAATAATACAAATCATAATTAATACCGAACCAACGAAGAACAATGCTAAACGATAAATAACATTATTAATAGCACGGACGATATTACGCTTTGGATCCTCTGATTCACCCGCTGCAATGGCGGCTACCTCTGCCCCGCAAATAGAGAAAATAACGAATACAATCCCTGTAAAGATTGGTAGCACACCATTTGGCGCAAAACCACCTGCCTCTTGTATAAATGCAAAGCCATTATGTTCAAACGTCGGTAACACACCAAAAATCATTAAGGCGCCGACTACTAAGAACACGATGATAGCCCCTACTTTAATAAATGCTAACCAGTATTCAAATTCACCAAATGTTTTAACGGAGTATAAATTAATGGCTGTTAGTAGTAGCGTAATCCCTACACTACCGACCCATACTGGAATCGACGGTACCCATGAATGCAGCATGCCACCAATAACGGCCGCTTCTAAACCTACAATGAACACCCAACTCGCCCAGTACAACCAACCAACTGTATAACCTGCCCAGCGGCCAATATAACGACTTGAATACGCTGCAAACGAGCCATTCTCTGGTTTTGTTGAAGCCATTTCACCAAGCATTCGCATAATGAAGACAATGATTAGACAGGCCAATATGTACGAAACGATTGTAGCTGGTCCTGTTGATATAATGTTTTTCCCTGTGCCGACGAATAGTCCTGTTCCGATAATCCCACCAATTGAAATCATCGTGATGTGACGTGTTTTTAATGTTTTGCCTAATTCTACTTGCGCCATATTCCAACACCTCCATATTTTTCCCTCACCCTTTACTATGCAATTTTCGTGCCAACTTTTAAAATCACCGAAAGCGCTGTTAGAGCTTCACTTTTAAAGCAATCCTACATTTCATTACAAGCATAAAATGCAATTTTTGTTGCAAAAACGCATCATTTTTCGCGAAAACTACCTATGTTTCAATGAGATAATTATCATCCATTGTCGTTATGTATTAAATATGCTGTTTTATACTTTATTTTTATTTTCCCCTTCTAAACAAATGACTATTTACCATATCATTACTTGAATACGTAAAAACTAACTAGCGCATTGTTTTTTATCTATTTAGATAATTGTGACATCTTTTAATTTCTTTATGCTAAACTTGTTCTATACTATACTGACAGCAAAGGATGTGCCCACCCATGAAAATTGAACGTTCCGCACTGATGACAAAATTTCCGAAAGCGATTTTTGGTGACTTAAAAAAAGCTTCAAAAGAAGCGGCTACTACCGGTCATCAAATCATTGATTTAAGTCTTGGTAGCCCTGACCTACCACCAGACGAAAAAATTCGCCAGGCATTAGCACATCATGCGCTCGCTGAGACTTCGTATGGCTATACACTAGGTGGCATTCAGGATTTCAATGAGGCCGTTGCACGCTATTATAAACGCCGCGTGGAAGTCACGCTTGATGCATCTACACAGGTCTTACAGACGATGGGCTCTCAAGAAGGTCTTGTACATTTACCGCTCGCTTTTTGTAACCCCGGTGACATTGTCTTAACGACAGATCCTGGGTATGTAGCGTATGAAGCTGGGATTCATTTAGCACAGGCTGAGCCCTATTATATGCCGTTACGTGCTGACAATGCTTTTTTACCCGATTTACAGGCAATTCCTGAGGATGTTGCACAGCGCGCGAAATTACTGATTTTAAACTTACCTGGGAACCCGGTACCTGCGATGCCTTCTATCCGCTTTTTTGATGACGTCATTGCCTTTGCAAAAAAATACAATATTATCGTGCTACACGATGCGGCCTATTCTGAATTTTATTTTGATGAAACGGCGCCAGTGTCTTTTCTACAAGCAGCTGGTGCCATCGACGTTGGGATTGAGATTAATTCGCTATCAAAAAGTTTCAGTTTAGCGGGCGCACGTATTGCCTATATCGTCGGCAACGCAGAGATTATTGCGATTTTACAGCAATTAAAATCCAATTTAGACTATGGTACATTTGAACCGATTCAGCGCGCAGCTATCGTCGCACTCGATAACGCAGAAGAAATCACAGCGCGTCTACGCCAAACATTTGCAGCGCGACACCATGTTTTATCACAAGGGCTTGCGGCATTAGGATGGGATGTTGTACCATCAAAGGGTGGGATGTTCGTCTATGCGAAATATCCGCAGCAAACGCTAAATGATATTGAATTTGCCTATGAAGCCATTGCCAAAATAGGTGTCGTTGTCGTTCCTGGATCTATTTTTGGCATGTCAGGTACAAATTATGTCCGTATTGCACTGGTGCAGCCTGAGAATGTAATTCGCGAAGCATTGAGACGTTTTGCTACATTATAGATTAGTCAAAGAAGGTGTCTATCGTGAAACAACATGAACCTACAGAGGAAGAACTTCAAAAAATCAATGAAGAAATCGAGCGTGAATTTTTAGAAAAAGGTGAGGAAGCCTTTTCAGACGAAAAAAAAGAAGAGGATGCAAAAGTCCCCTTCTTCTTCGTTGTGATGCTTATTATTTTATTCGGTATTTTATTACTAAAAATCGCCCTCGTTGCAATCGGATTTTTCAATTCCTAATTAACGCAATGTTTCATAATGCTCCACAAGTTCAATTTCATGTGGTTGCACATATTTACGATAATGATTCAGTCCAACAGATTCAAAATGATATAAATGCGCGGCTAGGCTATCGTCGGTTTCAAGGCGATAGCTTTTTTTAATTTCATCATAATAAACTGCGTACAATTCTCCGTTGTAACGTGCATGTGTATCGATTGTATAAAGGCGATCAATATCATCAAGTGCTACTTCTTTTATAAAAAAGTCCGTTGAAATAAATTGTTTCACACGATAAAATCCGTCCAGTAAACTTTCGGCCTCATGTGATTTCAACACGACCATGCCATTATGCTGTGTCGTAACTTCATATTCTGCACCATTATAGGTTGCAAATTTTCCTTTTTTCACATTCACCACTTCCTTTTACCGATTTTTCCCCGAATTTTATCAAAACGAAACAAAAAAAGATGCTTATCTCATAGATAAGCATCTTTTTTCGTGTAAGACAACTAATTCAATAGGTCCCTGTTCCTATTTGGTCAATTGAAATCACTATTATTATAAGAGGTTAATGCTAATGAATTGTGGTTCTCGAAGCACATTAATTCATATGAAACTATCCTAAAATTTCTTTTAAAATCGCAACCGCTGCATCGATTTCTTCATTCGACACCGTTAGCGGTGGTAATAGACGCACTGTCGTTTCGCCAGCACCGACTAATAATAGCCCTTTTTCTTCGGCCGCTTGAATCACCTCTGCTACCGGTAGTGGTGATTCGATGCCCAGTAGTAAGCCCATGCCACGTACTTGTAAATTTGGTAGTGCTTTTGCAAGTTGTTGCTTTGCATAGATTGATTTCGTTTCGACATCCGCTAAGAATGCTTGGTCAAATACAGTATCAATAACTGTTTGCGCGATATGTGTCGCCATTGGATTACCACCGAATGTCGTGCCATGTGTCCCCGGACCAAAGCTATCAAACAATGCTTCTGTTGCAAGCATTGCACCGATTGGGAAGCCGCCACCAAGGCCTTTTGCTAATGACACGATGTCTGGTTTTAATGCCGTTTGCTCCCATGCATAGCGCGTACCTGTACGGGCTATGCCTGTTTGTACCTCATCGACGATTAATAAAATGCCTTTTTCATCACAAATGGCTTGAATCGCTTCTGCAAATTCCGCTGTGACTGGGTTGACGCCACCTTCGCCTTGCACGACTTCTAGCATAATTGCCGCTGTTTCTTCATCTGCAGCTGCTTGTAATGCTGCTACATCATTAAATGGTAAATACTCGAATTTTTCGACAATCGGACCGAAGCCAGCATGCACTTTTTCTTGTCCTGTCGCACTCATTGCCGCAAATGTACGACCATGGAATGAGTGTAGGAATGTAATCATTTTATGCTTACCTGTATGTTTACGTGCTAATTTAATTGCCGCTTCATTCGCTTCTGTACCTGAGTTACAGAAGAAACCATGCGCTAAATGTGTATCTGCTACAAGGCTTGCTGCTAGCTTTTCTTGCTCTGGATTATCAAATAAATTCGATACATGCCATAGCTTGTCACTTTGTTCTTTCATCGCCTCTACTAAAATTGGATTGGAGTGACCAAGTGATAGTACAGCAATCCCCGAAACGAAATCTAAATATTCCTTGCCAGCTTCATCCCAAACTTTTGTACCTTGTCCTTTTACTAAATGAACGGGACGACGTTTGTAATTGTTAAAAAGTGCTTGTGTCATACGAGTACCTTCTTTCCTAAAATAGATGTACCTTCTAATGAATCATTCACGATATTCACTTGTGGAATGCCTGATTCAAGACATTCTACAGCAGCGCGTACTTTCGGAATCATTCCGCCATAAATATCGCCGGATAAAATCCATAAATCAATTTGTTCCGGTGTTAATTCTTCTACCGTTTCTTCATGGAATTTAACGCCTGGTGTATCTGTAACAAGTAATAATTCATCCGCTCCCCATTCAAGCGCAATCTCACTCGCTACGGTATCCCCATTAATATTTAATGCCGTACCATCAATTGTCGCACCGATACATGCTACTACTGGGATATAATCGATTTTTTGTAATTGCTCAAGTAAATCAATATTAATCGACTCAATATGACCAACATAGCCATATGTGTCTTGGTCTAAATACGTACATTCAATTAGTGTGCCATCCTCACCATTTAAGCCAACTGCCGGAATGCCTGCACGGTTTAAGCGCCCGGTTAAATAAGGATTAACCGTCCCAATAAGTGTCCCTGTAACGATCGAAATCGCATCCTCATTCGTCACACGAATCCCATTATGCGTGTACGTATTAATTTTATGTTCTTTGAGTGCTTGGTTAATTGCTGGACCACCACCATGTACGATAACGATTTCAGCACCCTCAGCTTTTAATTTTTTAATTTCCTCAAAAAAGGTGTCCGTTAAGCTCGCGAGCATACTCCCACCAAGCTTAATGACCAACTTTTTATGAGCGGTAGGTTGCGTTGATTTGTACGTAGTCATACGTTAAGTCACATCCCCACGCTTTGCCCTGGCCTTCGCCAACATGAAGGTCCACAACAATTTTTATTTCTGGTTGCTTTAAATACTCAAGTAAATAGGCTTCTGAGAAATCTAACGGCTCACCGCCATCTACTACCGCTTCGTCTCCGATTTTAATAAAAACATTCGTTGGATCAATGGCACAGCCTGAATAACCAACTGCTGCTAAAATACGCCCCCAGTTCGCATCATTACCAAATACTGCTGTTTTAACAAGTGGTGAACCGACAACTGTTTTGGCAATTTTAATTGCTTCTTCATTTGTCGCTGCGCCAATAACCGTTGTTTCGATTAACTTCGTCGCGCCTTCGCCATCTTTTGCAATCATTTTTGCAAGGTCTTGGCTGACAAGACGGAACGCTTCCTTAAATGCATCCCAGTCTGCATGTTCCGGTGTTAATGATTCATTACCCGCTAAACCGTTTGCTAAAGCGAGAACAGTATCATTTGTTGATGTATCACCATCTACTGTAATTGCATTAAATGTCACATTTGTCGCAGCTGCTAATAATGTTTGTAATGTATCCGAATCAATTTTCGCATCTGTCGTAATGACACCAAGCATTGTCGCCATATTCGGCTCAATCATGCCCGAACCTTTTGCGGTACCAGCAATGGTTACTTCTTTGTTATCAATCATAACGGTATACGCTGTATTTTTCATTACGGTATCCGTTGTAAGTAGTGCCTCGGCAAAATGGACCCCATGTTCGACAGAATCTCCTAATTCGATTTCTTGAATACCTTTAATAATTGGCTCCATTGGTAAGTGCTGTCCGATAACTCCTGTTGAACAAACGCCAACTGTATTCGCTGGAATCATGAATTTATCTGCAACTAATTGTTGCATTTGTTTCGCATCCGCTAAGCCCTGCTTTCCTGTGCATGCATTAGCATTGCCTGAATTTAACACGACCGCTTGTAATGTGCGTGAGTCATAAATTGTTTCCTTCGTCACAATCACAGGTGCTGCTTTAATCGCATTTGTAGTAAATACACCTGCAACACTCGCTGGTACTTCACTAAATAATAACGCTAAATCTTTCTTTTTATGTTTTACGCCACAATGCATCCCTGCAGCTGTAAAGCCTTTCGGTGACACGATATGTTTTGCAACGACTTGTTTCACGTCAACTGTTGTCATATGGAACACTCCCCTTTAAATGAATATTGGTACTTGCGTTAATCCCTCTGTTTCGTCATAGCCAAATAATAGATTCATATTTTGAATCGCTTGCCCGGCTGCCCCTTTTACTAAGTTATCAATTACCGAAACGATGGTGACCCGATTTGTTCGTGCATCGACATTAACATGAATATCACAGAAATTCGTGCCACGTACTTGATTGGTACTGACGCGCGTAGCATCTTGTAAAACACGTACAAATGGTTTCTGTGCATAATATTTGTCATATGCTGCATATAAATCGGTTTCTGTCACACCGTCTTTTAATGGTGCATAGCTTGTCGCGATAATGCCGCGAATCATTGGCACTAAATGCGTCGAAAATGTAATTGGATAACTTTCTCCTGCATACATTGCAATCGCCTGCTCAATTTCTGGGATATGCTGATGTTTATTTACTTTATAAATCGATGTCGCTTCTGTATTTTCTGTAAAATGTGTGCCTTGGGAAGGTTTATTACCAGACCCTGAAATACCACTTTTTGCATCAATAATCAGTTGTGAGCCATCGATTAAGTTTTCTTTTAATAATGGAAGTAATGATAATAATACCGCTGTTGGATAGCATCCTGGATTGGCGATAACTTTCGCGCCAGTTGTATCTTGCCATTCTGCTAAGCCATACATCGCCTTATCGACAAATGCTTGTGGTGCGGGCTTTTTGTGATACCATGTTTCGTAATCTGCAATGTCTTTCAAACGAAGATCACCAGACAAATCAATAAATGTTGTGTGCGCATTCGCCACATCCGGCAATAGCTGACCAGAGACGCCGGATGGAGTGCTCGTGAAGACAACATCTAGTTTTGCAATCGCCTCTTTTGTAATGGCTTCTAGTGGAAAATCGTATAAGCCTTTCAAATGAGGGTATTTAGCTGAGAATAATGCGCCTTCATCTGATGATGTAAAGAGCGTAATCGACTCTACTTTTGAATGATTATGCAATAAGCGAATCAACTCTAAACCACCATATCCCGTTGCTCCAATAATTCCGACTTTCATCCAATCACCTCTCGTTTTTGATGTAAAAAGTATACAAATGAATAAATATAATGTCAACTGCATTATTATTTATTTTTAGAAAATTCAATACATAATAACTTAGAAAATCGCGCCAGAATAGCTTTTTTACGACGCAAAAAAATTTTTTATAGCGCAAAAAAATTTTTCGTATAATAAAAACAGCTTATTTTTTATATAAAAATAAGCTGTTTTTGTATATTTAGTTTATTATATGCATTTTTTATTGATTATTATACACAAAATTATCTTCTGCACGCATAATCTCTTCGCCAAATAATTGCAATGAAGTACGCAAGATAAGCTCACTTGTCGTTGGTTCCTCCATCCAGCGGTCATCTGGTACGATTTCAAACACGATCATTTCAGCTTGTTTCGATTTGACATTCCCAACCATTTGAATATCATGTTTTAATAACGTTTTTTCATCTCCCGTTATACGGTCTTTGCGAACAACCTCTAATTGAATAAAATCAATTTTTGCTTCATCCTCGCAGCCTTCGATATAAACCGTACCACTTAGATTTTCACCAAATGCGACCTCTGCCTGGTCAACGATGGTCGTAATCTCCATCTCGTCTTTCACAATTTTCGTCGTATACATTGCTATTTCACTCCTGTGTTTTGTCTGTAGCTAGACGTTCTGTTCCCTTATTTTACCGCAAACAAACAAAAAGTGTTAGGGCTATTACTCACCCTAACACCTTTTTTCAATAATTGTCGCGTAATTTTTCCATTTCTTCATCTAATTCATAATACTTTGATGGATCTGGTTGATATTTATTGTAACGGCGTTTGTACAGGTAAATAATATGCGATACGAATACTTTAAGAACCGCATATCCTGGAATCCCTAGTACAACCCCTGCTACACCAAATAATTTACCACTCACGAGTAAAACAAAAATAATCGTAATCGGATGAATGTGTAACGATTTCCCCATGACCTGAGGTGAAATAAATTTCCCTTCAAGCAATTGCACGACTGTCCATACAATCCCTAACTTAATTAGCATAAATGGTGACGTAACAATCGCAATAATAATCGCTGGTGTAATGGCAATCATTGGTCCTAAATATGGTACAACACTTGTGACCATCGCCAAGATTCCGAGAACAACCGCATAATCCATGCCGATAATTAAAAAGCCGATTGTCATTAAAATCCCAATGCACATGGCTACGATAATCTGGCCTTGAATATAGCCAGAAATTTGTGTATCTGCACGTTTTAGTAATAATGCTGTTTCAGGACGAACTGTTTTCGGTAAAATTTTCACAAAGAATTTTGGTAGTTTTTCACCATCTTTTAATAAATAGAATAAAATGAATGGTGTCGTGACAATCGCTACAACAAGGCTTGTCAATGTTGAAACAAAACCGCCAACCCCTGTCGCAAGTGTCGAGCCAATATCACTTGACCACTCGGTAATTTTTTGTGTAAATTCATTCATTGTTTTATCAACGACACTTGTCACATCTAAGCCAAAGCGGTCCATCGTTGACGTTACAAATGAACTCTTCATAAAGTTTTGGATATTCTCAAAGAGCTGCATAATATATGCCGGAAATTCTCGTACTAAATCTAAAAATTGTTCTTTTACAAATGGGAATACGAGTGTAATTGCAATTGTAATAAGTCCAATAACAGCTAGATAGATAATGAAAATCCCAACGACTTTAGGCGTTCCCCATTTAATCATTAACCGTAAAATTGGTCGTAGTAAATAGAATAAAATACCAGATAAAATAATTGGTACAATAACTGTTTGGAACAGAATCGCTAATGGCTTAAAAACAAATTCAATTTGATCATATACCGCAATAACAATTCCTGCTAAGAGTACTACAAGCATGCCATATAATAAGTTTCGTCCCCCTAGAAATTGAATGAAACGCGTTGCGAAGAAATCTTTTCGTTGCGGTTCATGTGGGTCTTTTTGTTCCATCTAACTCCTCCCTGTGACATTATTTATTGTGTTGGTGTGCTCGTTGTACCGCTTTCCGCTTCTTTCTTTAACGTTTCTGAGCTTTCACCATTGAAGAAGCGTGACATATACTCTTTATTCGCATCCACATTAATATCTAGCACAGAGCCTGCTTGCGGATAACGTCCATATTGATATGTCCCTTTTAATGGAATCGTCATACGGTCGATGTTCACACCGCCGCCTTTTACGGCATTAAACATTAACCCTACTTGTTGGCTTGTCGTTAAATCCGTTTGAATATAGCCTTCAAGCGCACCAATTAGTTTTGGATAGTTTTTTACATTTGAAGCAGATAATACTTCGTCTTTCAATGCCTCAATCGCCTGTTGCTGGCGTTCTACACGACCAAAATCACCCTCTGCATCATAACGGAAACGTGCAAAGCCCAGTAATTCTTTCCCGTTCAAGCGCTGTGTGCCTTTTTTAAGGCTTACGCCAATATTTTTCGACATGTCATGCGGTACATTTACTTCTACCCCATTTGGTGCTGCAACATCCACTAATTGCTCAAAATTTTTAAAATCAATAATTGCATAGTGATTAACTGTTACGCCAAACATATTATTTAATGTTTGCTGCAGTAAAGAAACGCCACCTAAATAATACGCCGTATTTAATTTATAGCCTGTTTCGTATCCTGGGAAATGACTATAAATGTCGCGCATAAACGATACCATGCGTACATCATTTGTTTCCTGGTTCCAAGAAATGAGCATCATCGTGTCGGAACGTGATTGTTCTTCACCACGCGTATCGATCCCAATTAATAAAATATTTTCAACATTATTAATCGAAGGATCTCCTTTAAATTCAATTTCTTGTTTATTTTCTTTTGACGCGAGATTATGCCCCGCCTTGTATTGGAAATAAAAATATCCCCCTAGTGCAAGCAAAATAGCGAGGAAAAATACGCCAAAGACACGTCCTTTACGCAATTTACGTTTTTTCTTTTTGCCTGCTGTCTACGCTGTTCTGTCATCGAGAAGCCTCCTTTATTCCTTATATAAACACTAAGAATTATCTTTACTAACGAAAGCAAGTATGTTTACAATGAAAACGTATAAACGCCCTTCTACATATTAGTAGTGATTTGTAGTAGAATCAAGCGTTATCAATCATTCCCCCACGAAGGAGATTTCATAATGACACAGTCAACTTTACACAAAGCCACATTTGCAGGTGGTTGTTTTTGGTGTATGGTCAAACCATTCGTTGAATGGGATGGCATCGAATCCGTTATTTCAGGTTATATGGGCGGTACAGCCGCTACTGCTACGTATGAGCAAGTTAAAAAAGGCACTACGGGGCATAAAGAGGTTGTCCAAATAACCTATGACCCTACTCTGTTTTCATATGAACAATTGCTTGAATTATATTGGCAGCAAGTAGACCCTACTGATGATGAAGGGCAATTTCAAGACCGCGGTGACAATTACCGTGCAATGATTTTTTATCACGATGAAAAGCAGCGTCAAGCTGCTGAAGCGTCCAAGCAAGCATTAATTGCCAGCAAGCGCTTTGCACAAGTTGTCACACCCATTGTCCCCGCACAAGCCTTTTATAAGGCCGAAGATTATCATCAGGATTTCTATAAGAAGAGTCCACAAGAATATCATGACGACCGGAAGCAATCAGGTCGTGATGACTTTATCGATGCACATTGGCAAAAATAATTCGTTATTAAGACGTATCTATGTATGAAAGGTTCTTTTATGTAGTACCCTCGTCAAAATTTTATAAAACACGCTAGGAGATGGAATATGTGGCATTGATTCTGATTATCTTGCCGGTGTTGATCGTCTTTGCGATTGGATATATCGGGCAAAAGAAACTACAGCTTGATATTAAAACGATTTCGACGATGTCTCTTTATTTAATGTCGCCACCACTTGCCTTTCGTACTTTTTATCAAACACCGATTACAAAAGATTATGCATATATTTTCGCCTTTGCAATTTTACTATGTCTTCTATTATTTATTGTGACATGGTTTGCTTCAAAGAGCTTACGCACGTCGCGTTCAGAGTCTTCTGCCATGATGCTCGGAGCGGTCTTTATGAATAGTGGCAATTACGGCGCACCTGTCGCATTATTTGCATTTGGGAATGAAGGCTTTCATGTCGCCGTCATTATTATGGTCATCCATTCACTCTTTATGAACTCACTCGGCATTTTCTTTGCATCAATAGGTTCAAAGGACAATGCCTCGGTGAAAGAAGCACTCAAGCAAGTATTTCATATGCCGGTATTATACGGTGCCGTGGCAGGTGTAGCCCTCCAATTACTGCATATTCCAATCCATCAATCGATTATGGATGGTCTTAGCCTCGTCGCCGATGCATCGATTCCGGTTGTCATGCTTGTCCTTGGTATGCAATTAGCATCGATGTCACGTCGTCGTGTCAACTATCCCGTTATGGGTGTTACAAGCGTCATTCGTATTGTTGCGTCGCCACTAATTGCCGCTGCCATTTTATACTTTATGCCACTTGATCCGTTAATTAAATCGGTGCTTATTTTACAAGCGGCGATGCCTGCAGCTGCAAATACAAC
>NZ_HE578957.1:296519-336966 GCF_000307285.2 Kurthia sp. Dielmo
GCTCGCACTGCAATTTGATACAGAGCCAGACCTTGTATCATTCACAACATTTATGACAACGATTGTTAGTATTATTAGCATTCCGGTTGTACTCTTTTTCCTTGGTGTATAGCAGCAGCTGCTGTTGTACACTTTTTATTAGCTTAAAAGGAGGATGTTCATTGAAAGCAATTCCACCATCACTATTATTACTAACCGCCACCTTATTATGGGGTGGAAATTTTGTTATCGGGAAAGCTGTCGCTACTAACTTGCCACCATTCACGCTTGCATTTCTTCGCTGGTGTGTGGCCCTTATCATCTTTTTACCGATCGTTTGGAAGCCCTTAAAGCGTGATTTCAAACAAATCATTCAGCACTGGCCAATTTTACTCCTACTAGGATTTACTGGTGTCGCCGCCTTTAATACACTCGTCTATATTGGCGTTCACTATACGACATCGATTAATGCTTCACTTATGAATATGTTAACGCCGGTGTTCATTTATTTATTAAGTTTTATCTTTTTAAAGGAGCATTTAAATCGCTTTCAGTTAATCGGCACGGCCATGTCATTCATCGGCGTCTGCTTAATTATTTCACATGGTTCTCTTGTATCACTGCTTCATTTCACGTTTAATAAGGGCGACGTTATCGTCATTATTGCGGTCATTTTGTGGAGTATTTATTCACTTCTAGTTAAACAATACGCAACGCGCCTTCCCGGACAAGCGACCTTTTTTCTGTCGATTGTCATCGGCACGATGATGCTCGCACCATTTTTCATTTATGAGCAAATAACTGTCACAGCACCAATTGTCTGGAATGGCTTAAGCTTTTTTGCGATCTTTTACACCGGTATTTTCGCATCAATCATTGCCTTTTTAGCATGGAATACTGGTGTCGTTCGTTACGGAGCGAACCGCGCTGGTATTTATTTAAACTTCATTCCGGTATTTGCATCTATTTTCGCTGTGGCTTTTTTAGATGAATCCCTACTATGGTCCCAAATCGCTGGTGGCTTGTTTGTTATCGCAGGCGTTTATACAACGAGCTTGCATCTTAAAAAATCTTTCGCATCTTCTGAAAAATAATTTTTACCGCGCAAACCACCGCCCTACATACATTTGATGATTTTTCGCAAAAAAAATTTTCTATTATACAAACTTTTCATCGTGCCAAAACGTTTAATTATTACAAGAAAAGGTTATGAATAACTATAAGACAAGCATGACCTACAAGGAGGCGTTTAAGATGAAAAAAATGACAAAAACATTCGGTACTATCGCATTATCGCTAGGATTACTTTCAACGACCATCGCGACAGGCACTGCGAATGCAGCAACGTATGATACCGCATCAATTAAAGATTTCCGTACTGTACATACGCAGACTTCGGTATATTCTAAACCATCGCAAACAGCCAAAAAAGTAGGCTCACTTCGTTCAACGGAAGCAGTTGTTATTAACAAAAATGTGGCAAATGGTTGGACGAAAATCCGTTTCGGTTTTGAGACAGGATATGTGAAAACATCCGCGCTAAAAAAAGCGGCTGCGAACACGTCTACATCATACGCAAAAAATATTTCAAAAAAATATACGTATGCAATGCCACAAAACAAAGGCTCTGAATTCACAACACAATATGTTGCACAATTTAAAAAGGCAATGGCGTATAACGACTCATCTGTTAACTTCTGGTTCTATAATTCTGAGCCAGATGCACAAGGGGTAACAGAGTACGATACGGCGAAAGGTTTATACGTTGGGAACGTGGATACAGGCAAGCTAGAGCTAGCTGTCCCATACCCAGTGAAAAAAGGTACATCATTTAAAGGTTTTGATAATAAAAAATCCGTTGTATCTTCAACGACAGCTAACGTCAAATTATATGGTAAAACATATAAAAATGTTGTCATCATTAAAAATGGCGGCCAACAATATTACTACGCACCAAACAAGGGGCTAATCCAATTACGTGAAAATGGGAAGGCACTTGTTAAATTAGTAAAATAACGCAAAAACGTTAAAGAGGCTTGGTTGCGACCAGCCTCTTTTTTTGTTGCGCACGACGCCTCAATTGTACGCGCTGTGGTATAATGAGCACTATGTTTAAAGAAAGGCGTGAACACGTTGAAATTAAAAAATTTACCAAAAAAAATTGGTCACTATGATAAAGTTCACTTAATCTCGCATACAGATTTAGATGGCGTTGGACCCTCAATCGTCTTGCAAGCTTATGGCATTATGCACGAAGCTGATTTTGTTGAAACACGTAAAGTCGATGAAGCAGTCCTTGCTCGTTTAGAGGAGCTTCAAGATAATGAATTATTAATCATTACCGATTTAAGTGTAAGTGAAGAAGTCGCTGAAGCGATTACGAAAGTAAACAAAGAACCAAATGCACGCTTTGTTTGCCTTATTGACCATCATGCCTCTGCTCTTTATTTAAATGATTACTCATGGGCATCTGAGATTCCTCTATTAGATGACATTAAAATGTCTGCTACTACATTAATTTTCAAATACTTAGATGAGGCTGGCTATGTGGTCAATCCTCAGTCTCAAGAAGAAGATGCAGAAGTCATCGATTATAGCCCACAGCAAATTGCTGTATTCTTTGATCGTTTAGCACGCTTCGTTGAAAATGTACGTCTATACGATACATGGGATTGGCACGCATTAAAAATTCAAGAAGCTGCTGACTTAAATACGATTTTCTATGCACGTCGACGCCATGAATTCATTAAAGACCGTTTTAACTACATCTTAACTGGCCAACTATTTACAGAAGCCGATGACACGTACTTAACGTTCTCAAAAGATGAATTACGAAAAGTGTTGAAGAAAAAAGAAAAACAACTCGTTATTGTAAAAGACTATTCATTAGAAGGCCATGACACACCACTTAATATCGGTGTTGTTGAAACCGATTCGTATATTAGCGAACTTGGCAATCATTTAGCGGAAAAATTCGCTGAAGAAATTGATTGCGTCTTTATTGTTAGTCTCGTTAAAAATCGTGTATCCCTTCGTTCAATTGGCAAAGCAGTCAATTTATCAGAAGTAGCGAAGCACTATAATGGTGGCGGACACCCTAATGCATCAGGCTGTGACCTATCAGCACTTGGTATGGACTTTATCGTTGCCATCCAAAATGCACCGAAAGCTATTAAAAAATAGTAATTTTACAAAAAACGTCACTATCCCATTATTTTCATTCACATTTTGGACAAAATTTGATTTTAAGAGAAAACCGCGCTGCAATGCGGTTTTCTCTTATTTTTAGGTAAAATGAAACCGTTTACTTTTGTCAGAAAATAAAAAAATTATATGTTAGGGCTAGCGGAATGTGTCTATTTTGTGTAAAAATGTACGTAGGTAATTGAATTAGGATTTAATTACATCAATACGTGAATTCATCGGATGAATTAGCATATTTAAGTCATCCATCGTGGCATCCATATCTTTATACATAAAGAGGTCCACAGTAATTAATGACCGTGTCATTAAATATCTTTTTTAGGGGGAGTTATTGTGAAAGAACAAATCGCAAAACGCTTAGGCATTAAAGGATTAGAAGAAAAAGTAATGACTGCTAGTGAAGCTGCTGCACTTATCGTAGACGGTACTGTTGTAGGTATGTCAGGCTTCACACGTGCTGGTGACGCGAAAGTCGTTCCTATGGCATTAGTAGAACGCGCTAAAAACGAACAAATTAAAATTGATGTATACACTGGTGCTTCATTAGGTCCAGAAGTTGATAATCACTTAGCTGCTGCTGGTGTTATTAACAAACGTGGTCCTTTCCAAGGTGACCGTGTAATGCGTAACTTAATTAACACTGGTGAAATCACTTATGTCGATGCCCACCTTTCTCACAACGCTGAGTTAGTTCGTCAAGGTGTTATCGGTCCAATTAAACACGCAATCATTGAAGCTGTAGCAATCACTGAAGATGGTTACTTAATCCCAACAACTTCAGTTGGTAACTCACCAATCTTCGCTGATTACGCTGAAAACATCATCGTAGAATTAAACATTACACATCCAGAAACATTAATCGGTATCCACGATATTTATGTTCCAGGTGAACAAGGTAAACGTGAACCATTCCCAATCACAAACGCTGACCAACGTATTGGTACAAAAGGTATCAAAATTGATCCTGCAAAAATCCAAGCAATCGTTATTTCTGAAGAGCCAGATGCACCTTCATTAATCGTTCCTCCAGACGAAGAAACACAAAAAATGGCGGACCAATTATTAGAATTCTTCCAATCTGAAATCGACGCTGGTCGTTTAACAAAAGAATTAATGCCTCTACAATCAGGCGTAGGTTCTGTAGCAAACGCTGTACTTGATGGCTTTGCAAACTCAGATTTCGAAAACTTAGTCGTATCTTCAGAAGTACTTCAAGATGCTGTATTCAATTTAATCGATGCTGGTAAAGTACGCTTTGCAGCAGCAACTTCTATCACATTAACAGAAGAGTTACAAAAGAAAGTTTATGGCAACTTAGAAGCATACGCTGACAAGATCTTACTTCGTCCACAAGAAATCTCAAACCACCCAGAACTTATCCGTCGTTTGGGCTTAATCTCGATCAATACTGCACTTGAGTTAGATATCTACGGTAACGTAAACTCTACGCACGTATCAGGTACAAAAATGATGAACGGTATCGGCGGTTCTGGTGACTTCGCACGTAACGCGCGTCTTGGTATCTTCGTAACGAAATCATACGCTAAAGGCGGCGACGTTTCTTCAATCGTGCCAATGGTTTCTCACGTTGACCACACTGAACATGACGTTGATGTTATCGTTACAGAACAAGGTATCGCAGACTTACGTGGCCTAGCTCCAAAAGAACGCGTTCCATTAATCATCGAAAACTGTGCACACCCAGATTTCAAAGAACAATTATGGGATTACTACAACCGTGCAGTTGAAAAATTAGGTAACGTACAAACGCCTCACATCTTAGAGGAAGCTTTATCTTGGCACGTAAACCTAGCTGAAAACAAAACAATGAAAAAAGAAGTAACAAAATAATTTCTTTTTAGAGAGAAGCTGTCGAAATCGACAGCTTCTTTTTTCATGTACAATCCCCTACTATTTCAAGCGAAACGCTATCTTGAAAACATTGTGCATGTTATAATGGAACCATTGTGAAAAAGGGAGGAACATAACTACATGATTCAAGTAAGTAATGTAGGTCTTCGCTATGGCGATCGTAAGCTATTCGAAGATGTTAATATTAAATTTACACCAGGTAACTGTTACGGTTTAATCGGCGCAAATGGCGCAGGTAAATCAACATTCTTAAAAATTCTTTCTGGCGAAATTGAAGCGCAAGAAGGTAACGTTAGTATGAATCCAGGTGAACGTCTTACTGTTTTAAAACAAAATCACTTTGAATACGAAGAATTTACCGTTTTAGAAACAGTCATGATGGGTCACAAACGATTATATGAAGTTATGCAAGAGAAAAACGCCATCTACATGAAAGATCCATTCACAGATGAAGATGGTATCCGCGCAGCTGAACTTGAAGGCGAATTCGCTGACATGAACGGTTGGGAAGCGGAATCAGATGCCGCTATCCTATTACAAGGTCTTGGTATCTCAGATTCAATGCACTATATGAAAATGGCTGAACTGACTGGTTCTGAAAAAGTTAAAGTGTTATTAGCTCAAGCACTATTCGGCAAACCCGATGTACTGTTACTAGATGAACCTACCAACCACTTGGACTTAAAAGCGATCCAATGGTTAGAAGAATTTTTAATTAACTTTGAAAACACAGTCATCGTCGTATCCCATGACCGTCACTTCTTAAATAAAGTTTGTACACATATCGCTGACCTTGATTACTCAAAAATCCAAATTTACGTTGGTAACTACGATTTCTGGTATGAATCAAGTCAATTAGCACAAAAAATGTTAAACGATCAAAACAAGAAAAAGAAGAAAAATTAAAGAGTTACAAGCATTCGTTGCACGTTTCTCTGCTAATGCTTCTAAATCTAAACAAGCAACATCTCGTAAAAAAATGTTAGACAAAATCGAATTAGACGATATTCGTCCATCAAGCCGCAAATATCCATTCATTAACTTCACAATGGAACGCGAAATTGGGAATGACGTATTAACTGTAGAAGGTTTAGGTAAAACGATTGAAGGCGAGCAACAATTTAAAGATGTCCGCTTATCAATCAACCCTGAAGACAAAGTCATCCTTCTTGGTAATCCAATCGCGAAAACAGCATTCTTAAAAATTATCGCTGGTGAAGACGAAGATTACGAAGGTACATTCAAATGGGGTGTAACGACTTCTCAAAACTACTTCCCTCTTGATAACGAAGAATTCTTCCAAGGTTCTGAAAAAACACTAGTGGAATGGTTACGTCAATTCTCACCAGAAGACGAAACAGAAACATTCTTACGTGGTTTCTTAGGCCGTATGCTATTTAGTGGTGACGAAGTGAAGAAAAATCCTTCTGTTCTTTCAGGTGGCGAAAAAGTACGTTGTATGCTTTCTCGCATGATGCTTTCTCATGCAAACGTATTACTATTAGATGAACCTACTAACCACCTTGATCTTGAATCAATCCAAGCATTAAACGAAGGATTAATTAACTTTAAAGGTGCGATGATCTTTACATCTCATGACCATCAGTTCATCCAAACAATTGCGAATCGTGTAATTGAAATCCGTGAAGACGGTTCAATCTTAGATAAACAATTATCATATGATGATTTCCTTGATTGGAAAGAAGAAAACAAATTAAACTAAACGCTAAAAAAAGCACGTTCAACGCATCTAAACGTTGAACGTGCTTTTTTAATTTGTTATCGGTAGTTAAACTGATAAAAGCTTGGTGTGCGCGTTTCAAGCTCACAGACGCAGTGGTAAGGGTAGGTCACATGTAAAATAGACGCTTCCTCTACTGGTGCTCCATTATTTAATGCATTTAGCTTGCGCTCCATTTCAGCAAATGAACGTTTTACTGATGCTCCGCAATGTTTACAATAAATTTCTACTTCATAAACACCCTGACTTTCATAAAAGGCGGTATCTAAATAGATATTGGAAAAAGTCCCATTGCTTGATACTTTAACGAGTGGATGATTAAAAAATGCTTTCATTTTATTTGTCGTATCTTTAGCGATAGTTTTCACTTTGCTTTTCACTTCTAAGCGCTTCGTTAACTTCTCATCCGGTAATTTAATAAAGGTTACTTTTGAATCGAAGCTCATTTTAATTTCTGACATACAATTCCCCCTAACCATCCTTATTACTCTCATTATATGGAAAAGTAAAATGTTCTACAATGCTCTATACAAAATAAAAAGGAATCGCGTCATAACGCAACTCCTCGAATGATTTATGAAGCACGATGGCTACGACGACCTGTAAATAGATCGATAAAATAAGCCAGTGCAATAAAGCCATGTACAAACCAGCTAACAATCGGAATCCATGTAAATAATGTGGCAATAATCGCTAAAATCGGCACAACCTTTGAATCACCTGTTGCAAAACGGAAGGCTAAAATGACACAGTGAATAATAAATGCTGTTGTAATCGTTGCAAAGCCCGTTCCCCACGTCACGATATCACTCAAAACAGGGATGGCAAAAAAGAATTCATATAAAAAACCGACAATCGTTGGTAATAAAAACATTGCGTTCACTCCTTTTTATTCGCTATACATACTATACGAATGAAGTACTTAAAGGTTTCAATCAATTTCTGTTACAAACCCATATTTTGAAATACCGACGATATGCTCCGTTTCAATGTATTGTTCCACTGTTATGACACCGAGTGCAAGTAGAAACATCATTATGGCAAACATCCCTACTATAATTTTCTTTTTCATTGTTGTTCAACCTCTCTGCCTTAATAAGATAAGCATAGAACAATATTAAGTCTATTATGTGTCAATTGCTGAGAAATTTTGTATACTATTAGTAGAACGTGCAAGGAGGCTATTACAATGGTTCGCATTCAAACAGAACAACGTGAACAAATGCGTCAATTTCGTGTAGAAATGACACGTTTTATGATGGCGTATAAATTTGCGCTTGATGAAATGGATACGAAAGTTCGCATTTTAAAAGAGGAATTTCAGTTAATGCATGAATACAATCCAATCGAACATGTGAATACGCGCTTAAAATCACCCGAAAGTATTTTGAAAAAGGTTGCAAAACGCAATCTTCCTTATACACTAGATGCTATTAAAGAGAGTCTAACCGATATTGCTGGCATACGTATTATTTGCTCATTCGTATCAGATATTTATCGCTTAAAAGAAATGTTTGAGCGTCAAAGTGACTTAGAAATTGTTGAAGTAAAAGACTATATTGCACATCCAAAAGAAAATGGTTACCAAAGTTTACACATGATTTTAAAAGTACCGGTCTTCTTATCTGATCGTGAGGAACATGTCTGTGTAGAACTCCAAATCCGTACCATTGCAATGGATTTTTGGGCATCACTTGAGCATAAAATCTATTATAAATATAATAAGCAAATCCCTAAGCGCTTAACAGATGAATTGAAGGAAGCAGCTATTGCAGCAGCACAACTTGATTATAAAATGGAAAGTTTAAACCAAGAAATTAATATTTTAAAACAACAGGATCATGCAAATGAGGAACCTATCTCTAGTAACGGAGAAGCACTAAAAATTTTATCTGCATTAAAACAAATTGGTCTTTACGAACAAGCATAATAAAACACCGGTATTGTCTATTCAGACGGTGCCGGTGTTTTATTCGTCGTTTCATAAATGAATGGACGTGACGACCATTCTTGTCTATGTAATGCCCCGTCAAGGAGCGAAATCGATGTTATGCTTCCTCTAAAAAACGATAGCCTTGCTCATCCATCGCTTTTTTCAACGTTGTAAATGCTTTTGGTCCAATACCATGTAAACGTTGTAGTTTTGTTGCTGAAATGGACTGTAAATCTTCCAATTTATACAGTTCTGCCGTATGTAACGCACGAATTGCAGGGCGCGCAACACCTTCTGGCCAATGATTCATTGTACGAATATCCTCCTTTAAAATTAGGCATATGCCTACAACCCCAAGCTCAATTCGCAAAAACGTGCATATAAAAACAACGACCTACAAGAGTATGTCGTAAAAGTATATGTTTTTTTAGCTATACGTTAAGTTGAGAAATGAATTATTTAGTAGATAGTTATCTATGGGGATTTAATGGCGTCCACTGTGTTACTAGAACCCATTAAATAATGAATGTGTAGTATAACAAAATACTTCTTACAAGTTCACTATTTTAGCACATTTTTTCTATTTTACGAACAAGAAATGTTGTTTTTTTTGAAAAAAAATGGCTTTTTTTATAAAATGTCAAGATGTGTTCATAATTTTAGTTTTTTTTGGCAATCATTCTATTTTTACGTTCTTTTAGTGAATCCGTGAACTAGATAACAATATGTACACTGTTATTTTTTGACGCATAAGTTATCATTGATTTACACTAAAGAAGATAGAAAAAATTCGCTTCGTCCGTTAATAAATGATTGGAGGCTCCACAGATGAATATTTTTTGGTATGTGAATATTATTGCGATGATTGCTTATATTGCGTTATTTTATTATAAATGGAAAAAACCAGCTGCATTTTCACATAATGTATTGTATCTATTATTAGTTTTCGCAATCGTATCTTATTTTATCGCAGAAGGACCTTATCCACTTGCACGTGCTGTGGCATTTTTCGTATTATTAATACTTGATTTAACCTTATTATTACAGCAAAAGCAGCATAAACAACCATAAGAAAAAGCAGGAATGTACGTTCCTGCTTTTTCTTATGCGAACGCATCTTTAGAACGAATACTTGTAAAATACTTACTTAATTCTTCACTATAATGGGCTGCATCAATATAAGGTACAAATAATTCGTTTGCACGGCGTTTCGTGTCCTTTGTAGCATTTGAGGTAGCAATACATAGCGCATCACGACATTCAAAATAAGCGCGACCTGTTGCAAAATTTTCAATTTCTGTCATCGTCAATATTTGTGTTACGCCACCAAGCATAAAAGCAAAACGTCCTTCATTTGAATTCGCAATTAGATGCACACCATAATCTTCTGAAGGTGGTTTTTCGATATCATTAAAGCCAATTTGCTCTAAATAAAAAATCAACGCTTCAAGTGCCTGTTCATGTGTACAGTTTTCTAGCGATGCACGCATAATCATCAACGGTACTGAAGCATCTTTCTTAGTAGGCTTTGGCTCTTTAGGTAGTTCTTGTTTTTCACGTGATTGTCTCGTGCGAATTGAATTTTTATAAAGAACTCGAAGAGCATCTGCAAATAAATATACACCCGCCACAATAAATAAACTTAAAAGAATACTCGTCCATCGTGTCGTCCATGCATAATGCATTGCCTGCATTATTTTGTGTCCATACGTATTTCCCGACATAAAAAAAGCAAAGAGTAAAGGGCAAATCGCAGCATAGAATATTAATCCAAATGACAGTATTAACTGAAGCCATACTGAATGTAATGGTGTAGCAGCGCGCTTTATTTGCTCATCGCTCGTCAACATTGTTGACTCTTGGTGATGTATTGATTTTTGTTTGTTCATCAAGTTCACCCTTTACTTTATCATCCTCTCAAGTATACAAGACAAAAAATACGGGCTCATGAGATAAACAACTTAATTTTAAGGTTTTTTTAATAGTTATAAAAACATACTTATTTTATATTATTTACTTTTAAATGATACTTTTTAATCATTTTATGTTTTTTTATAAAAGTAACTATTAATAACCACATCATACGTATTCATTTTTTAGTTATTTATACCGTTTTTTAAATAACAGGCTTTTCTACGGTCAATTGCAGTGACTCGATTGTCAGTGGGAATGCATCAACTACTGTTTGTGATAATGTATAATTGGTCGCTACAATTTCTGGTAATTGCAACGCTTCTTCAATGACCTTTACATAATCTAATGGTAATGATGCGATATTTGCGATACTTGCTTGTAAACGCAATTGTTGCTTCGCATCTAAATACTGCTTTGTCATCGGCACAATTGTGGGTAAGAATTGATTTAAAAGGGCCTGTGCCTCACATAATCCATCAAAGCGCTTTAGACGATGAATCGCTTTAAAACGCTTTGTCGGGCCATTCGGAACAGCATAGTTAATCGCTTCTACCCGCTCACTTAAGCTTGCTAGCTCGGCATTTACGACTTCTTGAAGACGTTGCGCTATCAGTGGCAATGCCTCAATAACGGCCTCCTCACGACGTTTTGTACGCTTATAAGCATCAAGCATTTGCGCACGAATCACCGGTAATTCAGCACGAATACGTTGTAAGCGCTCATTATGCTCTTTTGTAAATAAATTCAGCATTAATTTACTGCGCGATTTGCGCTCTAGCGTCTCTAATTCTACCTTTACTTCATTATATTGTTGCTGCACACGGCGATAATAATGAACCGCTTCTAAATAGTCATTACTCACCGTGACAAATTCTAATAAAATATGTTCCTTAATAAATGATTGATGCTTAATAAACTGCACGACTTGGTATAAAGTTTGTGCGTTCATATATTGTGTCACAACTCGACCTGCACGTTGTTTTAATGCATCAAATTCCTCACTATCATGGGAAGGGACTTGTTCTAATTGCGTAATCTCACGCTCTAATTGCTGACGTGCTTCTAAATATGGATCTCGTTGTAATAGATTTGAAATTTCCGTATAAAAGCGTTCTAGCCATTGTAATAGGCGATCGGCTAATTTTACAATACGTATTTTATTGTATTGTTCATTTTCTAGTAATGTTTCTTGAATTTTCGCTGTGTCAGATTCGGCAATAACAGCTCTAAAAGGACTTTCTTCAATTGTTAAAGGTTCTTTACTAATCGCTAGTGGTTGAAAGCCCATTTTTGAAAGGCGCTTTAATAAACGCTTTTCAGACGGTGTCATATCTATCTCTTCTAGTAACCAGTAAATATCATCCGCGCGGCGTAATACACTTGGCGGAATAAATAGCGCATGCTCTTTTGACATCGCTGGCACATCAATGAGCGATACGTGCTCTAATAAATGTTCATTTAAAAAGACATCAACATAATCAAGTGCTTCCTGAAGTAAATGAGCACCTTCACTTGCCATCGATGTAAAGAGCGCTAAATGTCTCAAATCAAATGATGCTACTTGTCCATCTAAAAAATGGGCATCTAAACGCTCCTCTAAGCCAGCGCGAATAATTGAGACACTAACAACAGCGCCCTTCTCAAGTAATAGTGGCATTAACGGACGCTGCAGCTGATTATTAATGAATGTTGCTTGCCGTTCACTATCACTGCTTAGTACTAACACTTTTTTTGGTTGCTTTATATCATCGATAATAATACTTAAAATTTGTGCACTACGCTTTACATAGGATGTTTCTTTAATTAATTGATATAAGTCTTTTAACTGCTTGATGACATTATCAAAAAATTGTTTTTGTTGCTCATATATTGGCATATTTTCCGCGTTTGTTTGTTCAATCTTCATGTGCTATCTCTCCATCCATGCAAATCTCTATCTAATTAGTATGCGTAAATTCTTATTTATTTCGCACTACTTTATATCTACTTTATTTATCGGCATAATACGTCATACTTATTGTTAAAAAATTCATTTGGAACCTATATACCCAAAAAAATATTTTGAAACACGTATATTTTTAGTTCTTTCAAAGTCAAATGGATGTGTTTTTCCCTATTTATTTATTTTTTTATAAATAGAAAAAGAGTAGCAATCATTCTTAGTAGATGATTGCTACTCTTTTATTATTACGCGTGTGCGGGTGTATTTGCATGGAAGTTTGTACCGTCTGTTGTTGCTGTCACAACGCCAATACGAACAACGAAATCACCGAAGTGCTCTCCTTCTTCACGCTCTGTTGCATAACGGTTAAGCAATGTTGTGAGCTCTGCTAAAATACGTTCTTCATCGATATTTTCTAAATACATTTTACTTAGGCGGTCCCCGATGAATGAAGCACCCAAGTACATATTATAACGCCCTGGCCCTTTACCGATAAAGCCAATTTCAGCCATTGCGGCACGAGAGCAGCCATTTGGACAACCTGACATACGAATAACGATTTCCTCTTCGTGAAGACCCGCTTCATCGATGATGGCATCGATTTTCGTAATTAAACCTGGTAAATAGCGCTCTGCCTCTGCCATCGCAAGACCACATGTCGGCAGTGATACACACGCAATCGAATTACGGCGAATCGCTGAGTAGTGCTTACCATCTGTTAAGTTATAATCTTCAATTAATTTTTGAATGACGCGTTTTTTCTGTGGTGTCACGTTCGCAATCATTAAGTTTTGGTTCGCAGTCATACGGAATTCCCCAGTATGTACTTTGGCAATTTCACGAATACCTGTCATCAGTGGGTAACCGTCGACATCTTTAATACGACCATTTTCGATAAATAATGTGAAATGCCATTTACCGTCTGTGCCCTTCGTCCAACCATAATCATCTCCGCGGCTTTCAAATACTGCCTCACGTGTTGGTTCAACGTCATAACCTAAACGACGGTTTAACTCTTCTTTAAACCATTCGATACCTACTCGGTCAATCGTATATTTGAATCGTGCGTTTTTACGGTTTGTACGGTTCCCGTAGTCACGTTGAATCGTTAAGATTTTTTCACATGTATCAACGATTTTTTCTTTTGCCACATAGCCAATCGTACGTGCTAGTTGTGGATACGTTTCTTGTTCACCATGTGTCATCCCCATACCGCCACCGACAGCGATGTTAAAGCCTTGCAACTCACCATCTTCTACGATAGCAATCAAGCCAATATCTTGTGAATAAACATCGACATCATTGCTTGGTGGGACAGCTAAACCGATTTTGAATTTACGTGGTAAGTAATGCTCACCATAAATCGGTTCAATATCTGGTGTACCGGCTACTTTTTCACCGTCTAACCAAATTTCGTGATAGGCCTGTGTACGTGGCAATAAATGCTCACTAATTTGTGCGGCATAATCATAGATTTCTGCGTGTGTTGCGGATTGGTGCGGATTGACGCCATTCATGACGTTACGGTTTACGTCCCCACATGCTGCAAGTGAATCAAGCAATACGGAATCCATTTTTTGCATGAATGTTTTCACATTCCATTTTACAATGCCATGAATTTGGAATGCTTGACGCGTCGTCACTTTCAATGTACCATTCCCGATCGTATTTGCCGCTTCATCCATCATTAACCATTGTTCTGGTGTTGCCGTACCTCCTGGTGTACGTACACGCACCATGAATTGATACGATGGCTCTAATTTTTTCTTTTGACGTGTTAAGCGTTCATCACGGTTGTCTTGCATATAACTACCATGGAATTTGATTAGCTGTGTATCCATCTCTGGAATTTTCCCTGACAATGGCTCTTTAAACGATTGCTCGATTGTTCCACGTAGGAAATTACTTTCGTCTTTAAAAATTTCATTTGCACTCGGTTTGCCTTGCGGTGCTTCTACTTTCTTCGTCATGGTAAAGCCCCCTCTTAATAAACGTCGCGTTGGTAGCGTTTTTGTTGTTGATACTGCACTAATGTCTCTACTGCTTCCTCGCGAGAAATATTGCCTTGTTGTTCAATGATTTGTAACAATGCCTCATGTACATCTTTCGCCATTGCTTTTTCGTCGCCACAAACATAAATGACAGCACCTTGCTGCAGCCATTCGTATACTTCTTGTGCATGTTCTAATAAACGATGTTGCACATAAATTTTTTGTGCTTGGTCACGAGAGAAGGCTACATCCATTTTCGTTAATGTGCCGTCCTGTAAATAATTTAACCACTCTACTTGGTAGAGGAAGTCATAAACGAAGCATTGGTCGCCGAAGAATAACCAAGATTTGCCTTCTGCGCCTGTTTCTGCACGCTCCTCAACAAATGAACGGAACGGTGCAACGCCTGTGCCAGCACCAATCATAATAATCGGTGTATCTGCATCTTGTGGCAATTTAAAGTTTGGATTTTCCTTCGTGAAAATTGATACCGTATCGCCAATTTCTAGGCGTTCTGCAACTTGACCACTTGTAACGCCCGTACGCGCACGACCATTTGCCTCATACGCTACTTTGCCGATTGTTAAATGCACTTCATCTGGATTCGCTGTATAACTAGAGGCAATACTGTATAAACGGTGTGGAATTGCACGAAGCTGTTCAACGAATTGCTGTGGTGTCCAGTCAAATGGGCCATACTCTGTCACAAAATCGATTAGGTCACGGCCGTAGCTATATGCATGGAAATCACCTTCTAAAATCGGTGTAATGTCCGTTTTTGTAAACGCCGCTAGCTTTTGTACAAGCGGTTTTGACACAACCGTAATTTCAAGTGTATTCGTTAACGCTTCAAGTACAGTAACTGTCGTGTCTTGCACTGTTACTTGCGCTGTAGCATCAAAGCCTAAAACTTCTACTAATTGCGCCGCTAGTGCCGGGTCATTTTGTGGAATAATTCCAAGGCTATCACCCGGTTCAAACGTTAATCCTGAGCCTTCTAATGATAATTCGATATGATACGTTTCTTTATTTGAGCCATCCATGTTCAAATTGATTTTTTCTAAAATCTCAGCCTGGAATGGATTCTTTTTATTGTAGGTTGATGTTGGTGCCGGTGCTGTAACGGTCTGAGTGGCTACTTCCGTTTGGCCAGACTGCTTTAACAATGCTTGTTGTACAGTTGTAAGCCACGCTGCTGCATCATCCTCATAATCTACGTCACAGTCTACACGTGGTACGATTGCTGTAGCGCCAAGCTCACTTAGACGTTGATCAAAGTCAGCACCCGTTTTACAGAAGAATTCATATGAGCTATCACCTAGTGCTAGCACAGCATAATTTAGTTGATCTAGTTTCGGTGCGCGTTTACTATGCAAGAAATCATAGAAACCAATCGCATTATCTGGAGCTTCCCCTTCACCATGCGTACTCGCGATAATGAATAAATTATCCAGCTTTTTTAAATCTTTTGGCTTGAAATCGCTCATGGAAGCGACGTTAACATCTACTTGATTTTGTGCTAGTTCAGCACCAAAGCATTCCGCTAATTTTTGACTATTACCTGTTTGTGATGCATAAAGAATCGTTGCTGTAATCGTTTTAGGTTTGCTAACTTGCTGTAGACCTTCTAATACGGCTGTTGCTTGTGCTGCTACAGCCTGTGGTGCGCTTAAATAACCATTCAACCAAATTTTTTGATTATCTGTTAAATTTGGGAGTAGCTCATTTAATAGCTTCACCTGTTGCTCGGTAAATGGACTGTTTTCGACTTGTAAAACCATGAATAATCACCTCATTATTAATGTTGGTAGCATTGACTACCGCTTCATTTGTGCGCTCAACAAGTACGTCTAATACTTTGTTGCCATATCCTAAGCTTTCGCAAATAACGAGCTGTTGCTCAACCTCCGCCTCTGCAATTGTTTTTTCAATATGTTTGCGCAATAACCCTTGGAATAATAAATATGGAACGATAAAAATTTTCTTTGCTCGATTTTGTTGTAAATTTGCAACATAGTCTTCGAATTTTGGTCCATTGCCGTATAAAAAGGCAATATTGACATTGCGTACACCAAAAAACAATTTTAGACGTGTCGCAATTTCTGTAAAATCACGCAATACTGCTGGGTCGCTACTACCACGACCAATTAGCAATACTTCGGAATCTTCTGTTAATTTTTCATGTGATTCTTGAATGCGTTGAAATAGTTGTAAAATCAACCGACGATCAATCCCAAAAGGCTTCCCATATGAAAAGCGTACATGCGGGAAACGGGCTTTTAGCGGCTCAATTGCATCGGGTATATCCTCTTTCGCGTGATTGGCAGTTAACAGTAAAATCGGGACAATCGCAATCGATGTAGCGCCCTGTGCAACACAGTTTGCTACGCCCTGCTCAATTGTCGGCTCCGCAAGCTCTAAAAAGCACATCTCTTGAATCGGCAGACGTATGCGCTTTTTCACACGTTCAACGAATGCCCTCGCTTCCTCAATTCCTGCTGCTACCCTCGTTCCATGTGCTACATATAATACTGCTTGCATGCCTTTTCCTCCTTTACTTTAAAGCGGTTTGTAAAACGGGCTGTTCATTAAACCAAGCAATCTTCTCGCGCATACGAACCACTTCCCCGACGATAATCATGCTTGGATTTTCAATGCCTTCTTCATCGACAATACGTTCAATTGTTTCTAATGTCCCTGTCACGGTGCGCTGCTTATCATATGTTCCCCAATGGATTAGCGCCACCGGTGTTTGTGGACTTTTGCCGAAGCGTCGTAATTGTGAAACGATATATGGTAAATTTTTTACACCCATATAAACGGCTAATGTTTCGATATTCACTAGTGATTCCCATTTTAAATCATCATCTTTGCCTGCTTGGCGATGTCCCGTCACAATAGCAAAGCTGCCGCTTAAGTCACGATGCGTCACAGGAATACCTGCATACGCTGGTGCTGCGATACCTGATGTCACACCAGGTACAATTTCAAATGGAATGTTTTCGTCTGCTAGCACTGCTGCTTCTTCAGCACCACGGCCAAATACGAAAGGATCGCCACCTTTTAAGCGTGTTACGACTTTACCTTCTTTCGCGTAGCGTACGAGCGACTCATTAATATGTTCTTGAATCATCGCATGACGGTTTGGTAGTTTGCCACAAAACACAAGCTCTGCACCTGATTTTGCATATGTTAATAGTTCTTCATTTAATAATCGGTCATATAAAATGACATCTGCTTCTTTAATTGCACGTAAGCCTTTTAACGTAATTAGTTCTACGTCACCAGGACCCGCGCCAACAATGTAAACTTTCGTCATAGCGATTGCTCCTTTTCTATGCTGCAATTATGTAAGTGAACAAAAAAAGCCCTCATTTCTCCCATGGTACATGATTAATATCACATCATAAGTAAAATAAGCGCCTCTAGTTGTCTAGTCAGCTGTTCGATTTTTAATTCCTAGTAAACATGTAAAGATAATAAAATAAACTGTAAACAAAGTCAATAGCTAGGATTTATTTTTGCGTTTTACGTTGCTGTTGAAATCGCTGTTTTTCTACTCGATTAATTTGGACAATTACGCCGTCCTGAATTGTAATTTGCACTTCACCAAATTCAATTCCTTCAATTGCCTTTGCAATTGCTTCTAAACGCTCTGCATGTGTTGGTTGCGCCATGTTCGTGTCCTCCCCTTCAATCCTTAGTAAACGAATAGGTTTTAACAAGAATTGTTTCAATTCTATGCTGTAAGACAATAAATGTCAACTTTTTTTTGAGAATTAACAGAAAATTCATCAAAAAGCAGAGTAGTTTACATTTTTCTATATTGCTACGATAATAGAAGTGGAGGTGTTTACATAATGGATAAATTAGTTATTTTTGGCGCAACAGGTGGCGTAGGTCAGCATGCTGTCCGCCAAGCATTATCAGAGGAATATGAGGTTGTCGCATTCGTGCGCTCTCCTGAAAAATTAACGCTTGAGGATGAACATTTAACGGTCATTCAAGGAGATGCTTTTGATGCAGAGGCAGTCGCACAAGCAATCGAAGGCGCGGATATGGTTGTTTCTACACTTGGTACACCGAAGGATAGTGATATCGAAAATCCAATCTCTGTCATGGTGAAAAATATTGTCGCCGGTATGACTAAGCACAATGTGAAACGCATTGTGTATACAGCGAGTGCGGGTGTCGATGGTGAAATTCAAGGTGAACGTGGTCAACAAGTGATGACGTATTTAAAACCGTATTTAATCGATCATAATAAATCAATTGACGCTATTAAAGAGGCCGGCTTAACATATACGATTATTCGTCCAATGGGCTTAACAGATGATAAGCCTAAACGTCGCTATGCACTATCTTATGATGATGTACCTGAAGCTGCACAATCAATTAGCCGCGATGATGTGGCAAATGCGGTTATCATGGCCATCCCAAATGCCAATTTCATGGGCCAATCAATCGCTGTTTTCAACATCTAATACATGAATCCACACTCCCTAGCATGGTATAGTGAAGCTATATTCATGCTAGGGAGGTTTTTTTATGACAACAGCTTGCGTTATTATTGATGTACAAGGAAAAATTTTATCGGTAATGAATGACCCCGCACAAACATCTGAAAATCTAGTAAAGCTCCTTACGGGTGTCCAAACACTTGGCATCCCGACCATTTTACTTGAGCAATACCCCGATGGTTTAGGTCCAACAGATGAAGCCATTCAAACAGCTCTACCACATGTACAGGCTATTGCAAAAACATCGTTTAGTGCATATCAAAGCGAGGCATTTATTGCCGCACTTCAAGCAGTTGACGGTTTAGAGCGCATTATTTTATGTGGTATTGAAGCACATATTTGCGTTTATCAAACCGCGCGTGATTTACTGGAGGCTGGGTATATTGTCGAAGTCGTGGCAGATGCGGTCGATTCTCGCACAGCGGATAATAAACAAATCGGCATTGATCGGATGGCACAAGAGGGTGCGCTCATTACGAGCGTTGAAATGATTTTGTTTGATGTACTTGGTCATGCAAAGCATCCTCACTTTAAAACGATTAGTAAGTTAATTAAATAATAGAATAAAAAGATTCGGTTATTTCCGAATCTTTTTTAATTTTAATACCAAGTTTACTTGTAGGAATAATATTGTATATGTTATACTGACGCTACAATCATTCGAAAAGGGGTTTTTCACATGGCATTACATCCAGGTTCCGTTGACTATATCGAGGCACATAAAGGCGTACAATATTACGAGCAAACACCTGAAGAAGCACGCCGCGAGCGCGCACTCGCACCAAAATTTAGCGTGCAGGTTGCAGGTATTCAAACGGTTGAAGATCGTGTAATCCCTGTACGTGACGGCGAAATTAATGTGCGAATTTATACACCTGAGGGCCAAGGTCCTTTCCCTGTCATTGTGTATTATCACGGGGGTGGATGGGTATTTGGTAGCCCCGAATATGCAGATGGCGGCTGCCGCTATTTAACTGCTGCAACACAGGCAGTTGTTGTAAGCGTTGATTACCGCTTAGCACCTGAATATCCTTTCCCTACACCTGTAAATGACGCCTATGACGCCCTTGTGTGGGTACATGAGCATGCAGCACAATTACATATTGACCAGGAGAATATTACCGTTAGCGGCGATAGTGCTGGTGGTAATTTGGCTGCGGTTGTTAGTGCATTAAGTGCCGATTATGATGGGCCGCCGATTAAACAGCAGGCACTCATCTACCCAGTACTTGATACTGATTTCACTGTAGCAAGCTATGATACTTTTGGTGAAAACTATGGCTTAGATAAAGAAGGGATGATTTGGTTTACAGAACAATATGTTGATGCCGCAAATCAGAAAAACCCACTCGTTGCACCACTTCAAGCGAAAAATTTTGCACAGCTACCACGTACACTATTAATTGCGGCACAATATGATGTGCTCGTAGATGAAGGAATTCGTTATATTGACAACCTCCAGCAAGCTGGTGTACCGGCACAACGCATTGAACTTGAAGGGCTCATTCATAGCTTCTTTAGTAAAATTGAATTTTTCGATACTGAAACGAAAAAAACAGCCGAGCTAATTGCCAAATTTTTAACACCTTGTTAGTTAAAAGAGACCTGTATATATGCGGTCTCTTTTTTAGTGCAATTCTCATATTTTAATTGATATTGATTATCACTTTCATTTATAATAGAAGAAATTTTTTAAAGGAGGAATTTTTTCTATGTTAGGGATTTTATTTTATGCTTACGGTGCGCCGCAATCCATTGATGATGTGCCCGCTTATTTTGAACACATTATCGGTCGTACACCACCCTCTCCCATGATGGAGAATGTTACACAGCAGTTTAAAGATTTACAAACAGCGGACCCAATCACGCTGTACGCACCACGCATCGCAGAAGCACTTGAAACGGTACTCAACCAAGACGGCGCGAACACGGTGCGTGTCTACAATGCCTATAAGCATACAGCACCATTTACCGATGATGCGATTCAAGCGGCACGTGCTGATGGCTGTACAGAGCTTTTAACGCTGACCGTCAACCCTATTTACTCCGCTTCAGGTGGCGGTAGCTTCCACGAAGAAGTAGCCGAAAAAGTAACAGATATGCCCGTTATACCACTGAAAAATTATTATGAAGCGGCATCCATTGTTGAAATGTATGCACGTCGTGTAAAAGCTGCCTATAATTTCTTACCACGTGATGCAACGAAAAAAGTGTTTTATACCGTACATAGTCAAATTGTTGACCCAGAGCGTAATGCGCCATATGTTGCGGCATTTGAAGCATTCGCGAAACTTGTATCCGAGCAGGCCGATGTGCCCGACTTTGAAGCGGTATATCGTAGCGGTCGTAAGGGTTGGTTAGACCCAGATGTGAAAGAGGCGATTCGTCGCGATACAGCTGCTGGCTTTGATGGCTTTGTGACATGTGAATTATTATCGATTGTTCCAGATATGGAGTCTTTCTTTGAAATCGGACGTGACTGCAAAGTATTATGTGAGGAATTACAAGTTGCTTTCGTTCAAAGTGAATTCATCGGCGATAGTTTTGATGGTATCATGGCCCTTGCCAATGAAATTAAACAGCTTCATTATGCAAAAATTTAGATATTTCAAATAATTAAGTGGTACAATAAAGTGGAATTGATCGTAAAGGGGATTTTAAAATGTCAAAAGATAAAACAAATGTCGAGAGCTTCGACCTAGATCACACAAAAGTGCAAGCGCCCTACGTACGACTTGCTGGTACAAAAACGGGACAGCATGGCGATGTCGTAACGAAATACGACGTGCGCTTCAAGCAGCCAAATAAGGAACATATGGACATGCCTGCACTCCACTCACTTGAGCATTTAACAGCTGACCGTATTCGCAATCATTCGGACCAAATTATCGATTGGTCGCCAATGGGCTGTCAAACAGGCTTTTATGTATCACTCATTAACCACGATGATTATGAAGATGTATTAACAATTTTAGAAGCAACAATGAAAGATGTACTAGAAGCTGACAGTGTGCCTGCTTGTAATGAAGTTCAATGTGGCTGGGCAGCAAGCCATAGCTTAGAAGGCGCAAAACAATTAGCACAGCAATTTTTAGATAAACGCGATGAATGGACACAAGTATTTGCCACTGAATAACGAGCTATCAAAAAGCAGCACGTGCGATTATGCACGTGCTGCTCTTATTTATTTCGGACGTGCGCGTGTAAAAATATCGCCAAGCTTCGCATAATGATTACCTGCTAAACGGCTCACGGCTTGTAGTCCATGCTCATCGACATAGCCTTTTTCCACATCATAATACGCTTCCTCTATATGAAAGCGCTCGACTTTTACGATAAATAAATCAAATGTCGGATATTCATCAAGTGTAACCGCTTTTTCAAGCGTACATTCCATACGAAACGGTGCCTCTAAAATTCCTGGTACATCGATTACCTCACTAGCTACTTCCGTTAAATTCGTCCGCGCAAGCTCACTGTCATTATAGGCTAAACTAGCGGCCGTTTCATTGATCATATCTACATTTTGCTCACTCGTTAAATGCACGACTAATTGCTTTGTCGCATAAATATTACGAGCCGTATCTTTTGGTTGCCCGTCTTTTCGTTGTACGGATATGGAGATTAGCGGCGGATTGGCTGATACAATATTGAAATAGCTAAATGGTGCCGCATTAACAATTCCCTCTGATGATTTTGTTGTTACAAAAGCAATGGGACGCGGAATAATGGCCCCTGTCATTAACTTATAATTTTCGCGTTCTGTACGCTCGTTTGGATTTATTGAAAGCATATCATCACTCCTTTATATCAGCATAACAAAAAAGAAGAGAGACAGCTATTTAGTTGTCCCTCTTCATAATTTTTAAGATAGTTTTTGTAGTTCGCGGCGCAAGATTTTACCGGTTGCATTTTTCGGTAGCTCTTCTAAAAAGGCAACGCGACGTGGCACTTTATATTTTGCTAAATGCTCACGGCAATATGCGATTACTTCTTCTTCCGTCAAAGCATCCTCTGTTTTCACAACATACGCCATAACAATCTCTCCTTGCTCTGGGTCCGGCATCCCGACCGCAGCAGCCTCGGCGATTGCTAGATGCTCATATAATACCTCTTCTACTTCTCGTGGGTAAACATTATACCCACCGACAATAATCACTTCTTTTTTGCGGTCGACAATGTAGAAATAGCCTTCTTCATCACGACGCGCAAGATCGCCCGTATGGAGCCATCCATCTTTTAGGGCCGCAGCTGTTGCATCTGGCATTTTATAATACCCCTTCATGACATTTGGTCCCTTCACGACAAGCTCCCCAACTTGTCCGACCGGCACTTCATGACCATCTGGGTCCACAACACGATTTTCGACATTGACGATTGATAGACCAATTGAACCTGCTTTATTTGGTCGGTCAATTGGATTGAAGCACGTCACCGGAGAAGCTTCTGATAAGCCATAGCCTTCACGAATCTTCACATCATATTTCGCTTCAAAATCATGTAATAATGCGACTGGTAGTGATGACCCGCCTGAAATCCATAAACGAACACTTTGCATATCTTCCTTGGTCGCACCAGGGAATTGATATAAGAAATTAAACATCGTTGGCACACCAGCAAACATTGTCGCATTATATTTTTTAATAATACGCGTCACTTCTGCTGGGCTAAACTGTGGCACAATAAGCAATGTCCCACCTTGAATAAGCGGTGCATTTAATGCCACTGTTAAGCAAAATACGTGGAACATCGGCAGTGTCGTTACAACGCGATCATCATGACGAATATCTAAATATTTCCCAACATCACTTGCGTTAGCATATAAATTATCATGCGTTAGCATCACACCTTTTGGCTTTCCTGTCGTGCCGGATGTGTATAAAATAATTGCCGTATCGTCACCGACTGTCTCGATATATTCTAGTGGATGCGTTTGTTGCATAAATGACATAAACGGAATAAACTTTTCAGCCACTGGACTCGTCGCCCAGCTCGTATCCGGTGTTGTTTCACAAATGATATATGTTTCCATATGCGTGCTATTCTCTAATTTTTCAATAACTGGCACGACACGGTCTAATGCAACAACCACACGTACATCGCCATCATTTAAAATGTATGAAATCTCATCCGCTGTGTAGATGGGATTAATCGGAATGACGGTAATGCCTGCACGGAATGCCCCATATAACGCCACGATATAATGCGGTGAATTCCCTAATAATAGCGCTATATGGTCCCCTTTTTGTAAGCCTAGATGCTGAAGTCCTGCTGCAAAACGACTAATCTGTGCATCAAGCTCTTGATACGTCGTTCCTTGGTCCATAAAAACATACGCATGTTTATCCGCACACTCGCGGGCTGTTTCCGTAAAACGCGTTGATAAATTCATGTTTGTTCCCCCTTATATGGAATGAATGGCTATTCACATTCCATATTATAATCCAATTTACTAAAAAAGGAAAACGAAAAATATGTATTAAAGAGAATTTTTTTGATTATAAAAGAAAAAAACGAGAAATGCATAAAATACAGTCCTCGTTTTTTATTATTTTTCAATTAACTGACGTTGATGCCATTCAAACGTGCAAAAGTCCGATACTAAGTATGTTTTTTCATGGATAGCACGCGCTTCTTTCGTCATGCGCGCTAAATCCTTCGCTAAGAAACGGGCGCTTAAATGATTTAACAACAAGGTACCAACACCTGCTTGCTGCGCAACCGTTGCCGCCTCTATATTCGTCGAATGACCATATTGGCGTGCAAGCTTTGCTGTCGCATGGTCAAATGTCGATTCATGCACCAAGACATCCGCTTGCTGTGCTAATGCTAATGCATTGTCACATTGGCGTGTGTCGCCTAAAATGGTCACAATAAAGCCTGGCTGCGGCTCGCTTAAAACATCGACACTACGAACAGCGGTCCCGTCTTCTAGTACAATGTCTTGCCCAGCTTTTAAGCGGCCAAGTAGCGGCCCCTTTGGGACACCAAGTGCAGTTGCTTTTTTAATATCTAGTGCCCCTGCTAACGGCTTTTGCTCGATACGGTAGCCGAAGCAAGGGACTACGTGATGTAGTGGCATCGCATGTACGATAAATTGCTCGTTTTCAAACACAATACCTTCCTCTACTTCAACAAATTCAAGCGGATAGGTTAAATGCGTGCCAGTGACATCATTTGTCATCTCTACCCATTCTTTCAATCCTTTTGGCCCGTAAATCGTTAGCGGTGTATCACCACCTAAGAAAGAGCGCGAGCCGATAAATCCTGGCAACCCATAAATATGGTCGCCATGTAAATGCGTCACAAAAATCTTATCAATTTTACGTGGCTTAATGGTCGTTTCTAAAATTTGATGCTGGGTTGCTTCGCCACAATCAAATAACCATATCGTTCCTAGTTCATCTAATAATTTCATAACGAGCGCACTTGTCTTACGCTCCTTTGAGGGCATTCCTGCACCTGTCCCTAAAAATTGTAGTTGCATTGTCGTTCCTACTTTCTATGATCATCTAAAAAATCTTTTGAAAAACTCGTTGGTGCATCATATGTCGATTTTTTCACACGTACACCACGCACAATAATATCTTGTCCAAATTTATCGCGTAATTCATTCATAATATTCATAACTGGCTCATCTCGCACATGGTCCGTAAATGTAAATAAATCGAGCTGTTCCATACGTTGCTGACGATTCTCGACCTGGCTAATACTGACGCCAACTAATCGTAGCGGCGCACCATTCCAGTGCTTGGTTGCGAGCTCTTTCGCCTCACGTGCAATATCATGCTGCTCATAAATTGCATTGACGAGCGTCTTACTACGTGTCGTCTGCTTCCAATCGGCGCTACGAAGCTGAATGGATATGGTTTTCCCTGCAAGATTTTTTGCTTGTAGGCGATTGGCTACACGCTGTGATAGCTGTGAAATCACGTCATTTAGCTTGCGCTCAGACAAAATATTTTCTGAAAGTGTTGTCGAATTACCAACAGATTTCGTATCATATATCGAAGTTGGGTCAACTGCACGATTGTCGATACCATATGCCTTTTCACGCATCCGTACACCATTTTTTCCAAACCAAGCACGCATATCTACTTCACTCGTAGCCGCTAAATCCCCAATTGTTTTAATATTGTGTGCCGCGAGCTTTTCTGCTGTACGCTTGCCAACGCCATGCATTTCAATAACTGGCTTAGGCCATAAAACAGCTTCAACTTGACGCTTTCGAAGTACGGTAATGCCCATCGGCTTTTTCATATCGGATGCCATTTTTGCTAAAAATTTATTTGGCGCAATGCCAATTGAACACGGCAAATCAAGCTCCTTTTTCAAGCGCTGTTGAATGTCCTCAGCAAGATTTAACGCATCTGCTCCGTGGACAATCGCCGTCACATCCATATAGCCTTCATCAATCGATACCGGCTCTACCAAATCCGTATACTCCCGTAGTATCGTAAACATCGCATTCGATGCGGCGCGGTACCGCTCAAAATTAGGCTTTAGCATAATCAATTCCGGGCATTGCTTACGCGCTTCTGTTACGCGCATCGTCGTATAAACCCCTCGTGCACGCGCTTCATAGGAACATGTCACAACAACTCCTCGCCGCTCTTTTGGGTCACCACCAACTGCAATCGGTTTGCCTTTTAGCGCTGGATTAATTGCTTGTTCAACCGATGCATAAAAACAGTTCATATCAATATGGAATAAAATGGCCATAGAGATTCCTCCCGAACTTTTGTTCTTATTTTTATTATAACATTTGAAACTGCTTCGGTGTAATATCATATGCTTCTTTGAATTTTTGAATAAAATAGCTTGCACTTGAAAAACCAATTTCTAGTGCAATATCCGTTACGGCTTCATCTGTATGCTGCAGTAATTCCCTACTTTTCTCTAAACGATACTTTAAAATATATTGAAAAGGGGTCATCTGAAGCGATTTCTTGAAGAGACGAATCGTTTCACTAGTGCTTAAATACACGACGCCCGCAAGTTCATTAAGCGTTAGCTTCTCCGTATAATGGATATGAATATACGCTAGTAGTTCTTTTAAGCGCTCATCAAATGCCGGCTTTGTCACGCCTTTTTCAGCATGTGTACAGAGCAAATGAGCGACTTTAACAAAATCATCGTAAATGGTAAATTCATCGTCGCTCGCCATTGCATGTGCGATGATGGCTAAACATTCCTGTTGCCATCCATCATCTGTTAGTAATACATATCCATGCTTTGGCCCACGTTGTTCAAAGCATTGACGTAAAAAACGCGGCAATAAATCTGGTTGAATATTCCAACAGCGGTATCTCGCGTCGTCCGTTAGCGCATACGCTTCATGCACAACGCCTGAATGAATCCACAAACCTTGACCCGCTTCAATCGTATGTACATCTCCTTGAACATGCATTTCGACACTGCCCGCTTCAACAATTTGCATTTGCCATTCATCATGCCAATGAAGTGGTATATAGCCTACGCTATTTGCGACAATCAACGTATTATAAACAATCGATGGAAATTCTGGGTTGTCATACAGTACTTGTTCCTGACCGAAAGGATTAATCGGGATATTACGTCGTTGCATGTTGCTCACCTCAATATCTTGATAGTTTTTGCGGATAAACCGCTATTTTTTCCGTTATCATTCCATTATAGTCGATATATCTTGATAGAAATAGGTGATAATGTGAGGAATCAACGATTTCTTGGTATCGTACTCGCGCTAATTGGCGCAAGCTTATGGGGATTAAATGGTACGGTGTCACAATATTTATTTCAGCATCAGCATGTCGATGTCAACTGGTTTGTGACCGCCCGCTTACTCGGGGCAGGTGTTATTTTACTCGGTTTACAATTAATTCGTAAAAAGCCGATTATGGCGGTTTGGCATTATAAGAAATTCGCACTTCATTTAGTATTTTTTAGTATCGTTGGTATGCTTGGTGTGCAATATTCCTATATGGCGGCAATTGCGTACGGCAACTCTGCTGTCGCAACGCTACTACAATATACGGCACCCGTTTTTATTATCTTGTATTTAATTTTTTCTCGTCAGCAACCTTTTTTACGTATGGATGTTCTGATGATTATCGCTACACTTGTTGGCACATGGCTTTTGTTAACAGGTGGCTCTCTCGCTAATTTTTCGGTGCCGATGTCAGCCATTATTTGGGGCCTTATCTCGGCTGTAACGTTAGCATTTTATACACTGTATGCAAAAACGCTACTCGCGCATTTTTCAGCGCTTGTCGTTATCGGTTGGGCAATGCTCATTGCCGGCATTGGTATGAACTTTATTCATCCGATTTGGGCGGTCGGCACGATCGATTTTACATGGCAAACCAATATTGGCCTGTTCTTTACTATCTTCTTTGGTACAGCCATCGCATTTTGGTTTTTCTTCCAAAGCGTTGGATACTTATCGGCTAAAGAATCTACCTTACTCGGTACAGTAGAACCATTAATGGCGATTTTTAGTAGTATTATTTGGCTTGGTCTCGCATTTTCCGGTCTACAAATGCTCGGTGCGGCTTTAATTCTTGGCATTGTATTAATTATTTCATTAATGCCCAAATAAACTGTAACTTTTTGCTACACTTTCTCGTTAATTACTATATACTTAGTAACGAATGAGTTTTAGGAGGAGAAAGATGAAGAAGCTTGCATTAGCACTTGTCGCCATCGTTCTCGCTCTTGTTGTTTACAGTGTCGTATCAGCTACACAATCGACCGAAGAAGTGAAAAAAACTGTGCCAAAGAAACCAACAACACAAACGGTTTCTGTTACAGCCGATGACATTTCAAAAGGACAGCTTGTACTCATTAATGCCGATCATGAAGTCAATGACAAAGCAGTTCCGGAAGATTTAGTAACCTTATCGAAGCATCCAAAGCTTATTAAAAATTTTACAACAGCAGATGATTCGATTAAGATTTCTCGTGACATGCTAAGCGCTTTTCAGCAGATGATTCACGATGCGAAAAAAGACAATGTCACACACTTTGTTATCAATAGCAGCTATCGTTCGAAAAAGGTTCAAGCAGAACTTTACCGTACGAAAGGTGCAGACATTGCACTACCAGCCGGTGCGAGCGAACATAACTTAGGCTTATCAATGGATATTGGTTCAAGCCTTGGTTTAATGGAAAATGCAGAAGAAGGTAAATGGTTAGCAAAAAATGCCGCAAAATATGGCTTTATCTTGCGCTACCCTAGCGATAAAACGGATATTACAGGCATTCAATATGAAGCTTGGCATTTCCGTTATGTTGGCCTACCACATAGTTTAATTATGCAAAAGCGTGATTGGGTACTAGAAGAGTACATGAACTATTTGAAAAAGCATGACGCATTAAAAACAACAGTAAATGGCATGACGTATACGATTGAACATCATGATGTAAAAGCGACGGGCACAACAACAATTGAAGTGCCACTTGAACAAAGTTACACCGTTTCTGGCGATAACGATCAAGGAGTTATTTTAACTATTTGGAACCCACAAGAAGAACCACAACAACAAGAAGCGGCAAATCAAACAACGACGACAAAGAAACAACAATAAACGCATAAAAAACCCCAGAATCCGCTTCGTTTAGCGACTCCTGGGGTTTTATTTATAATATTTTTCCAAGTAGTTTGCGTTAAAAAATTAGTTTGCAGTTGTTGTTACGTTAACGATTGCTACTAATAAATCAGCTAATTTTTCTAATTCTTCTACTGGAATACGTTCGTTTGTTGTATGAATAAATTCATAACCAACCGCTAAGTTGACTGTTGGAATGCCGTAGCCTGCGATAACGTTTGCATCACTACCGCCACCTGATTGTGCTAATTTTGGTTCGCGACCGATAGCACGAGCTGCTTGTTGTGCAATTTGTACAACAACATCTTGCTCTGTGAAGCGGAAACCAGGGTACATATTTTTCACTTCTACCTCAGCAGCGCCGCCCATTTCTTTAGCTGCCTCTTCAAAAGCAGCTTTCATTGATGCCGCTTGTGCTTCTACTTTGTCTTGATCCAATGAACGACATTCTGCTAATACCGTTGCTTCGTCCGCCACGATATTTGTTGCTTTACCGCCTTCAAAGCGACCGATATTTGCTGTTGTATCGCTATCGATACGACCAAGTTTCATACGTGCAACGGCTTTAGCTGCAATTGTAATTGCTGAAATGCCTTTTTCTGGTTCAACACCAGCATGTGCTGTTTTACCTTTTAATGTGGCAAAGATTTTTGTTTGGTACGGTGCTGCGACAACAATTTCACCAATTTTGCCATCTGAATCAACTGCAAAGCCATATTTTGCATAGACTTTTTCATGGTCTAAGAATTTCGCGCCTTCAAGGCCTGACTCTTCACCAGCTGTAATGACATATTGAATGTCACCATGTGCGATTTTTTGTTCTTGAATGCGACGTGCAAGCTCGATTAATGCAGCAAGACCTGCTTTATCATCAGCACCTAAAATCGTTGTGCCATCTGAATAGATATAGCCGTCTTCTTTAATGATTGGTTTAATTCCAACGCCCGGAACAACAGTGTCCATATGGGCTGTGAAGTAAATCGCATCAATGCCCTCTGTGTTGCCTTTTAATGTCGCGATAATATTACCTGATGCATGGCCGTTTTTCGTATCGGCATCATCTACATAAACATCAAATCCTAGCTCTTTTAAAATGTTTTGTAATACAGGTGAAATTTTTTCTTCATGATACGTTTCTGAATCAATTTGTACTAATTCTAAAAATTGTTCTACGATTCGACTATTCAATGGTAAGACTCCTTTATATTCAACCTAGCATGTCCTGTTAGGCTTGTAGCTATGCTACGTTTCCACGTATCACTATACCACAAAATCCCTATTTTCGTTACTTTTCGCGCCCCATTAAGCGGTTTTTGCTGAGCGCATTTTTAATAATGGCGGTGCATTTCATCATGCCACCGTCTTGTTTACTTTTTTGACGTGTATAATCTTTTGCTAGCGCATGTAAAAATTGACGTACGCGTGGTGAATCCTTGCCTTCTTCGATTTGATGTTCAAAGCAATAATCGTTGAAGAATAAGTTTAAATAGCGCTGATTATTCGCAAAAATGAGCGGCTCTTTTTCACCATATAGGCGCGCATTTTCCTCATTGATAAAATCAATAATGCCTAGGACCGTTGCTGTTGCCCCTTCGTAAAGGGATAAGTAATTACGCAGTCCCTCTTCAAGCGTACATTGTAGGTGATAGACGCGAATCGCCTGTAATGCACGTTCAATATCTACATTCGGGATATAAATATATTTCATGCCCATAATGTGAATATTTTGCTGTTCTTCAACTATCGATTGATTATGCATTAATAACTGATAAATTTGGTCAAATTGCTCATAGGATAATAGCGCATAGGCATCTAAAAAGCGCGCGACATCACCTTGAATATCTTGACTAATTTCTTGCATTTCTTGCGCTAATAAGAAATTATTAAATGTTGTTAACTGTTGTTTTTCTACCGGTAATAGCGTAGGCATTAATAATTTCGTTTCACGAATAAAGCGCATACCCGATAGCTCGACATCGCCTTCATGGAAATAAAAAGCACGTGGTTGACGCGATTCTATTTCTTCTAATGTCATATGTACGTCTGTGATGTCTTCTTGAATGTGATTGTAAATATCAATGGCCACACGTGAGAAAATAAATGTTAGATTACTGCCTTCAAATGGACAGCTTTCATCTTGATAATGTTTATAATAAAAGAACACAATTGTTTGGAAAAAGTCATAGGCATTGCCTAGTGGGACCTTTGTAAACTGTGCAAAAAACTCAATGGCACGTGCATTAAGTGCTCGCTGCTCCTTCGTCTTACCATCTAGCAATTCATTGTAAAAATGAATCGTTTCGATGACATCGATATATGGCTTATCAACGCGAATATCAATATAGCGATGATCGAGCTCAATTGCGATAGCATGTCCTTCTCGTTCAAGCGTTACTTGAGGCTCTTCTTCTTGTAAACGTTTTTGTTTATTCCAAAAGCTCATCCATGCACCTCCTGTTGTCATTCCTTCATTCATCTTTTTCTATTATACAAAATAATACAGTACCTGCCCTCGTTTAATTATATAAAATCATGACTTTTTTCTGTAGCGGGTACTAAGCCACCGCCTGTTGCCCATACGAGATGTTGTGCTGTCGGATAACGTGATGCTAGTAAAACAGCACCTTCAAACCCTGCTGCTGCAGACGGTTCCACATAAATGCGTTCAGTTGTCCATAGTAGCTGTTGTAGCTCGCGCAGTCGTGTATCTGACACTGTTAGCACCCCATCTAGTAGCGGCTCCATTAAACGGCCTACAAAGCGCGATGCACGTCCAACAGCTAAACCATCTGCAATCGTTTGATTTGTTAGGCCAATATCTTCTACACAAATAGCATCATGCTTGCCTGTAGCCATACCAAGCAACATACAAGGCGATTCGACCGGCTCGACCATAAAACATTTCACCGCTGCGCCAAATTGTGCCTTCAAGCCATAAATAACGCCACCTGGCCCGCCACCGACACCACATGGAATATAGACGACAAGTGGTGACGCTGTAGTTGGTTTTTGTGGCAATTGGCTTACGAGCCGACGTGCAGCGACGGCATAGCCTGCAAATAATTGCTGCGAGTTTTCATCATCGATAAAATGACTATATGTGTCGTCCTCTGCTTGCTTGCGCCCTGTTTCAACTGCTACGCTATAATCGCCTGCATGCTCGACGACTTGAACACCTTTTTCTCGCAGCATATCCTTCTTCCACTGCTTAGCATCATGTGACATATGTACAACAACTCGAAAACCTAGCTTCGCACTCATCATACCAATCGATAAGCCAAGATTACCTGTTGATCCGACAACAATCGTATGGTTTGATAGCTCATCAATGATTGCTTGCTCTGCAAAAAGCGTATACGAATCTTTTGTCGTAAGTAGTCCTGCTTGTAGCGCAATGGACTCGGCAAGTACCAATACTTCATGTATACCCCCGCGCGCCTTAATAGAACCACTTACTGGTAAAATATCATCACGTTTTACGAAAAGAGATGCCTTAAACTGGTGTCCGAGCTGTTCGAGCGACGCAAGTGGTGACTCAATGATGCCATTTGTCGCGCTTGTTTCCGGAAAGGCGAGCATAAAATACGGCGCAAAACGCTGTAATCTTCGCTCTGCCTCATCAATTAATGCGGCATCAAATAAAAATGTCGTTGGCTGCTGTTCCACTTGTGGATTGTCCCAAATGACTTGCTGCCGTTGCTGTAATTGTTCAATAATTGTCATAAAACCCCTCCTACTAGTTAGTATACGAAATTTTAATACGCATGTCCTTTTTTACCATATAGACTAGCGAGCTAAATGTTTTATTAATTAAATAAAAAAACATCGAACCTACTAAGAGGCTCGATGTTTTACGGCGATTCGACTTATAGTGGAATATTGCCGTGTTTTTTCGCTGGACGATCTTCTTTTTTGTTGCGTAACATTTCAAGTGATTGCATTAACTTAATACGTGTATCACGTGGATCAATCACGTCATCTACTAAGCCGTAGCTCGCTGCAACGTAAGGATTTGCGAATTTTTCTTTGTATTCTTCGATTTTTTGAGCGCGCAATGCTTCTGGGTCCGCTGATTTCGCGATTTCACTCGCATGGATAATGTTTGCGGCACCTGCGGCACCCATAACAGCGATTTCAGCGTTTGGCCAAGCGAATACCATATCTGCACCGATTGCTTTTGAGTTAAGTGCCACATATGCACCACCGTAAGCTTTACGCAGAATAACAGTAATTTTTGGTACAGTTGCTTCTGAATATGCATAAAGGATTTTCGCACCGTGACGAATAATACCGCCATGCTCTTGTTTAACGCCTGGGAAGAAACCAGATACGTCTTCAAATGTGATGATTGGCACATTGTAGGCGTCACAAGTACGTACAAAGCGTGCTAATTTATCAGATGAATCGATATCTAAACCGCCTGCTAGTACTTTTGGTTGGTTACATACAAGACCTACTGATTCACCATCGATGCGTGCAAAGCCGACTACGATGTTTTTCGCGAAGTCTTTTTGTACTTCCATAAATGTACCTGGGTCAGCTACTTGTTCAACCACTTTACGTACATCATATGCCTTTGTTTGATCCGTTGGTACGATATCTAAAAGCTCTGGACGTTCGTGGTCTTTTTCATTAAATTCAACACGCGGTGCTTTCTCTGTGTTGTTTTGTGGTAAGTAGCTTAATAATTGCTTGATTTGGTCGATTGCTTCTTGTTCGCCAGGAGCTCGGAAGTGAGCATTACCGCTTACTGCATTATGTACTTTCGAACCACCAAGACCTTCAGCAGAAATTTTTTCACCCGTTACTGTTTCAATAACTTTTGGACCTGTGATAAACATTTGAGATGTTTTATCAACCATTAAGATAAAATCTGTGATGGCTGGAGAGTACACTGCACCACCAGCACATGGTCCCATAATTACGGAAATCTGAGGAATCACACCTGAGAAGATTGAGTTGCGGTAGAATACTTTACCGTAACCATCAAGTGATAATACGCCTTCTTGAATACGTGCGCCACCTGAATCGTTAATGCCGATGAATGGTGCGCCATTTTTCGCTGCTAAATCCATTACATTCGCAATTTTGTTGGCGTGCATTTCACCAAGAGCGCCACCAAATACTGTGAAGTCTTGAGAGAATAAATAAACTGGACGGCCGTTTACTTTACCATAACCTGTTACAACACCATCGCCAGGGCCCTCTAAGCCTTGCATACCGAAGTCTACTGTACGGTGTTGTACGAATGGATTGATTTCTACGAAAGTACCTTCGTCTAGTAATAAATCAATACGTTCGCGAGCTGTTAATTTACCTTTAGCATGTTGTTTTTCAATGCGGGCGTCACCGCCACCCATTTCGATTGTGCGTTTTTTATCATATAATTCATTAATTTTATCATACATATCCATAGTTTCTGATTGCTCCTTTTCTTAGCCTCGATCTACTAATTCATAAAGAACACCGAAAGATGATTTCGGGTGAATAAACACTACTTTTGCGCCGCCAGCACCAATTTTAGGTTGTTCTGAAAGGAGGCGTGCACCTTCTGCTTTCATACGTTCCATTTCTTGTTCAATGCCTTTGACTTTTAATGCAATATGGTGAATTCCTTCGCCACGTTTTTCTAGATAGCCGTGAATCGCAGATGACTCAGAAAGCGGTTCCAATAACTCGATATGCGTATTGCCGCCATCAAGAAAAGCAACCTTCACTTGTTCTGATTCTACTTCTTCGACTTTCTCCAAGTTCATGCCTAACACATCAGTGTAATATGCAATACGCTCGTCAATATTTCGAACGGCGATGCCAATGTGATCTACATTCTCCACGAGTCCCCAACTCCTTTTTGTTGTATAACACAAGTGTAACGAATTTCTTTAAAATCCTCTACTGAACCCCTTCATTTGAAAATTGATAGAAAATTTTAAATCATACAAATGTATATCCTTATGTTAGCTTAATTCTAAAAAAAATCTAGTTTTATCGTAAAAAAGAGCATTTTTTGTTTTTTATGCACTATTTTAGAGCCATGTTTTTGCAACATAGCAACCACATGTGCAAATTTTCAGTTTTTTTAATCTGTACTATAACTATTTTCCATCGTTTCTCAAAAGATTTTTTATTTACATTATTTATTATTATTTTCAACTACTTCTTTTCAACAATTAAACTTTGCGAATAAAATAAAGATTTGGTACACTATGGTCAACAGAGTGAAGGAGTCGACGTTATGAGCAATAAGAAATTCCAAAAAGCGGTTATCATTTTAATGGCTGTCATTATGGTCGTATCTACCGTTGCATTCGGTTTAACGATGTTACTGTAATCATTCAAACCCCGCTACTACAAAACACTGGGCCAATAACATCCTATCCCCAGCAAAAAAACATGAGCATAACAAAAGAAGGAACCGCCAACGCGCGGTTCCTTCTTTTTTGTGTGAGCTGATAATCAAACGATTCACCCTTAATTAAAAACAGGTTTGCCCTTTTTAATTTTTAAGCCTTTAAAGTTTTGCTTGATTGATAAATATTGATCCATTTCCTCAAGAAATTGATACAGTGAGGCCATCGCCACAAACTCTTCATGCGTTTGTGGCAGTGGTAGCTCCTGAAATTCTTTCTTCACTTGAGATAACTTTCCACGATATTTTACAGCCGTATTCCCTGAGTGCACATTATTCGATAAATCATCCATAAATTCGGCAATCACATGTGCTTGTGTCACAATTGTTGGCAGATTGGTGATTTTCGGCAAAATACGCTCAATAATTTCAAGCTGCTGCTCTCGAATATCAAAATAGCGATAAAACAAGTTTTCTTTACGTGTGATGTGATTTTCAACATCTTGGTAGGCAAGGGATTTCCCTTTATTGACTGCCTCTGTAGCAAGCAATAACTCACGCCCATTCCAATTCGTATCCCCTTCACGTAAATATTTAGCAATTTCACTAAAAATCGTACTATAATTTTTTTCAATTTCGATACGATATGTATTTAATTCGCGCTCAATATCCGGCATTTGCATATTCACAAGGAAGCCAACCCCAAACCCAACAAGCATAATGAGTAATTCATTTTCAAGCAGTGCCAGTGTAAAATGCTGTTCATTAAAAATATGCAATAAAATAACGGATGATGACACAAAACCGGGCGTTACTTTTAGCATTACCAAAATAGGTAATAGAAATAGCACGAGAAGTCCTAAAACCAATGCGTGGTAGCCTAGAAACGTAAAGAACACATAACTCATCGCGAGCACGAGGAATGAGGCAACAATGCGCGTATAAATCGCATGAATTGATTTACGTTTCGTTGTTTGAATACTTAAGATTGTTAAAATACCTGCGCTCGTATAGTATTCTAAATTTAAAAAAGCAGCGAGCCAAATGGCAAGTGCGACGCCAACTGCTGTTTTGACAGTCCGAAATCCTATTTTAAACTTTCTCATAATCTACCCCTCCTGCATTCAAAATGGCTTCAAACGCACAAAAACCGCGCCTATGCACGGTTTCTGAATTTCGCTCATAATTACATTTCTTCGCAATAATCTTCGAAGTAGCCTTGTAAGTTTGTCACAACATTTACAGGGTCGTGACCTTCGATTTCATGACGAGGAATTTCAGCAACGGCTTGACCATCTTTCATTAAGACAAACGATGGAGATGATGGGATATGGTCCTCACCAAATAGCATACGTGCCATTGCTGTTGCTTCTTTATCTTGACCCGCGAAAACTGTCACAAAGTGATCAGGACGTTTTGGGTAGTTTTGTGAATAAACAGCTGCTGGACGTGCGATACCGCCTGCGCAACCACATACTGAGTTCACCATAAATAATGTTGTTCCCGGTTGTTTTGCTGCTTCGTCCACTTCTTCTGCTGTGCGTAATTCTGTATAACCATTCTCCGTTAACTCTGAACGGCATTGATTAATCATTGATTGATATAATAAATCGTATTCCATTGCCATATTAATTAGCCCCTTTCACTATCTTCATCTTACTATAACAGCCTCTGCACTCGATTTCAAAGGTTCCTACTTGGAATGAGTGTGGTTCTTATTATTTTTATCGTAAAATACCATTGCGACAATAAATAGCGTCATGACAATGAACACAAGTGCCGCATAATGTGGCTGATAACCGTATACCGGATAGCTTACGAAGAGCCCGAGTAATGAGACGACAGCAATCACGGTTAAAATTTTGGCGACATCATGAAATTGCATATGTTTTTTTGTTGTCATCCTTCAAAACTCCTTTAAATTTCTATAAGTGCCTTTATTTTAACATGCTCAAATTCACTTGAAAATGAATGTTTTTTAATTTTTTAAATATTACGAGAATTATTCGAAAATTAAAGGCTTCTACGTTATAATGAACATAAGGTGCATGCACCGATGATTTTGGAATAGAAAGGATGAATTTTATGCAAACACGTATTGAAACGATTGCCGACGAAGTGCTTCGCGGCTTAAACGTTTATGAAGGAAGAATCGCTGATATTTCAGAGCAGTGGCAAGAGCTTGCGGATGTATTAGACGATTATGAAGTAAACACGGATGTACTCTATGGTGTTTGCATTTCATTTACCGAAGATGGCATCGATTATTTAGCAGCTGTCAAAGAGGAAAATATGCCAAAAGAGGTAGAATCAATTGCGGTGCCGATTCCAAGTGGACGCTATCTTGTAGGTACCATTCATCAGCTCAACGAAATTGAGCCGACATTCCAGGCACTCCATAGCCATCAAGACTATACGCATCGCCCAGGTATTAGTTTTGAAAAATACATCGGCAAGAACTTAGACCATATTGAAATTTGGGTCCCCGTTGAATAACGGCCCTAGATAAGGAACAGGCATACTATATGCCTGTTTTTTTACGGTATAAAAGCCGCAATAGAACCTAGTAGGCATGAAAACGTCCTCTAAAAAAAGGAGGGCTTCCGCGTGAAAAAAATAATGCCGATCATCGGCGTACTTTGTTTAGGTATTGCCTTATTTCTGTCTTCCTACGCCTCTGAAACGAGGCCAGATGCCATTCATATGAAACAAATTACGCTAGATAAAGATACGCTAAGTATAAAAGCAAATTATACCGACAACAGCGCGCATTTCAAGCGCTACACGTATCATATCGATGGTGATACACTCTATATCGAAATACAATCGTCGCATTTCGTTGGTGCGGACACCATCGACTTTACACTGAAGGATAAAAAATTAAAAACCATCCACACCGTTTATTTAAAAGATAAGACAAACGAGAAAAAAATTTATGCCAAATAAAAAGAGCTTCTCACAACGTGTTGTAAGAAGCTCTTTTTCTATGGTTTAAACAGTGTCTCAATTCCTTGAGCAACGGTTAAATTCCCTTTTAAAATTTCTTGCTCTAAGCTAGCGACAGTATCCTTACGACCTGCTGTGGCATAAAAATCATCGACTAATTTGTCTAAAATCATTTGGCGGAACCAGTCGGTCGTTTGACTGTTGCGTCGCTCATTCCATACATGGTTTTCAAGCGCCGTTTCCTTAAAATCATCTAGCGTCTTAAACACCTTATCAAAACCAGTCTTTTCATAAGAAGAGGCCGTTAGTGTACGAGTCGTCCAGCCTGGTGTTGCTGGCTGAAGTAGATGCAAGATTTGTTTGTATTCCATTGCTGTTTTCTTAGCATTTCGAAGATTATCACCGTCTGCTTTATGCACTAAAATGCCATCTGCAAGCTCCATAATCCCCTTTTTCATGCCTTGTAATTCATCACCTGCACCGGTTAATACAAGCAATAAGAAGAAATCGACCATATTACGTACAGCCGTCTCACTTTGTCCAACACCCACTGTTTCAATCAAGATAATATCATAGCCTGCTGCCTCACAAAGGAGCATCGTCTCACGTGTTTTGCGGTGCACACCACCGAGCGTACCAGCGGACGGACTTGGACGAATAAACGCATTTTTTTCACGCGATAATTCCTCCATACGTGTCTTATCTCCTAAAATACTGCCGCCTGTGACACTTGATGACGGGTCAATAGCAAGCACCGCTACTTTGTGACCTTCATCACAAAGCATTTTACCAAACGTTTCAATGAACGTACTCTTGCCGGCTCCAGGTACACCGGTAATGCCGATGCGGATACTATTTCCTGTATACGGCAATAAACGTTTTAAGAGCTCTTGACCGAGCACCTTATCGTCTGTATTTGAGCTTTCGAGTAACGTAATGGCTTTCGCTAAACGAATCCGATCGCCTGCACGGATATCCGCTACCGCAGCATCGAAATCAATTTCTTTTTTCTTTCGTCGAACGAATTTACGACGTGTTGTCGCCTGCATGCCATCATGACTAGCTGCAACCCCTGGCTGGACAAATAACGCCGACTTTTTATCGTTCATTATTCAGCCTCGTACCCTAATTGTTCGTAGATTAGCTCAATAATTTTTTGAGAAGCGATTGGCAATACAGTACCAGGGCCGAAGATTGCTTTTGCACCGCTTTCGTATAAGAAATCATAATCTTGTGCTGGCACAACACCACCAACGATGACAATAATATCTTCGCGGCCTAATTTTTTCAGCTCCGCGATTAATTCTGGTACAAGTGTTTTATGACCTGCTGCAAGTGACGATACACCGACAACATGTACGTCATTTTCAACAGCCATAACTGCTGTTTCTTCTGGCGTCATAAATAATGGTGAAATATCGACGTCAAAGCCAAAGTCTGCGTAAGCTGTCGCAACAACTTTCGCAC
>NZ_HE578957.1:337360-344735 GCF_000307285.2 Kurthia sp. Dielmo
CAACAACTTTCGCACCACGGTCATGTCCATCTTGACCCATTTTCGCCACAAGAATACGTGGACGACGACCTTCTGCTTCTAAGAATTCATCCGTCATTTGTTTTACTTCTGTAATGGCATCTTGGTCTGAATAATTCGTAGCGTACACCCCACTAATTGAGCGAATAACTGCTTTATGACGACCTGATACGTTTTCAATGGCATCAGAGATTTCACCAAGTGTTGCACGCGCACGCGCAGCATCTACAGCAACCGCTAATAAGTTTTCTTCACCTGTTTCCGCAGCTTTTGTTAGACGCGCTAAATGTTTTTGTACTTCTGCATCGTCGCGGTCTTCTTTCATTTTGTTAATACGGTCAATTTGCGATTGACGTACTAATGTATTATCGATATCTAGGATTTCGATTGGCTCTTCTTCTGTTAAACGGTATTTATTTACACCGATAATTGTTTCTGCATTCGAGTCAATTTTCGCTTGGCGTTTTGCTGCCGCTTCTTCGACTTTCATTTTCGGAAGACCTGTTTCGATTGCTTTGGCCATACCGCCTAATCCTTCAACTTCTTCGATTAATTTCCACGCAGATTGTGTCAACTCATCTGTTAATTTCTCAACATAATAAGAACCGCCCCATGGGTCAATCGTTTTTGTCATGCCTGTTTCGTTTTGTAAGAATAATTGTGTATTACGTGCGATACGCGCAGAGAAATCTGTTGGCAGTGCAATCGCTTCATCTAACGCGTTCGTGTGAAGTGATTGTGTATGCCCCATTGTTGCCGCATTCGCTTCGATTAATGTACGTGTCACATTATTGAATGGGTCTTGTTCTGTTAGCGACCAACCAGACGTTTGTGAGTGCGTACGTAGGGATTGCGTTTTTGCGTTTTCTGGCTCGAACTGGCTCATTAACTGTGCCCAAATACGACGTGCAGCACGCATTTTCGCGATTTCCATGTAGTAGTTCATGCCGATTGCCCAGAAGAATGATAAACGTGGTGCGAATTTATCGATATCAATACCCGCTTCTAAACCAGTACGTGCGTATTCAAGACCATCCGCTAATGTGTAGCCTAGCTCGATATCATTTGTTGCGCCCGCTTCTTGGATATGGTAACCAGAAATTGAAATCGAGTTGAATTTTGGCATGAATTTTGATGTGTATTCAAAAATATCTGCAATAATTTTCATCGACATTGCTGGTGGATAAATATATGTGTTACGTACCATATACTCTTTTAAAATATCATTTTGAATCGTACCTGATAATTTATCTGGTGAAACACCTTGTTCTTCTGCTGTCACGATGTAGAAGGCAAGTACCGGTAATACCGCACCGTTCATTGTCATCGATACAGACATTTGGTCAAGTGGAATCCCTGCAAAAAGAATTTTTGTATCTTCAACCGAGTCAATTGCTACGCCGGCTTTACCAACATCACCTGTTACACGAGGGTGATCTGAGTCATAGCCACGGTGCGTTGCAAGGTCAAACGCTACAGATAACCCTTTTTGACCCATCGCTAAGTTACGACGATAAAAGGCATTTGATTCTTCAGCAGTTGAGAAACCTGCATATTGACGAATTGTCCAAGGACGACCTACATACATTGTTGGGTAAGGGCCACGCGTATTGGGTGTCACGCCTGCTACATCATTTAAATGTTTTAAACCTTCTGTATCTTCTTTTGTATAGACATGCTTCACTTCGATGTCTTCGTTCGTCATAAACGTGTCATCTTTTTTCGTATACGCTTCTTTTGTTAATACTTCTTCAATATCAATTGCTCCAAAATTCACGCTCATCGTTGTACCTCCTTAAGGCTTGTTTGAATGCCTTCAAGTTTTTCGTAAATGTTCATGCCCGCATATAAGGCACCATCAATACCATCGATATCAAATTTGCCGGCAACATCAAGTAATGTGCCCGGTTGTTTTGAAGCGATGATTTGTGGTAATACGGCTTCAACATCCTCATCAACAGCTGAGAACACAACAACTTGTGCATCCGTTGTTGCTAAGTAGTTTTTCGCTGCTTCTACATCGGTAAATGGCTCTGTTACGTCTGCCGTTACACCTGCTGTAGCGAAAATACCTGTTACGAAATCAGTACGTGGTTTGATTTTTTTCAGTTCACCATAAGCAAGTACGGCTACTTTTACTGGATTTTCTTTAAAATCAACGCGTAATTTTTCAAATGGTTGTGCTAAACGATTAACGTCAACAAAGCTTTCTGCTGGTACTTCTTCTGTCGCATCCGCGAAGTTATTTGTACCAACTAATACTGCTTTACGTGTTTCTACATCCGCAAGACGTTTATCCCATACCACTTTTACATCTGCAGCGATTTTTGCTTGTGCTGCTGTATAGCCGCCTGCTGCTTGGATTTCTAAGAAGTATGCCCATGCATTTTTCACAAGGTCATGTGTTAAAGATTCAACGAAGTATGAGCCACCTGCTGGATCTAATACTTTTGTGACATGTGACTCTTCTTTAATCACAAGTGCTGCGTTACGTGCGATACGTACCGATTGATTTGTTGGACCTGTTAATACATTATGTGGGTGTACGGTTACTACGTCTGCGCCACCGATTACTGCTGAGAAGGCTTCATTGCCTGCACGCAGTAAATTGACATACACATCTAATTTAGAGAATGAGCGTAGTGATGTTTCCGTCACGATTTGAACTGGTTTTGGTGACGTGACACCATATGCTTGTGCAAAGGCTTTCCATAGTACGCGGAATGCACGAATTTTTGCGATTTCCATAAAGAATTGTGGGTCGATTGCAAATGATGCAAAGAATTTGTCTTCGTTCGCTGCAAAGTCCTCACCTAATAATTCTGCTGCTTGCGCTAATGCAATTGCTAATTCCTGTGTCGCATTCGCCCCTTCATAGTGTACCGTTTGTGTATGGGCATTTAATGTGCGTACATTTGCAAAATCAGTAAGCTCTACTGGTTCTGCTGACACGATAAATCCAGTTACCGTTTTATCCGTCACAAAGTTGAAAACATTTACTACTTCTTTATTATCAACGTAAAGAACAACTTGCTTATGTGTATCGATTAAGGCTGCCAATTGTTTTAACGCTGCCTCATCCCACTCAAAGCTCACTTTCCCTACTGTTACATATTGTGCTCCACGCGCAAAGGCATCATTTGTTTGTGCAACGAATTCTTCAATTGAAGAGCCAAAAGCTTGTTGTGCTACCCCAAAGTCACCATCAGCTTTTAATGCACGTACAGTTGATACTTGCTCCTCTAATTTGCCATCAAGCGCCTCTAGTAAACGTTCCTCTGTGTATAGAGGTTCTAGAGTGATCCCCTCGATAGTTTTTGTTAAAAGCGATTCAAAAGGTTTTCCTTTTAATTGCTTTACAGCAGCCTCCTGCCATTGGTCGTAAGAAGGCTTTTCAAATGTTACTTCTTTTAAGTTTGTCATACGGTCGCGTAGACGCTTCCCCCCTTCAATGATTCTAGCCTTATTTTACACAAAGATTCTGACTGTTAAAAGTATAAAAATGGATAATATCGCGCTTCTTACCTATTTTCGCGTCTATCATTTTCACATAAACTCATGAAAAAACTTATTTTTTTAGAACATTTAGCGCTTTTCCTAGCGAAAAAATATGTATCCGCTTGCATTTAAAATTTTCTGAAAAAACATTCTCTGTGCTATAGCACTATCACAAAAAGACCTATTAAATGGAAAAAACAGCGTATCTGTACTATGATACGCTGTTTTTATAAACGACTGCCGGATAATCCGTAATCCAGCCGATGACTGTTTGATGTGGGTTTTTTAAATAGTTTTCTTGTCCCGTTATATTATAAAAACGTACTTTTTTGCCCGCTTGTTGTGCCGCATTTAAATACTTCGCCTTGTAATAGCGCTTTTTGTTCGCATGAATAACATCGATATGCGCTGCCGCTTGAAGCGATGTCCAGTCAAATGCTTTTTTCGGAATAAATGCGGTTTCAAGTGATGGATTAATCCGCTTCACATTACGTAAAACGTCCTCATGAAACGATGAAATATGGACATGCTGTAAGCGACCACATTTTTTCACAAGTGATTCAAGCGCCGCAAATTGACCGATAAACGATTCTTTTAATTCGATATTTACCGGGATTTGCTGTGGTATGAGCCATGCTAGCAACTCATCAAACGTTAATAGCGTCGTACCTTTTTTTAAAAAGCGCTTCCCCACTGTTAATTTACGAATTTGATTGTATGGAACTTCATTTAACTGATAATTCTTGCCAGTCAAGCGCTTCAAATTTAAATCATGCGTCACAATTGCCACATAATCCTTTGTTAATTGCACATCAAACTCTAGGCCATCTGCTTGCTCTTCTAGTGCTTGTTGAAACGCCGCCATCGAGTTTTCAGGTGCTTTTGTAATAACCCCACGATGCGCGTAAATTGGTAATTTAGACATTCAATTTCCCACCTTCAATTTTAAACGAACCACATGTCGTTTTTTTCAGCATACTTGAAAACTTACCAATTTGTAAAACGGTTCCTGGGTATGCTTCTTTTGTTACGGAGATTTCCTCTTGTCCAACCATGCGCACACTTAATAACACCGTTTGAATTTGTTCATCCAATTGAATAATTCGTTTTTTTAATGTAGCTGCTGTTTGTTTTGAATTTTCAAATGCAAAACGCTGCTCCTGTGTCATTTTGTCGTAAAATGATTCTAGCTGCGCCACCTGAATTTCGCGCTTTTTATACTCTTCTTTTAGCTTCTCCGATTCATCCGCAAATGCACGTGCCTCTGCCATACGTTCTGTGCGGTCTGGCACAACAATTGATAAATTCGTACGCCGTTCATGTGGATTCCCTGCATACGCCACTTTAATCGACTGCGTGACCGACGTTTCACCGCCAATAATTTTACCACGATGCTCATCTAAGTACACATTTTGCGCCACTAAATTAGAACCCATCGCATAATTGCTAATATAAATATCTTCCATTGCTTCTAACAACACATCATTTGCATGCTTGGCATAAATATTCTTACCTGCGCGCACAACCATCGTATGATTGCCAAAAATCCCACCACGTATATTGACATCTCCCGCAATCGATTCAATAAGTTCCGCACCTGTCACACCGGTATTGCCCTCAATTGAAATATCACCAAGGGCACGTACACGATATCCCGGTGTTACCGTACCTTTAATTAAAATCGAGCCTTTAAAATCTAAATTGCCCGTCTCAATGCCCACATCACCTTGAATGGTCAAATGCTGTAATAGTTTTACGGTGCCATCTGAAATATCTAATACGCCGTTATGACGCGCACGTAATACAATACGGTCCTCTTCTTCACTTTCATAGACCGAATTTGGATCATAGCGTAGCGACGCATCCTTACCTGCTAATGCCGTAACAATTTCACCGTATACATTAATACCGCTCTCGCCCTCGGTCGCTGGAATCTTTTCTCCGAGCCATTGATTCTCTTCAATTTCGCAAATAAAATTCATATCAAAATAATCCGCACGTCCATCTTCACGAATCATCGGTTTTATAACTGGACTTTCAAAGTAATTAAGTACAGCGTCCGCACCACGCTCTGGCTCAATTCCTTTCCCTACAATGATGTTTTTTTCATTGATTACTTGCTCAGGTGTTACATGATTTAATTTACAGCGTAATCCCATACTATCGGCAATCATTCTAATCTGTTTATTCAATTGCGCTTCATTTCGTACGAGTGCATCTTCCGTATCGTTTACTTGCAGTGAAACAGTCATCGAATCTTTTGAGATGCTTAGCACAAGCACCGGAAGCCAAATACCAATCTCATACGGCTCCGGTGCTGGCGTTTGCAATGCCTCTCGTAATGTTTGAAAACTTGTTAACTTTAAGCGTCGTTGTTGCTTCATAATGGTTTCAAAGTCTTTTAATTTAAAGCCTTCTTTGTGCACACGAATAAAAATTTTATCCAAGCTCTCATAGACTTCAAAAAACTCATTTTCGACTAATACCATGATGCGGCCTCCTTCACAGTCAAAAATCTTTATGTATATTTTCATTGTATCAAATTCATTTTATAGAACACATAGCCTATTGTTAAAATAGTATTATACACCTATTAATTACATTCACTTTATTTTTTCTTTATTTAATAGTACTAAATACTTATTTAATATTATAAAGAAGTTTTAAAAACTGATAGAAGAAAATATTCCTCATACGAAGCGCTATTAAGACCTGTTTCATTAATAAGTCATAAAAAAACTCCTTTTTATCAGCTTTATTAAAAAACTAATAAAAAGAAGTTCATTATTTAGCATGGATACTCGTTGAAAACAAATGTACCATTAAATAGTTTAATTCATCATTTCCATGCGTAATTTGTCCGCAACCATCGCGATAAATTCTGAATTTGTTGGCTTTTGCTTCATATGATGTGAAGAATAACCAAATAGGTCTGCAATCGCTTCATAATTTCCGCGATTCCAAGCTACCTCAATCGCATGTCGAATTGCACGTTCAACACGCGATGATGTCGTATCGAATTTTTTCGCAATGTCTGGATATAATATTTTTGTGACAGAGCTCAATAAATCGACGTTTAAATACACCATTTGAATGGCTTCACGTAAATAGCCATAGCCTTTAATATGTGGCGGAATACCAATTTCCTTAATTAAATCCGTCACCTGCATATCTAAGCGTTGTTGGTCCACTACTTCTGGTTGCAATCCTTGTAAAATGCCTGTATTTACAAGTGGCGTTTGTTGGTTTTCTAGTTGCTTACTTGTCCCTTGCCCGCATTGCAGTACTTTTGCTTCTAAACGTTGCATCTCGAAAGGTTTTAACATGAAATACGCAGCGCCTAACTCCACTGCTTGCTTCATCACATCTTCTTGACCAAACGCTGTTAACATAATCACCTTAATTGACTGATACGCCACTTGTTTGTGAATTTCTTCCAGTACTGCTAATCCATCTAAATGCGGCATGATAACATCTAAAATTAATACATCTGGAATGCTTTCTTTTAGCATTTCTAGGCACTGCTTACCATTTGATACGGTATTAATAACCTCAATTTGAGGATTTTCCGATAAATGACTTGCTAGTGCGCGTACTAATTCTTTATTATCATCAGCAATCGCGACTTTTATTTTTTCCATCACGTAATCCCCCTATGCCACAGCAATCTCTTACAGTTCTACTCTTTATCCTATCTATTGTAACAAAAAAAGCACATTCTGAAAATACGAATTGTTAGATGGCCTTTTTATTCAAAGAAGATTGATACTTTCCATTCAAAATATAGAAAAATTATGTAAAAAATAGTAAAAAAACAAAAAAGCGTTAATGTATGTACTATCACATTAACAGCTTTTTT
>NZ_HE578957.1:344950-369661 GCF_000307285.2 Kurthia sp. Dielmo
TTGAAATACTTTTTTACGCTCATTGGCGATTTCGACAAGCTCTTTGGCATGTAAAAATGTTTTTTCTGTAATTTCAGGACCTGACATCATACGACTTAGCTCATCAATACGTTCGTTGCCTTCGATTTCTCGTAGCGACGTATACGTACGCTGCTGATCTTCATCTTTTTGAATATGATAATGATGATCTGCCATCGCCGCAACTTGCGGTAAATGAGAAATACATAGTACTTGTGAATGAATCGAGACTGCGGCAATTTTGTCGGCGATTGCTTGCGCAACACGACCACTAACGCCTGTATCCACTTCATCAAAAATAATCGATGTAATCCCCATTGTCGATGAGAAAATCGTTTTGAGCGCTAGCATAACACGCGATAACTCACCACCCGATGCAATTTTCGTTAATGGTTTCGGTGGCTCCCCGACATTCGTCGAGATATAGAACACAACTTCGTCTGCACCATTACGATCAAATTGACCATCTGGTAGATGATCGAAATGTACGACAAACTGTGCTTTCTCCATATATAACTCACGTAGTTGGGTCATAATGGCTTCTGCAAGTGCAGTCGCCGCTTTTTGACGAATGCTCGTTAATTTATGCGCAAGCTTCAGCAATTTGTCATTTAGCTTCTGTAATTCCGCCTCTTGCTTTTGCATATTTTCATCATGATTTAATAAAGTATGCAGCTCCGCATCGATTTTATCGCGGTACGTTAAAATCTCTTGCAATGATGTGCCATATTTCCGTTTCATCGATTGAATGAGCTGTAGACGCTGTTCTACTTCATTTAAACGCTCTGGGTCAAACTCTAAATCATCGAGCAAGCTTTTCACACCAAACCCCGCTTCTTGTAGCATATAAAACGCATTGGCGACATTCTCAGCATGCTCTTTAAAGTTTTCATCCACCGAAACGATGTGCTCAAGCTCAGACATTGCACGACCGATAAAATCTAGTCCATTTCCTTCACCAAGGATTGATTCGTGGGCAGCATTTGCACCTTCAAAAATTTTATTGAAATTCATTAAGCGTAAGCGCTCTTCACTTAATTCTTCCTCTTCTGTTACTCGGAACTGACAAGCATCAATTTCTTCTAGTTGGAATTGATATAAATCAATGCGCTGTGCGATTTGCTGTTCGCTTACCGCAAACGCAGCGATTTCTCGCTTTAACGCTCGATACGCATCATACGCCGTCGTATAACGTTCTTTATCCGCTGTCAATTGGTCTCCCGCAAATTGGTCTAGCAAATGGATATGTTCCTTATCATTCATAAGCTCCTGTGATTCATGTTGGCCATGAATATCGATAAGATACGACCCAATTTCACGCATTTGTGTGAGCGTCATTAGCTTGCCGTTGACACGACATACACTTTTGCCACTCTGATTTAAATCTCTACGTAAAATAATTGTTCCTTCTTCTACTTCTACACCAAGCGCTTCACATGCTGCATAAACAGGATGCTCATCTGGCACGGTGTATAAACCTTCTAACTCTGCTTTTTTGGCTCCATGACGAATAAACTCCTGCGAACCTCTGCCACCAGCTAATAATTGAACGGCATCGATAATAATGGATTTACCAGCGCCTGTTTCACCCGTTAGCACAGTTAATCCATTTTGAAAATCGACTGTTAACGACTCAATAATAGCAAAATTGCGTATCGATAATTCTTTTAACAATTCCGACTCACCTCTATTACAGCATTTCGATTAAACGACTTTTTAATACGTCGCGGTCACTTTCCTCGCGGCATAAAATCAAAATCGTATCGTCGCCACAAATTGTACCTAAGATTTCATTCCAATCTAAATGATCCAATAATGAACCTATCGCATTGGCATTACCCGGCAATGTTTTCATCACTAAAAAATGACTCGCTCCATCGATTGATACAAATGAATCAGCTAGCGCACGATGTAATTTTTGTAGTGGATTAAAACGTTGATCTGCTGGCAAACTATATTTATAGCGTCCATCTTGCATTGGTACTTTAATTAAATGAAGCTCTTTAATATCACGAGAAATCGTTGCCTGTGTTACGTTAAAACCTGCTTGCTTTAATAAATCGACTAATTCGTCTTGTGTTTCAATGTCTTGATTCGCGATTAAATCACGAATGCGGATATGTCGTTGACTTTTATTCAATTTTCTTCACCTCTATGCATAAATATGCTTTCTAAAAATAACGGTATCACCAAAATCAGTAAATGACAAGAAAAAACACGGGCCTACTCAAAGGCGACCCGTGTTATTTTAATTGGCTATGTGCCTCTTGTACAATCGCTTTTAAGTCGATTTCTGGAACAGCTTCATCACCTGGTAAGGGATTGTGTAAGTGGAATAAAAATTCAATATTCCCTTCACCGCCCGTAATTGGTGAAAATGATGCTTGCTTCAATACGAAACCGAGACCTTCTGAAAAGGTAGCGATTTTTTCTAACACTTCTTGATGTACTTTTGCATCGCGAACGACACCTTTTTTACCGACTTTTTCTTTACCCGCTTCAAATTGTGGTTTCACAAGTGCAATAACATCGCCACCCGGTACGAGTAGTTGTTTAAGCACTGGTAAAATTAATTCTAGCGAAATAAAGGATACGTCGATTGTTGCAAATTCTGGTAACCCTTCTGCTAAATCAGGTGCTGTGACGTAGCGGAAATTGGTTTTTTCCATTACTGTTACGCGCTCATCTGAACGTAGCTTCCAGGCTAATTGGTTCGAGCCAACATCGAGGGCGTAGCAATGACGTGCACCATTTTGTAATGCACAATCTGTAAAGCCACCCGTTGATGAACCGATATCAAGCATTAGTTTCCCATCAACTGATACGTCAAAGTTTTTTAATGCTTTTTCTAATTTCAAGCCGCCGCGACTAACATATGGAATTTGTTGCCCTTTAATGCGTAGTTCCACATCACGTGAAAGTTTTTCACCTGGTTTGTCGACACGTACATCGTTCGCAAAAACAATGCCTGCCATAATCGTACGTTTTGCGCGTTCTCGTGTTTCACATAAACCGCTTTGTACAAGCAATACGTCCGCGCGCTCTTTTGATACTTTATCTGTCATTATGCTTTTAAACCCGCTTGCTGTTTAGTTTTTTCGACTAAAGTTGTTAGATCAGCTACAACTTGTTCCTTCGTCATATGAATGTCACGTAGCAATAAATCAACGCTACCATGCTCAATAAACTCATCTGGAATACCCATACGTTTTAGCTGCGCTGTATTGTAACCATGGTCATTAGCAAATTCTAATACCGCACTGCCAAAGCCGCCTTCAAGCATTGATTCCTCAATTGTTAAGATTGCTTTGCCTTCTTTAAATAGACGGTGAAGCATCTCTTCATCTAACGGTTTAATAAAGCGGGCATTAACAATTTCTGTGTCGATACCTTGTGCTTCAAGCTCTTCTGCTGCTTGTTCTGCCATTGGAATAGTTGTACCAAATGTTAGAATGGCTGCATCTGCGCCTTCACGCAATGTTTCCCACGTGCCGATCTCAATGGTTTCAAGCGTTGAATCCATTGGTACACCACGACCATTACCACGTGGGTAACGCATCGCAATCGGGCCATCATCATAGCTTAACGCCGTTTTGACCATATGTTGCCCTTCATTTTCATCTTTTGGCATCATGATCGTAATATTTGGCATTGAACGTAAGAATGGAATATCAAACACACCTTGGTGCGTTTCGCCATCTGCGCCAACCAAGCCTGCTCGGTCAATCCCAACAAAGACGTTTAAGTTTTGTCGGCACACATCATGGAGCATTTGGTCGTACGCACGTTGTAAAAATGTTGAATAAATCGATAAGAACGGTTTACAGCCATCTGCTGCCATACCTGCCGCCATCGTTGTCGCATGTTGCTCAGCAATCCCTACGTCAAAGAAACGCTCTGGGAATTCTTCAGCGAAGCCCATTAATTTTGAACCTACAGGCATTGCAGGTGTAATCGTTACAACTCGGTCGTCTTCGCGCGCTATACGTGTTACCGTATCCGCTACTAATTTTGACCAACCAGGAGCTGTTGTTTTCGATTTAGGGAATTCACCCGTTTCCATTTTATATGGACCCGTACCATGCCATGTACCGACTGTATCGGTTTCAGCAGGTGTATAGCCTTTCCCTTTTTTCGTAATAACATGAATCAATACAGGGCCTTCTGTTTGCTTCGCATTGTTTAATGTTTGCTCTAGCGTATCGAAGTCGTGGCCATCAATGGGACCTAAGTACGTAAAGCCCATTTCTTCAAAGAACATGCCTGACATTACTAAATATTTCAAGCTATCTTTCACGCGTTCTGCAGCTCCTGCTAATTTCCCACCAACTGCCGGGATTTTTTTCAGGAAGCCTTCCACGTCGTCTTTTGCTTTATTATACGGTGGTGCTGTACGGAGACGTCCTAAGATATTATGCATTGCCCCAACATTTGGTGCAATCGACATTTCATTATCATTTAAAATGACAATCATATTCGTTTTTTCATGACCGATATGGTTCAGTGCTTCCATCGCCATACCGCCTGTTAATGCGCCATCGCCAATGATTGGAATGACATAATTCTTTTTACCTTGTACATCACGTGCAGCAGCCATACCCATCGCTGCTGATAGAGATGTTGAGCTATGACCTGTTTCCCAGACATCATGCTCTGATTCGATGCGTTTTGGGAATCCACATAAACCTTTGTACTGACGTAGCGTATCAAACTGCGATGCGCGACCTGTTAAAATTTTATGCACATATGCTTGGTGTCCTACATCAAATAATAGCTTATCTTCTGGGCTATTAAATGTGCGATGTAGGGCAAGCGTTAATTCGACAACTCCTAAATTCGGGCCAATATGACCACCTGTAATCGAACATTTTTCGATTAAGAATTTGCGGATATCCGCACTTAAGCTTTCTAGTTGCTTATTGTTGAGTTGTTTCAAAAAGGATGGACTAGATATTGTTGTTAAATCCATCGCCATCACACACCTTTATCATTGATTTTCTGTCAGCTTTTTTTAAAATAGAGCGTATCCAATACCCTCCTTTACCCGTCACACATCGTGACTATGCAAAATTAGGCCGAATCCGTTCAAATGATATATATAACTTAACAGTCAGTTGCTATCTATTATACCAATCATTGATGTTTCAATAAACTTAAAAGAATTTAAAATTACTTATTTCGCTTCACAATATATGTGGCTAGCTCTTCGAGAAGTGTGCTATCACTCGGTAATTTCCCAAGTGCTGTAAGAGCTCCCTTATAATGAATATCTAACTTTTCTTTTGCACCGTCTAATGTTAGAAGTGCAGGGTACGTACTTTTATCGCTCGCAACATCTTTTCCAGCTGTTTTACCAAGCTCTTCTGTCGTACCTTCGATATCTAAAATATCATCTTTGATTTGGAAGGCTAAGCCAATATGATATGCATAATCGCGTAAAATGGCACGTTCCTCATCTGAAGCACCCGCTAATACGGCACCTGATTCAATGCTAAAGCGTAAAATAGCGCCCGTTTTATTTACATGCACATTGACAAGTTCATCTAATGTTAATTGACGTGTTTCACCGTCGATATCAAGCACTTGGCCACCAACCATACCTTCTGCACCTGCTGCGACACTTAATAATTCAATTAATGTCACTTTTTGCTCCGCTGTAAGGTCCGTCATACGCGCAATGATACCAAATGGTAATGTATTTAGCGCATCGCCTGCAAGGGTTGCATACGCTTCGCCATATACTTTATGATTCGTTAATTTACCACGACGATAATCATCATTGTCCATGCTTGGTAGATCATCATGAATTAATGAATACGTATGAATCATTTCGACCGCTGAACCAACCACATACCCATTTGCATGATTTTTACCAAAATGATCGAGTACAGCGAGTACGAATAGTGGACGTACACGTTTTCCTCCTGCTTTTAATGAATAACTCATTGCTTCTTTTAAAATCGCAGGTGCTTGGATTTTTTCTACTAAATCAAGCATCACTTCTTCAATTTTCGGCATTTCTAGCGCCATAAATTCTTTTAAATTCGTCATGTTATTTCTCTCCATCCGTTGCAAAAGGTTGTTGTGAACCATCTTCATTAACAACTGCCACAAGTTGTTGCTCAGCTTGTTGTAATTGTTCGTGACAATTTTTTGATAATATCATGCCTTGTTGATATAGTGCAATCGCATCCTCTAATGAGGCATCACCTTGCTCTAACTTGCGCACGATTTCTTCTAATTCTGTCATTGATTGCTCAAATGTTTTCTTTTTCGAAGCCACGTTAATCCTCCTTTTGTGCGGTGTTTATTACCGTTGTCTTAATCTGGCCATCTGCTACATCAATCGTTAGCTGGTCTCCCGGCGCGACACGCTGTGTAGACATAACAACCTCATGTTGTTCATTATATACGATACTATAGCCACGCTCCATAATAGAAAGTGGATTTAATGCACTCATCGTCCGTAAAACATGCTCAAATTGACGCTGTTTCCGGTTCACTTGTTGCATCGTTGCCTGCTGTAGACGATGCTCTAAATTCGTTAAGCGTTGTCCTTCATACTGGAGCTGTTGCGTCGGTATATAGCGCGCTAACTTTGCTGTTAAGCGCTCAAGACGCTGTTGTTCACGCGTCATTTGGCGTTCGTAGTTAAGGCTTAGTTGGTCCTCTAAACGTGCTAAACGCTCGTCAAATGGTCGGTAAAGACGCTCTGGATACATCATTGGATATGACTCTGTTACCTTTTTAAGACGCATCGTTGCTGTTTCGAGTTGCACGCGTGTACGTTGTACGATACGTGCCTCAAGGGTTCTGACATGCTGTGCTAAATCCATGATGTCTGGCACCGCCATCTTCGCTGCACCCGTTGGCGTCGGCGCACGTAAATCTGCCGCAAAATCGGCAATCGTCGTATCGGTTTCATGGCCTACCCCACTAATGATTGGAATACGGCTTTCAAAAATCGCTCGCGCGACGATTTCTTCATTAAAAGCCCATAAATCCTCAATCGAGCCACCCCCACGCCCGACAATGAGCGTATCAATTTCTGCCATCGCATTAGCTTGGCGAATCGACTGCACAATACTTGCCGCTGCGCGCTTCCCTTGTACGAGTGTCGGGAAAATATAGACATTTGCTAATGGATAATGGCGCTTTAACGTCGTGCAAATATCTTGAATGGCTGCACCAGTTGTCGCTGTAATAACTCCTATCGCTTGTGGGTATTTTTTAATTGGCTGCTTAAAGCGCTCGTCAAATAGCCCCTCTTTATGCAGCTGTTCTTTTAATTGTTCAAATGCTAAATAAAGGCTACCTACACCATCTGGCTCCATTTTCGTCGCATAAAACTGATAGTTGCCACCGCGCTCATACACATTAATGTCGCCTTCTATCAGCACATTCATGCCATTTTCAACGTGAAATTTTAGCTGACCTGCATGGCGTGCATACATGATGCCTTTAATTTGTGCTTTGTCATCTTTTAATGTGAAATATAAATGCCCTGACGAATGTAGCTTCACATTCGACAATTCCCCTTTGACATAGACCTTTCTCAAGTACGGATCCGCTTCAAATTTGCGTTTTATGTACTTTGTGAGTGCTTCGACAGTTAAATATGCCTCGGTCATGCTCTCACGCTCCTTTTATCATAAAAAAAGAGGATGTCCTAAGCGACACTCTCCTATGCGCTCTACATGCATTGGAAAGATTGGCACCATCGGGACATCCCCTCTGTGTTAGTATTCATTTTAACGTAATGAAAGAATTTTGTCTTATGAAAGCTTTTGCTTCGCAGATTGTACCGTATTGACTAATAACATTGTAATCGTCATTGGGCCAACGCCACCAGGAACCGGTGTAATCGCTGAAACCGTATCGAATACGTCATCAAAATCAACATCACCACAAAGTTTACCGTTCTCATCTAAATCCATACCGACGTCGATGACAACAGCGCCTTCTTTCACATGCTCTTTTTTAATCATTTTAGCGCGGCCTGTCGCCACAACTAAGATATCTGCTTGTTTTGTAATAGCAGCCAAATCGGGTGTTTTTGAATGAGCGTATGTAACCGTTGCATCACTTTGCAATAATAATTGGCCCATCGGAACACCAACAATATGGCTTCGTCCCACAACAACGGCATGTTTCCCACGAATGGTCACATTACTATGTTGTAATAATTTCATAACCCCGTGAGGCGTACATGGTAAAAATGTTTCTTGTCCAAGAATCATCTTACCAACGCTGATTGGGTGAAAACCGTCGACATCTTTCTCCGGTGAAATCGCCGCAATAACAGCATCCTCGTTGATGTGTTTTGGAAGTGGTAACTGTACTAAAATACCATCAATGGCGTCTTTTTGATTCAATTCTTCAATATGTTTTAATAAGTCTTCTTCTGTTGTATCAGCTGGTAATTTAATTAGTTCTGAGTAAATCCCTAACTGCTCGCAAGATTTTTGTTTATTTGAAACATATTTTTGTGAAGCTTGATCATCGCCCACTAAAATAACTGCTAAACCTGGAGTAATACCTTTGTCTTTTAATGCATTGACTTCTAGCTTGATTGACTCACGAATCGTGTTGCCAATTTCTTTACCGTTAATTAGCTTACTTGACATGTTGTTAAAACACTCCCAAATTCATTTTGTATATAGAACGCAACTTTTGCTGCGGAACTACCACTATGACTTGTTAAGCTTGATATTTCGAAAGAACGCCGTTGACGAATTTACTTGTTTTATCATCACCAAATGTTTTAGATAATTCAATTGCTTCGTTCATGACTACGCTTTGTGGTGTTTCTGGTGTGTATAATAACTCATAAACAGCTAAACGTAGAATCGTACGGTCAATTTTGCCAAGACGGCCAAGTGACCATTTTTCTAGTTTTTCTGTTAGTGAAGCATCAATTGCTTCTTGGTTTTCTACAGTACCGCGTACCACACTTTCAAAGAAAGCATCTGTTTCTTGTTCTTCTAACACATAGGCCATTGCTTCTTCAATTGTTAATTCAGTACCTTCTAGTTGGAATAAAGATTGTACTGCTTTTTCACGCGCTTCACGTCGCTTCATCATATCGTTTCGTTCTCCTTTATACTACTACAATCCGCTCAAAATTCCGTTGGTTTTGCGTAACTTAGCAGACCATTGCGAAATTCACGGAATTGTACAGTGTTTCATTAGTTTACATATAGCATATAGTTTATCACAAATTGTCGAATCTGTGCAGTTCGATTGCGATTTTCATAAAATCACACAAAAAAGGTGAATGCGAGTGCATTCACCTTTTTGCCGGGCACAAGTTATTCAGCTTTTTGTTGATCTTGCTCGAATTGAATACCAGTAATATGAACATTAACTTCTTTCGTTGTTAATGCTGTCATGTTTTCAATTGCTTCACGGATTTGTTTTTGAACCTTCGCAGCAACTTTGGCTACTTGAGAACCATATTGTACGACGCAATAAACATCGACAACAAGCCCCTCAGCCGTCCATTCTGTTTTGATTCCTTTACCGTGGACTTTTTTACCGAATTTTTCAGCTACGCCTGACGCAAAGCTTCCTCGTGTTCCGAAGATGCCTTCCACTTCTGTAGTTGCAATTCCTGCAATGACTTCAATGACTTCTGGTGCAACTTCAATGCTACCTAATTCTTCTTTACCTTCTGGTGTTGTTTGAGGTAATGATTTCACAACTTGTTCAGCCATTTGTTATGCCCCTTCCTATTCTTATGAATTAAGAACGTCGTTTTCTTCAAGGAATTTCGTATTGAATTTACCTGATTTGAATACTTCGTTCTCCATTAATTTCTCATGGAAAGGAATTGTTGTTTTGATACCAGGACCCTCTACAACAAACTCGCCTAATGCACGGTGCATTTTAGCGATTGCTTTTTCACGCGTATCCGCATGTACGATTAGTTTTGCAACCATTGAATCGTAATATGGAGGGATTGTGTAACCAGCATACATCGCTGAGTCGATACGTACACCGATACCACCTGGTGTCATGTATGTGTCAACTTTACCAGCTGAAGGCATGAAGTTTTTGTATGGGTTTTCAGCGTTAATACGGCATTCAATCGCCCAACCATTCACTTTCACATCTTCTTGTTTATACACTAATTCTTCACCAGATGCAATTCTTAGTTGCCATTCAACTAAGTCGATACCAGTGATTAATTCAGTTACTGGGTGTTCTACTTGGATACGAGTATTCATTTCCATGAAGTAGAATTTGTCTTCATTATAGTCATAAATGAATTCACATGTACCAGCACCGCGGTAGCCACATGCTAACGCTGCTTTAACTGCTGCGTCACCCATTTCAGCACGACGCTCTTCAGATAATGCTGGAGATGGTGCTTCTTCTACAAGTTTTTGCATACGACGTTGTACTGTACAATCACGTTCACCTAAGTGAATTGTGTTGCCGTAGTTATCTGCTAATACTTGGATTTCACAGTGACGGAAGTATTCAATGAATTTTTCTAGGTATACCCCTGGATTACCGAAAGCGGCTGCTGCCTCTTTTTGTGTAATCTCAATACCTTTTACTAAATCCTCTTCAGTACGCGCTACACGGATACCTTTACCGCCGCCGCCTGCTGTTGCTTTAATAATCACTGGGTAACCAATTTTCGCTGCCCATTCTTTCCCTGTTTCGATATCAGGAACGATACCAGTACCAGGAACAAGTGGTACATTAGCTTCTGCCATTGTATCACGCGCAACGTCTTTAATACCCATTACTTTGATAGAATCAGATTTTGGACCGATGAATGTAATTCCTGCTTCTTCACATGCAATAGCGAAGTCTACGTTTTCTGCAAGGAAACCATAACCAGGGTGGATACCATCAGCACCCACTTTTTCTGCTACAGTGATTAGGCGATCAATACGTAAATAACTATCAGATGATAATTTAGAACCGATGCAATATGCTTCATCAGCTAATTGTACGTGTAATGCGTCTTTATCAGCTTCAGAATAAACTGCAACTGATTCGATACCTAATTCTTTACAAGCTCGGACAATACGTACCGCGATTTCGCCACGGTTGGCAATTAATACTTTTTTCATCGACGTTCTCCCCCTTACGCTTCTTTAACTAGGAATAGAGGTTGACCGTATTCAACTAACTCGCCATCTTTGACAAGAATTTCTACGATTTCGCCTGTTACTTCAGCTTCGATTTCGTTGAATAATTTCATTGCTTCAACGATACATACGACTGTTTCTTCGCCTACTTTGTCGCCTACTTTAACGAATACGTCGGCATCTGGAGATGGAGATTGGTAGAAAGTACCAACCATTGGCGATACGATTTTATGTAAGTTCGCATCTGCTGCAACTTCCGCTTTTGGCGCTGGCGCTGCCTCTGCTTTTGGTGCCGCTGGAGCTGCTTCTGTTTTTGGAGCTGGTGCCGCTGCTGGTGCTGCAACTGGAGCTACTGCTTGTGCAACTGCTTTAGGTGCTTCTGCAACCACTACTTGGCCAGCATTCTTTTTAAGTTTTAATTTAGTACCCTCTTCGTTTAATGAAAACTCATCGATTGATGATGAATCGATTAATTTGATGATTTCACGAATCTCTTGAATTTTTAACATAACATTACTCCCCTAACGTCTGTGTATTATAATACAAAATCTATTGTACCTTCTTTTTCGGAAAATTGTAACACTTTCACTTAATTTAGATAAAACCATTAATAAATCAGAAAATTAACGCATTAAATAACTTTAAACATAACATGACATTTTTTTACAATTAAATTCCTGCATATTCATCATTAATGTAAGCGATATCACGAATGTGTAACCATTGCACTAATAAGCTGTTGCAGTACAGTTTTTTTTAATTACCTACCTATTATACTTAATTTATATTATCAGGTGCTAATTTTAATTTAAAAGAAAACCTCTCATCTAAAAATGAGAGGTTCAGCTTATTAATTACGCACGAGATACGTAAGAACCATCAGCAGTGTTGATCACTAATTTATCGCCTTCGTTAACGAAGAATGGTACGTTAACAATTAAACCTGTTTCAAGTGTTGCTGGTTTAGAACCACCAGTAGCTGTATCACCTTTAATACCAGGTTCAGTTTCAGAAACTGTTAATTCTACAGTGTTTGGAAGATCGATACCTAGAATTTCACCTTCAAAGCTCATGATGTGAACTTCCATGTTTTCAAGCAAGAATTTTAATTCATATGCTAATTGTTCTTCTGTGATTTCGATTTGTTCGTACGATTCCATATCCATAAAGGCATGTTGGTCACCTGATGCATATAGATATTGCATTTTACGGTTGTCAATTTGTGCTTTTTCTACTTTTTCACCAGCACGGAATGTTTTTTCAGTTACGTTACCGTTACGTAGGTTACGTAATTTAGAACGTACGAATGCGGCACCTTTACCTGGTTTTACGTGTTGGAAATCGATAACGCGGAATAAATCGCTATCAATTTTAATTGTTAAGCCTGTTTTAAAGTCATTTACTGAGATCATTACTAATCTTCCTCCAATATATCTTATAAGATAATTAAATCTTTTTTCGCATGAGTTAGCACTTCATGTCCTGTTTCAGTGATTAAAATGTCATCCTCAATGCGGACGCCACCAACCTCAGGAATGTAAATGCCTGGTTCGCAAGTGACACACATGCCTGCTTCAAGCGTATAACTTGAGCGATGTGATAACGCTGGCGCTTCGTGCACTTCACGACCAATCCCATGACCTGTTGAGTGACCAAATGCTTCCCCATAGCCATGTTTCGTAATATAATCGCGTGCAACCGCATCCGCTTCGATACCAGTCATTCCTGGTTTCAATGCTTCTACTCCGCGAATTTGCGCTTGCAACACAATCTCATAAATCTCTTTCAATTGTGTAGAAGGCTCGCCAACTGCGATTGTACGTGTTGTATCTGAAATATAACCATTATATAGGGCACCAAAGTCTAAAGTGACAATGTCACCTGTTGCTATTATTTTATCAGTTGCTGTGCCATGTGGCAATGCTGAGCGCCAACCAGAAGCGACAATTGTATCAAAAGAAGAACTTTTAGCGCCTAATTTGCGCATATGGTGCTCCATTTCATTTGATACTTGCAGCTCGGTCATCCCTGGCTCAATATAGCTAATAATATGTTCGAACGTTTTATCCACGATGCGACAAGCGGCCTTTATAATAGTAATCTCTTCAGGCGTCTTAATCAAGCGTAATTTTTCAATTAAGCCACTAACCCCAACAATTTGCGCGTCAATGTACTTGTCGAAAAGTTGGAATGTCGCATATGTCACATATTCTTTTTCAAAACCAACATGATGAATACCTTGCTCTTTTACTTCACGAACGACTTCCTCTAGTAGCGTCGATTGACGTTCTACAAGACGGAATCCAGTCGTTTCATGTTTTACTTGCTCTGTGTAACGTGAATCTGTAAAGAAAATCGCTTCTTTTTCTGTTACTAAAATATAACTATCATCGCCGGTGAACCCCGATAAGTACGATACATTAATCGGGTTTGTAATTAGCATCGCATCGATTTGATGCGCATCAAATTGTGCGCGTAGTTGTTGTAATTTCATGTGTAAAATCTCCCTTTAATTTGATTGTAAAAACATGCGTAAGGCTGCTTGATAGCCAAATGTGCCAAGTCCCGTAATCTGACCGACGCAGACAGGCGCTAAATAGGAGTGATGACGGAATGCCTCGCGTTTATGTACATTTGAAATATGCACCTCAACAACCGGTACTTCGACACCTGCGATACAATCTCTCAGCGCCACACTCGTATGTGTATAAGCACCCGGATTAAAAATAATACCTGCGATGTCGCCATCCTCTGCCTCATAAATCCAATCGATTAATTGGCCTTCATGATTCGACTGCTTTACGTCAATCTCTGCATCAAACGCTGCAGCAAGCGTTTGTAAATCTTTTGTAACATCCGCTAGTGTTTCATGGCCGTAAATGTCAGGTTCACGATTCCCTAGACGATGCAGATTTGGTCCGTTCAAACATAAGTATTTCACGTGCGACACTTCCTTTTTTTCAGTTTATTCTTACATTTTAGCATATTATTTCGAATCTTGAATCATTTTCCGATGCTTTCCCTAGAGAAATAGAGACTTTTTTAGTACAATGGAAGAAGTTTTAACCCTACATAAGAGAGCGGTGTTTTTATGAGTAAATCCAAACCACTAATTTACGGTGGTCAAGCGCTTATTGAAGGCGTCATGATGGGTGGCGGTAAGCATACCGTATCGGCCATCCGTCGTAATGATGGCTCGGTCGAATACTACTATGCTGAGCGTAAGCAACATCCAACCTTACAGAAGCTTAAAAAAATCCCCTTCGTGCGTGGTATCGTAGCGATTATCGAATCTGCTGCAAACGGCTCAAAGCATCTACAGTTTGCCAGTGATCGATATGACGTGACGCCCGGTGAGGAAGAGGCGTTAATTAAGCAAGAAAAAGAACAAACAAGCAAAATTCAAATGTGGCTTGGTGTTGCAGCAATCGGTGTCCTATCTTTCCTATTTGGTAAATTTGTTTTCACACTCGTGCCAGTATTTATCGCTCAGGCTTTTCATAGCATACTCCCTGGTCACACTGCACAAGTATTACTTGAAAGCTTCTTTAAACTAATTTTATTACTAAGCTATATTTACTTAGTATCGCTCACGCCGCTTATTAAACGAACTTTCCAGTATCATGGCTCTGAGCATAAGGTCATTAATTGTTTTGAAAACAATTTGCCCTTAACCGTTGAAAACGTTCAAAAGCAATCTCGTCTGCATTATCGCTGCGGTTCAAGCTTTATTTTATTTACAGTATTTGTCGGCATGATAATTTACTTCTTCGTACCAACCGACCCGTTTTGGTTACGTATCGTCAATCGTATTTTATTAATCCCGGTTGTGCTCGGTGTATCATTTGAAGTGTTACAAGCAACCAATGCTTGCCGTAACATTCCTGTGCTACGTATGCTCGGCTATCCTGGCCTATGGCTACAACTCCTTACAACGAAGGAACCGTCTGATGACCAAGTCGAAATCGCCATTGCGTCATTTGAAAAATTACGCGAAGTCGAAAAAAATCCTGCACTTATCAACACAATCCAGCATGATTAATTCAAAATGCACTTGTTTTTCAATAAAAAGAAGGAATCGCCGACGCGATTCCTTCTTTTTATGTCGTTTTCAATTAGTTTGTGCCACGCATTTTACGAATTCCTAACGTTAAAAGATACCCGATAGCAAACGCAATAACATAATAAATAATATACGTATAGGTTTGTAATTGCAGCATGAAAATCATGATAAAAAAGGCTAATACCGAAATGATTAATGGATGCAACCACGGATAACCTCTTAGTGCACAAACAAAACCTTGATATAAAAAGACAACTGGATATAACAGATACAAACCAAATAAGATAAACTGTCCATTATCCTCTACCGTATCACCAAAGCCGCCAAGCAGTGCAATTGCAGACACAGCGAGCATCGTGAAGGCAGGTAAAAAGAAACAAGCTAATTTATTACCATTCATAGAACACTTCTCCTCCAACAAAAATCATACCACGAATAGGACATGAATTTATAATGTTTCCCACACTTTTTGAAAATCTTTATAGTGTGCTAATGAGGCATCTGAAGCCGCACAAGTTCCTCGAAACATGATCGTTTTCATGCCAACCTCTTTCGCTGGAATCAAATCAAGTGCTCGGTCTCCAATCGCCGCATCAAGCGTATATTTAGCATGTAAATATTCATAGGCCTCAGCATGTGGTTTACGCGGGAAACCTTGCTCTGGTGTCGTAATCTCCGCAAAATACTGCAATAAATTATGCTCCCTTAAAACCGCTTCAATAACCACCTTCTCTTTATGCGACATGATAACATTCACTTCTGCTTCTTTTAATACCTGTTCAACACCTTCAAATGGTTGAAAACGTTTCGGATCTAACGCTACATTTGTGCGACGATATAATGCTTCCTGCTCAGCACTTAAGCCTAAATACTGAAAGCCATGCGTAAATGAAACTTGTAGCTCCTTTAAAATCTCGTCACGCTCAAATGTTTCCTTTAAATGAGGAAAGACCTCTAGCATTGTTTCTACATAGACGGGATACGTATCAAATAATGTCCCGTCAAAATCCCATAGTAATTTCATGCGCTCAGCTCCTATAAAAAAAGCGACCACTCTTGGCCGCTTCCTATTATTTTTATTTTTTAAAGTTCCATTCATCGGCCTCATACTTCGTACGCGCTAAGTTCTCGACAAATGCCTGTTGCTCTGCGGTTAATGTATAGGGCTTTAATTCAATATCCAAAGCAGATTCAAAGCCTTCTTTAAAGGCAGGTATACATTCCTCTACCGTCACTGTACGTGCCGATAAATCATTAATTGATACGGCCTTATGCGGCAATTGCTCACGCATTTTTTGCTTCGCTTCTTCATCCTTAAAATTAAAGACCGAAATTAATTTTTCCTGATCCAAATCAATAAGAATCGCACCATGTTGTAAAATAACGCCCTCTTGACGTGTTTGTGCACTACCAGCAACTTTACGTCCCTCTACAACAAGTTCATACCAAGACGGCGCATCAAAGCAAACAGCGGATTTAGGCTTTTGAAGTGCCTGTTTTTCCTCTGCTGTTTCAGGCACTGAAAAATAAGCATCAAAACCTAAATTTTGAAAGCCTTTTAATAAGCCGCCACTTAGTACACGATACGCTTCTGTTACGGTCTTTGGCATATCCGGATACGTTTCTGATACGATAATACTATACGTTAGTTCTTGATCATGAAGTACAGCACGACCACCCGTCGGACGACGTACAAAGCCTAGGCCTAATTTATGTAATTGTTCGAAATTAATATCGCGATGGGCACGTTGAAAATAACCGATTGATACAGTTGCCGGATTCCATTCATAAAATCGAATAATTGGCGGTAACTCCCCTTGACCATGCCAATGTAGTAACGCTTCATCAAGCGCCATATTGTAACTTGCACTACATGCTCCTGAATTGATAAAATACCACGGTGTTGTCATTTCCATTCCTCCCAAATTTATCAACTGCGTTCATTTTATCAAACTCAGTGGACGAACACCAACCATTCTTTTATAATGTACTATGTAGAAAGGGGTCATTACATTGCCTTGGTATTGGATTTTATTAATCGTTATTGTCGTTGTTGTTGCATCTGCACTAATTACGTCAATGCGCTCAAAAAGAGCAGTAACTATGCTTTCTGAAGAAGACTTCAAAGCAAATTACCGCAAAGCACAACTAATTGACGTTCGTGAAAAAGGCGAGTTCGATTCTAGCCACATTTTAGGAGCTCGTAACTTACCTACGACACAATTACGTAATCGTTACAAAGAATTACGTCAAGATCTTCCTGTATACTTATACTGTGAAAACGGTGGTCGTAGCTCACGTACAGCACTATTCTTAAAGAAAAAAGGCTACACACAATTATATGCACTAGAAGGCGGTTTCAAAAACTGGTCTGGTCGCGTTAAATCAACAAAAAAATAATATGAAAGAGGCTGGGACAAAACACGTCATTTTCCTCTTTTAGCGTTCGCAACGAAAAACCGGAACCGCGCTATAGCGCGGCTCCGGTTTTTCTTATGCTCATATGAACGATTGTTTTTATACGTATGTCCTAGCCGCTTTCTTTTGTTTGGCATCTATCATGATACTTTCACCAAAAACACCATCAAAAATAACGAAAAGCTCAAGAAGCGTCTTTCAGATACGACATAATTAAAAATATGTGCCAATTAAAGACCATTGAATAACACATTTCAAGCATTTTAATAAAGATACTGCATAATCTGTCAACAAAAACAGTTATTTCACGACACAACGCAAAATAATGCTATTCTTTAATCCCAAAAAAAGTCAATTTCAGCTTAAAATAACTTCTCTGACGGTACATTTTATTAAAAAAGAGCCTTTTTTACTGTATCAAAAAAGACTTCTTCTTCTTAAAAAACAATTTTTATTCAAAAAAACGACAATTAGCTACACGCTAGCATTTTTCGAGATGCCATTGTGTGGAAATGCCCGCTTTTCATAACAAAACGGACAAAAAACACCCGTCAGAGCCTCCATAAAGGCTCTATTTTTATACTACGTCAGACTATTTTTTTGTATTTATCGCCACAGCATTATTAATCATCTGCTGTTTTGTTAGAGTAAAGCAAATCATTGCTACACAACTATGTCTATTAACTTATCGATGACACTTATTAAAAAATATGTCGTATCTAAAACACGCTGTTTAGTGCAAATACAATTTGGTGACAAATGATTTGTTATGAATCATCATAGCAACAAGCGATTATTGCCTCAACCTACTTTAGCCATAGCCATCTTTTTTCACAGACAGCTCTTCAATCATACGCTTTGCTACTCGCTCACCATTTTTAACCGCGGATGCTAACCCTGCTGTCGGATGCGTTTGTAGTCCTGTAAAATATAACCTTTTTAGTTGGCAATCTTTTAAAACAGGATTCAATAAATACTGCGCTGTTTTTTTTACTTGTCCACTTTGCCTATACTGATCAAACATCGTCATGAGCTCTCCTGGTGACCACACTTGTTTCGTTACTACATCATCCTCTAGCTTCAGACCAACTTCTTCTAATTTTTTATAAATGCGCTGTTTCATCGTTTCTACGAGCTGCTCATTTGCAGTGTATGGCATATTAGCGAAAATTAATAAGGCATCACCGCGCATAAAACGCTCCTGCTCACTAAAGGCTGGATTATATAAATAAACAGTCGGATCATCCGGTATTTCTCCTCGTTTTAACAACTCAAATTCACGTACACGATCCTTCGAATACACAATATGATGCTGATAAATTTGCTTATGCGTCCGGAGCGCGACGAGCATAACACAAGCAGCGATTCCAGTGGGTTTCATTGGATCTGGTAATAATGCCTCAGCATCTGATATTAATTGAGGCTGTGCTTTAAAATCCTCGACACTCATCAACACCGCATCCGCTTCCAAGCTCAGTTCATCATTTAAGCACACACCCTCGACCTCATCAGCCTGCACATGAATTTTCGTCACTTCTTTACTAGTATAATAACGCACACCTTCTTCTTTTGCTATTTGCTGTAGCGCACGTACAAGACGCAAATTGCCACCTGCGACATAGTACACACCATTAATTAACTCGTCATATGCATGGATAATAAATAGCGCAGGCGCATCATCTGGTGCAATCCCATTGTAAGAAGCATAGCGTGTAAAAGAGGAAATGACCTCTTCGTTTGTAAAATAACGTCTCACAAAATGATCTAATGTCTCAAAAGGCTTTAACGTTAAATAGGCGCTTCTTGCTGGGGGCATTAATAATTGTCTCCATGCAATAAGTGGCGGCAGTGCCATGATTTCCTCAAATGCTTGTTTCATTTTCATAATTTCCGCCAAAAACATATCGTAATTTCTAGCGCCTTCAGCATCTAATTTTTGCAATTGCTTGCGCATAAATGCACGATCACTTGATAAGAAAAAACTACTTGTTTGAGGGAAAATGTTTTGTGTATGATGACGGACTCGACGAATCTCTAGATAGTCTTTTATATTGCGTCCGGTTGATGTGATAAATGCCTCAATCACTTCTGGTGCTGTCACCATCGTTGGCCCAATTTCAAAATCATAGCCTTGTAGCTGAACCGCACGTAATTTACCGCCCATATGCTCTCTTTTTTCATAAATAGATACTTCTATTCCTTCACGTGCTAGCCGGATTGCTGCTGCAAGATTTCCTACACTCCCACCAATAACCGCCACTTTCATAACGCATCCCTCCTAATTACTTTCCGCATCCTCCTTCACTAACAACAATGTTGTCGTCGCAATGATTAAAATGGTCGCAATAATGCTCGTAAACCATAGTCCTGCTAAAGCGCAAATACTAATAATCAATGCCATCAAGCTATAAAATAACAATAATATTTTACGTGTACATTTCTTTGAATAAATAATCCCCATGCCGCGTTCAATTTGTAGTAACAGCAAATCAATGCCAAACGCTAACCCTAGCCAAACGAATGTTACAGGCCAAACATTCTCATATAATAAACCTGTCGTATTATTCATTAAAAATTGCTGTGAATCGTAGACGAGTGGAACGACTAATATATAAAATACAACCGCTACAAAGCTTGCAATAAGTGGTTGAATTGTACGAGAATTTGTAAACCCTAATGCATAGCTCACCGCAAATAGGAATAACCAAATGGATAATTTAGAAGTCACAGCCAGCATGCTCACTATCAGTGAATCACTGTGAAATGTTTGGATGAAAAAGGCTTCATGCAAAATCATTTGTGTCAGCTTTTCGGCAAGTAATACTAAACTAATAATTAGTACGATGACCGTTATCCCTATTTTTAGGCGAAACATTTCAATGAAATAACAGCAAGCGATAATCCCCATGAATGTTAATAGCACAAAGGGAATTAGTAAATCGTGTCCTACTGTCGTTACATCAAAAAGAAGAAGCAAGAAATCTACCACATAACCTGCAAGGATGAGATAGTACACAATAGCTATTATTTTCAATTTCTCACCTTCTCCCTTTCAATTCTTTACCCTTTTTCCACTAAAATTCCCTGCCAGTTTGTACATTTTTGTGAATCGTTACCTTTTCCTTATATTTATCTTCATCTTGCAATAAAAAAATGAGGTAGTCCAAATGACTACCTCACTTCATTAATAAATTATGCTTTTTCGTAGCGTAATACCGGCTTACGTGCAGCTAACGTTTCATCTAAACGTTTAATGACTGTCGTGTGCGGTGCTTCTTGTACGATTTCAGGATTTTCTTCTGCTTCTTTCGCAATTTGAATCATCGCGTCACAGAAAGCATCTAATGTTTCTTTTGCTTCTGTTTCCGTTGGTTCAATCATTAAACCTTCTTCAACATTAAGTGGGAAGTACGTAGTTGGCGGATGGTAGCCAAAATCTAACAGACGTTTTGCAATATCCAATGTACGGACACCTAATTTTTTCTGACGGCTACCAGATAATACGAATTCATGCTTGCAATGGCGGTCATATGGCAACTCATAAAATGGTTGCAGACGACGCATCATGTAGTTTGCATTAATAACCGCATTTTCTGTGACAGCTTTTAGACCATCTGGACCCATTGTGCGAATATATGTGTACGCACGTACATTGATACCAAAATTCCCATAGTAAGGTTTTACGCGACCAATTGTTTGTGGACGGTCGTAGTCGAAGTGGAATGTACCCTCTTCTGTTTTCACTAATACTGGTTTTGGTAAGAATGGAATTAAGTCTGCTTTTACGCCAACCGGACCTGAACCAGGACCGCCACCGCCGTGAGGGCCTGTAAATGTTTTGTGTAAGTTTAAGTGAACACAGTCAAAGCCCATATCCCCAGGACGTGCTTTTGACATAACAGCGTTCAAGTTTGCGCCGTCATAATACACTTTACCCCCGACACTATGCACGATATCTGCGATTTCTAAAATATCTTCTTCAAATAAGCCAAGTGTATTAGGGTTTGTTAACATTAATGCTGCTGTATCGTCACCCACTTTTGAGCGAAGATCTTCTAAATCGACAAGACCATTTTCCGCTGTCGCAATCGTCACCGTATCAAAGCCTGCTACTGCTGCAGATGCTGGATTTGTACCATGCGCTGAGTCAGGAACTAATACTTTCGTGCGTTGTGTATCACCATTTGCTTCATGGAATGCACGAATCATCATAAGTGCTGTCCACTCACCATGCGCACCTGCTGCTGGCTGTAATGTTACTTCATCCATACCCGTGATTTCGATTAAATGTTCTTGTAGGTCATACATTAATTCTAATGCGCCTTGAACTGTTTCTTCATCTTGTAATGGGTGAATATTTGCAAACCCAGGCATACGCGCTGCTGTTTCATTCATCTTCGGATTGTATTTCATCGTACAAGAACCGAGTGGATAGAAGCCTGAGTCAACACCATGATTACGACGAGATAGTGCGGTGTAGTGACGCATAATATCAAGTTCTGCTAATTCTGGTAATTCTGCTGCTTCTTCACGAATGAATTGTGCAGGTAAAATGCTTGCTAAGTCTACTTCTGGAACATCTAAAACAGGTACGCTATGGCCTACGCGACCTTCGCGAGATAATTCAAATACAAGTGGTTGATTGTCTTTATGCATGGTGGGCCTCCATTTCTGCTACTTGAGCAGCTGTTGCTTGTACAAACGCATCGATTTCTTCTTTTGTGCGTTGTTCTGTCACACAAACTAATGTGTGATTTTGAAGTTTTTCATCAACGCGACCAAGGTCGAAGCCACCGATAAAGCCTTGTGCTAATAATAATTTATTTAATGCTGTGACATTTGCTTTCACATCAACAACGATTTCGTTAAAGTGTGCACCATCAAATGCGACAGTAAAGCCTGCTGCTTCAAATTGTTGTTTCGCATAATACGTTTTCACAATATTTTGTGATGCCATTTCACGAATTCCTTGCTTGCCAAGTGCTGTCATCGCAACAGAAGCTGCTAATGCATTGAGCGCTTGGTTTGAACAAATATTAGATGTCGCTTTTTCACGACGAATATGTTGTTCACGTGCTTGTAATGTTAACACGTAACCGCGACGACCTTCTTCATCTAATGTTTCCCCAACAAGACGGCCTGGCACTTTACGCATTAATTTTTTCGTTGTTGCAAAGTAACCACAGTGCGGTCCGCCAAAGCTTTCTGGAATACCGAATGGCTGTGCGTCACCTACTGTAATATCTGCACCCATTTTACCTGGAGGAGTGATCGATGCAAGTGCTAATGGATTGGAAGAGACGATTGATAAACCTTTCACCGCATGCACAAGCTCTGAAACTTTTGTCACATCTTCTAATTGACCGTAGAAGTTTGGATATTGCACCATAACAGCTGCTGTATTGTCATCGATTTGCGCTTCAAGTTCAGCTAAATCGGTTACACCATTTGTTGCTTTTACTTCCACAACTTCGATTGATTGACCGTATGCATATGTTTTCACAACATCTTTTGCGATTGGATGAACAGCTTCTGATACTAAAATTTTCGACTTACGTGTAGAGCCCGCTGCAAGCATACCTGCTTCTGCTAATGCTGTACCGCCATCGTACATTGATGAGTTTGCTAAATCCATACCTGTTAATTCCGCAATCATCGTTTGGAATTCAAAGATAGCTTGTAATTCCCCTTGAGAAATTTCTGGTTGGTATGGTGTGTAAGCTGTATAAAATTCTGAGCGTGAAATAACGTGGTCTACGACAACTGGTTTGTAGTGATCATAAACGCCTGCTCCTAAAAATGATGCGTATTCGTCGGTGTTGGCATTTTTCTTTGCTAAGCCTGCAAGTTCTTTAAGCAATGCTGATTCTGTTTTCGCTGGTTTAATATTGTATTCCCCTTGGAAACGTACACGTTCAGGGATGTCTGCAAATAATTCATCAACGGAAGAAACGCCGATCGTCTCTAACATTTCTTTTTGGTCTTGCTCAGTCATTGGTAAGTACCGATGCTTCATTGGAAAAAACCTCTCTTTTAGTAAAATTTATTTTTGACGCTTATAAAATGGTGTTGCGACCGTTTTCACTTTCAAACGACGGTTACGAATCTCTACTTCTAGCTCCTTATCAAGCTCCGCATATTCCGCTTTAATAAGCGCTAAGCCGACATTACGTTTTGTGCTTGGTAATTGTGTTCCAGTTGTTACTTCACCGATTTCTTCATCGCCTAAAAATACTTTATAGCCATGTCGAGGTACACCTTTATCAATCATTTCAATACCGATTAATTTACGTGGTACACCTTGCTCTTTTTGTGCTAGCAACGCTTGTTTACCATTAAAATCGTCTTCTTTGTTTAATTTCACAACGAAATTGATGCCCGCTTCTAATGGTGAAATGTCTTTTGCTAACTCTTGTCCATAAAGTGGTAAGCACGCTTCAAAGCGCAATGTATCACGAGAGCCTAAGCCGCATGGTACAACCGCATCTGTCGCTAAAATTTTGTCCCATAATGCTACAACTGTTTCTGGTGAACCATAAATTTCAAAGCCATCTTCCCCAGTGTAGCCTGTACGTGAAATTAAGGTATTATGGCCTGCAATATCAACATTTTGTGCTAAACGGAATGGTTTAACATCTGTTAATGTAAAGTCTGTTAATGTTTGTAATGCCGCAATCGCTTTTGGTCCTTGAATCGCCAATTGTCCAAAATTTTCTGAATCATTCGTGATTGTAATGTCACCAAATGCTTGTTCTTTCATCCAAGCAACATCTTTTTCAATATTCGCTGCGTTTACGACTAATAAGTATTTTTCTTCACCTAATCGGTAAATAAGTAAGTCATCAACTACCCCACCGTCTGTATAACACATTGTTGTATATTGTGTTTGATCGATAGCAACTTTTGATACATCATTTGTTACGAGCTTTTGTAAATAAGCTAAGCTGCCAGGACCTTCAACGAATACTTCTCCCATATGTGAAACATCGAAAAGACCAGCTGCTTCACGAACTGCTGCATGCTCCTCTTTAATTGAACTAAATTGAACTGGTAATTCCCAACCACCAAAATCGATTGTTTTGCCGCCGAACTTAGCGTACGAAT
>NZ_HE578957.1:369936-378691 GCF_000307285.2 Kurthia sp. Dielmo
CCTTGTTTTCAAAAAAAACAGAGAAATCCCTTATAATTAAAGGATTTCTCTGTCCATGCACCTGAAAGTTTAACCAGAAAACTGGCTGTCATCGTGGGTGGCTACCCGAAGTAGCGCTCTCCAGAGTTGCGTCCAATACGAGTCTTTTTGCCTGAGAGATTCATAGTTTCCCATTTGCTCCTTCGGCGACACAGTCAAGTGTTCTCTCCCCATATCTTCATCCGCTTCCATTATGATCATGTAGTATTACAGGATTTCTTGTCTATATCCTAACATTCACAATTCATTCTTGCAATATAATTCGTTAAATATTTTAAATACGAACAATTTAAATATTTTAAACTTAATCATTCGCCTTTTAAACGATTTACTTGGAAGCCACAATACTCAACAATTTGTCTCAACGAACGATTTTCCGTTCGTACTGAGATGTGCGTGCACTGCTTATAATATTTTCTGCGCTCGTGGTACAAATCTTCTAATTCTTGTTTCGTTGATCGTTGAACAATTGGACGATTTTTATCCTTGTGGATACGTTTCCAAATGTCTGGGAAAGTAGCATCTAAAAATAATACTAAGCCTGTTTCTCGCATGATTTTACGGTTTTTTGGGTTCATCGCAACGCCACCACCTGTGGCAATGATACAAAATTCATCACGAAAATCCATTAAAAATTCTGTTTCAATTTTTCGAAAAGCTTCTTCTCCCTTTTGTTCAAAGATTTCCGGTATAGTCATCTTTTCTCTACGAACAATTTCTGTATCCATGTCGTAGTAAGGTAACTTTAAAAAATAACTAAGTCTTCTGCCAATGGCACTTTTTCCAGAGCCCATAAAACCGACCAAATAAATTTTACGCACATTTTCACCTTCTTAATGACGACAAACAACACTGTTGCTACTCAACACTATTTTTATTTATAGTAGCATGAACATCTCCGGATTCCAACGATATTCTCTAATATATCATGAAAAAGAAGGGAATTTTTTACGGTTTATTTTGCAAATCTGTAACTGTTACAACCTCTTCATCCCTTTGCCGCATAATAAACATCCGTTTTTCAATGCGCTGCTGTTCCAAATAACGATAGTTTTCAATCGTATTTAAATACGTTGTATACGATAAAACCATTATGGTGACATAGAGCGTTGTCATCATCAAAAAGAAAAAACTAATTAGAAATAACGACCCCTGCTCATTAGCTAGTATTCGGTAAAATGATGATTGCCTCTCTATTCTGTTCGGCACGCAAAAATTGAATTTGTACATACAATTTATCCTCTTCTACTTTAAAATTTATCGTCTTTACATTCGTCAACAGCACAACATGACCTCCCGCTTTTTCAAATGTTGAATACACAATATGGTCACGGAATATAATACGATTTTCCTCCCCTTTATTTTGATGGAAATAAACGATATTCTGTGCATCACTGTCAACTTGAACCGTCGTGCTCTCTTCTATATTTTTTGACAGAATGGTCACAAATCGTTCCCATAACATATTTTCGGGAATAATATATGATTGTAATTTTGCAATGAAAGGTGAAAATACGAGTATCATATTTAAGCACAACATTAAAATGGACAACTGCAATAGCGCATCTAATAACGTATAGCCTCTGTCACCTAGAAATTTCGAAGCAAATATCTTTTTGCTGCTGAAACACCTCATATTCTACGCACATCCTTTTTTCATTGCCATGCCAAAAGTAGCTTTCTCCATTATAGGTGACTTTATTACTCATCAACGTCGGCTGTTTTTTCTGCTCAAGTAATGCATTGTAAGCAATTCGATGTGCATGATAATTACGTTCAACTGTATGGACCTGTTGCATCATCGTAATAAAAAGGGGAAACAGCGTCCCAAAAACAAGTAAACAAACGGCTAAGCTAAATAACGCTTCAATAACTGAAGTTCCTCGCTCCTGCTTTAGTATCGTTCTAATTTTGGTACCCCCTCCCCGATATATAAGATGATTCTGTATTTTTTCTGATCAGCTTGAAAGTGAATTTGTTTTGATTCACTCGCGGCTCCGCTATTATTAAAAGTAAGTTTATTCATGCCACTTGAGATTAATTTCATTTGTTTTGGTAACGCCATTTCTTTCATAACAATATTACCGTTATAAACTTCATAATAAAGTTGATTATTTTTTGTCTTTTGTCATAAATAAAATCGAACTTTTTACATTTGTCCGTTCCGCAAGGCTTTGTACATATTGAATATCTTTCAAGATTTGTTCCATATATAAATCAGATTCGTGAATCGTCCATTGGCGATAGCCAAATTGTGTCGTCACAAGTAAAATCATTAAAATAATGGTTAGTACGAGAAGCATTTCAATGAATGTAAAACCTTTGCTACTTCGCAACACCTACCACCCCATCAATAAAGGTGATTTGTTTTCCCTTACAACTTCGTTCATCCGAGCCCTTTGTCAAGTAACCCTTCGTTTCTAACTCGCCAATTGACGCTGGATACACACCTTCATCAATCCGATAAGCCTCCACCTGTCCTTGTGCCATTTTAAGATATGCATTACACCCTTTTTCATCTACTGTAGCGAAATGCTTTGTGACATTTGGAATCGCAATCAAAATAAGCACTGTAATAATAAACAACACAATCAACATTTCAATTAATGTAAAACCTTTTTCATTTTTCAATGTCTTTATTCCTCCTTATACAAAATCAATCATTTGATACATCGGTAATAAAATGGCTAAATAGGCACCTAAAATACAAACTGCAATTAGGCAAAAAAACAACGGCTGTACAATGCCAAGCAACCGATTAACGAGCTGCTGTTGTTTTGTTGCAATCAATTCCCCGTACATAATAAGTTCACGACCTAAATTCCCGCCTCTCTCTCCGTGCATAATACAACTAGCAAAATCGCGCTGAAAATACGGTACTTCTTTTACTGCTTCTGACAATAATTGTCCTCGTAAAATAAACGTATACAAATGCGTAGCCAAATAACGAATATATGGCTGATAGGTTTGTTGCTTTAAAATGGTCAACGCATCTTGTAGCGACAAGCCACTCGTCAGTAATGTGCCAATTTCTTCTGCTAGTTGCTTTGTAAACATTAATTGAAAAAATAGCCTTAGTGGATAAATGCGATAAATAAACGAAAGTTGTACTGCTACATCACGTCTTGAGCCGATTATGACCGCTCCTGCAATCGCTACAGCCACTATGCTAAATAGCGCAATAAAAACATCTGGTAAATGTAATAAAAGCCTTGATACGGTCAATTCAATCCATGTTTTATGACTAGTCGTCGTAGAAAACATGGTCGACATTTGTGGTAAAAAAACTGGCGAAAGCCAATGAGAAGAAAAACGAGAAGAAAAAAAAGGGTGAATGGATAGGTTAATAATTTAAGCATCATCTGGTTATTTTTTGTTTGGCGGTCCATCTGTGCTGCAACATGCTCTAATGCATGATGAAATTCACCACGCTGTTCTGCTAATTGCAGTGTTAATAAATAGCGCGAGGATACACCAAAGTAAAAAAAGACCGTCGTCATCGGATGCCCTTCTTTTAATAAATTCTTTATATGTGCCAAAGATATTTCTTCATTTGTCATATGATGGGGCGCTAGCATATGCAGTGAATCATAAAAGGTATAGCCTTCTGATAGTAATTTAGCGAGTTTCCCTAAAAAGGCATTTGGTTGCTTCAGGCGTTTTTTACTGCGTTGTCTAGTACGCCACTCACTGTAAATTAGTGGTGCAGAGAATTCGACCATCTCGTATACCCCTTTCATATTGTCCTTGTAATGTTTCGTCATACGGCAGCTGAAATGAATGCCCCGTATCCGCTAACACTTCGTGAATTTTTTGTTCATCTAAAATTTCAAATAAAGCACGAACATTTTGCTGTTTCTCATCTTTTATTGGCACAAGCCGCTGCGCAATAATCGCTAACAAGGTTTGACGTAAATCCTCTTTTGAAATACCTAAATCGAGTAAACGATAAATACAGCCTACTGAATCTTTTGCATGTATCGTACTAAAAACGAGATGCCCTGTCAGAGCCGCCTCTATCGCTATTTTAGCTGTTACTTTATCTCGAATTTCACCAATCATCATCACATCAGGAGAATGTCGTAAAATTGCTTTTAAGCCGACCTCATATGTAACGCCAGCACGTTCATTCACTTGCACTTGTAGTAAATGGGCTTGTGGATGCTCTACAGGATCCTCTAGTGAAATCACCTGTTTTTGCTCTGCTACGGCACATTGCTGTACGAGAGAATACAGCGTCGTTGATTTTCCAGAGCCTGTCGGACCGGTCATAAATACCAACCCTTGTCTTCTTTTAGGTAATTCATATAATGTGGCAATACTTTGCTCGAACACGCCTAGCTCATCAAGTAATTTTGCCTCGTGATGATACATCATACGTAAAATTAAACTTTCATGTGAAAAAGCAGAAGGTAATGTAGAAACGCGACATGCGAAGCGCTCCTGCTCTAAATCCATTTGAAAGGCCCCACTTTGTGGCTTTCGTTGATCGCCAATATCTAACGCAGCTTCAAACTTAAAGAATGAAATAAAGCGCGTCGCTAGTGGAATCGTCATCTCATTCATATGGAAAAGTTGATGAAATTTCCGAAAATAAACGTCATATCGTTCTCTATTCGGCAAAAAGAGAACATCACTCGCCTGAAATAACATGGCTTGCTGCAATAACTGCTTGGCTTGTTGTTCAATTTGCTGTTCGATGATGCTCAACCTCCTCAATTATTATTATAATGAGTATACGAGCTTCCGTTTTTTTTAAAAAGTGCTTGTTCGATCTTTAAAAAACAGACTTTTTTAGTACATACTATTTTAAAAACAAGGAGGATTTTCATGCCATTTTTTAAAAACCCTAGGATTTTTGAGACGTTTTAGAAATTACTATGCTTATTTAGGTCGTTTGTTCTATAATGAAAGTAACAATGATGGAGGTGCATTCAAATGATCGATCCTTTAAAAATTACTAGCACACTCGCAGATGAAACGAGATACTCAATTTACCAGCATATTATTAAACAAAAAGAAGCGTTCTCTGTTCAAGAAATTGCCGATGTTTTCCATATACATCCCAATGTTGCGCGGTTACATTTAAGAAAACTAACAGATATTGGTGTTTTAAATGCGGAATTTGAAAAAACAGGGAAAGGTGGTCGTCCTGGCCGTCTTTATAAAGCAACAGACGAAGGTGTAGCATTATCCTTCCCATATCGCGATGACCGTCAATTAATGGACTGGCTGCTTGATATTCTAAGTGCATGTGGCCCTGATGCAATCGAAGTAGGGAAAAAAATCTGCTACCGTAAAGGGATGGAATCGATTCAGGAAACACTTCAAAATCGCCGTCTCTCTATGGCCAATTTAAAGCTTGAACAAAAAGTTGATTTAATTACAGAAACTGCTTCTCTTGTTGGCTATATTCCAATTATTCGTGATACGGCCGACGGAAAAACAATGAAATTCACCGTTTATAACTGTCCTTTCCATAATGGCATCGCCAAACATAGTAATTTTATTTGCGACTTACATGAAGCCTTTTTAAAAGGCCAATTTGAAGCTTTATTTGATGTCACAGAATTTACACAAGTAGAAAGTATGGTTCATGACTGCAAATTCTGCTCGTATCATGTCGGTATTTAAGGTATTAGCCTCGTTGAAAAATTTCAGCGGGGCTTTTTTATTTATAACGCGCATTAAAATCTATTATTTTTTGAGGTTTTTCAATTAACACTATTGACATAGTGTTAACGTCATCTTATAATAATTCTCGTAGCTTAACTTTATCCCTCCCATTTTATATGGTGAGAAAACATCCCCTAGATGAAGATATTTGCACATATCTTCCAAGTTGAAGAGGCATCCATCGCCTCTTTTTTTATGCCGTTTTTTGCAAACAAAAAAGGAGAGCATTTGCCCTCCTTCACTAACTATTAAAAACCATTTAAAAATGGATTACTTTCCATTTCTTCAAATACAGTCGTTGCTTCACCATGCCCTGGATAAATTATCATATCCTCATCAAGTGATAATAATTTTTCATCAATGGATTGCACCAAAACCTTCATATTACCATCAAGTAAATCCGTACGACCAATACTTCCTTTGAATAATGTATCTCCTACAATTGCAAAGCCCTGGTCCTCAAAGACAAACGATACACTTCCTGGAGAATGGCCTGGTGTATGGCGTACATCAAATGTGAAGGAACCAATCGTCATATTCCCCTCTTTTGAAAAGAATTCATCCGCATCATGCGCCGTAACATCCGGAATTTCACGATATTTCCCTGAGCCATTTAACGAAGGGCTCCCTAACCATTTTGCTTCGTTTTTATGCACATACACTGGAATCGTAAATGCTGTGCGTATATCATCTACAGCGCCAATATGATCAAAATGGGCATGTGTTAATAAAATAGCGACTGGCTTTAAATTTGCTTTGCGCAATTCTTTTATTAATTGCTCCCCTTGATCACCTGGATCAATAATTAATGTTTCCTTATTTGCATTTGAAATAAAGTAACAGTTCTCCTGTACTAATCCTACAACATAGCGTCGAATATTATACATTTCTCTCACCTCTTGCTCATTATAACGGCAGACTAACACAACTGCCACTTTATGCCATATAAAAAAACTGTTCAATCAACAAATCGCCCACATGTTTATTATAAACATCGTCGCGACTCATCGATTCAAACAGTTTATTGTCGGTAACCTTCTTTTTCTAAGCGCAGTTCCTCTGCCCGTAAAATATGGCGTGCCTTTTGATATTCTCGAACATCTAAAATGCCCGCTTCGTATAATTCCTTAATATCTGCTTCCATCATACGCAGGTCGCCAATACGGTTTTTCGTATAGACAAATGTGCCAAATCGTTTTAAATATTGTCGGATGTCTTGCATATTTTCAATTTGATCAATGTCGATGACGCGTTTAGCCATGTGTTTCTTCCTTTCGTACTTGCTTACAATGAATCCATTCAAGCTCTGTCAAAATACTATCTATAGGATAATCATACGTATCTTTTGGTACTTTTGCAACCATCTGAGCCGCAAAGCAAAATGCCACCGTTTCTCCTTTGTACTGTGGCAAATAGCGGTCGTAATAACCGCCTCCATAACCAATGCGGTAGCCTACTTTATCAAAAACAACCCCTGGTACAACAAGTAAATCGATGTCCTGCGGTGTGACATATTGCGTACGCGCTGGAACAGGCTCTAAAAGCGCCATATAGACCGTTTCTAACTCCTCAAAATTGTTAAAAATATAAAAGTCCATTTCATGCGTTTCTGGCTTACAGCGTGGCACAGCGACCTTTTTCCCCATTGACCATAACGTTTGAATAAGCGTGCGTGTCTCAACTTCTGGAAATGCTGATACCGTTAAGCCAATAATTGCTGCTCGCTGCACTGCCTCGCTTTCTAAAAAACGCTGTTGAATTTGTTGTGACCATCCCTCATATGTAGCAGCATCAAGTTGTTTTAAAAACTGTTGTGTTTGTTTGCGCAAATCTTTCTTCTCCATTATAATCCCCCTTAAAATAGAAAAAGCCAGTCTCAAAGGAGGCTGGCAAGAAGCGTGATTACTTAGTTTCACGGTGAAGTGTCATTTTGTTATCACGAGAGCAATATTTTTTTAGTTCTAAACGTTCCGGATTGTTACGTTTGTTTTTCTTAGTAATGTAGTTACGTTCACCACATTCTGTGCAAGCTAATGTAAGATTAACGCGCATTGTGTTATCCCTCCCACTCGTTATATTTTTTTAGTGAGCATGATTTATACGACTAGCCCATTATATCATATTGGTTAAAAAAATCTACAAGTATTTCGTTTTTTTATGTTACAATGTAGTCAATTAGCATAATTAGCTTTTTTTAGTTAATTTGCGCTAGATACTACATATTGGAGTGATGAAGTTTGGATTTATCGATTATCTTAATGGGCGCAGGTATCCTCGTAATCATCGTGTCATTGTTTATGAGTCGCTCAAAAACTATGGACGAAGACACCGAGGACATCTCTGTCACATTATACAAAGAAACCTCCCAAATCAAACGGCGCTTAAAAGTAATTGAAGAAGAATTATTACTTGAACAACCTACCTTTAAAGCCCCTTCATCAAAACCCGCTACATCAGGCATTCACCAAATTTTAGTTAGCCAAGTACTTGCATTGCATAAACAAGGGTATACGATTTCACAAATTGTCGAACGCTCTTCTCTTACACCACAGCAAATCGAAAAAATTATTGCTACGGGAGGAAAACTATTATGAGTGCTTCACTTCGCTCCTTTGGCATTGGCCTTTTCGTTGCTGGCGCAGCACTTGGTATGGTGCAGCTCACATCGAAAGAAAGTCCTGACACGCAACAGAGCGTGAAAGACACGTCAACAACTGCTACCACTGTCAAAACGCTTGAAAAAGAAAATGCCGCACTAAAAAAAGAACTTACGGCACTTGAAAAAAACTTAAAAAGCAGCAGCAAAAACAGCCAGCAAAAAAAGCAACAGCAACTTATACATTACATATTGAAATGGGTATGGGGACAACTGAAATAACGAATACGTTACAAAAGGATGGCATCATTTCCGATGCGCGTGAATTTGAACAATATATTATCGATCAAGGTCAGGCTACTCGATTGCAAAACGGCTCGTTTACACTTCAAAAAGATATGAGCTACGCCGCTATTTTAAAGGCATTGACGAAGTAAATAAAAA
>NZ_HE578957.1:378945-387283 GCF_000307285.2 Kurthia sp. Dielmo
GAACGGTCGTTTTTATACATATGTCCCAGCCTCTTTTTTAATCAAAAGCATAATGCTTTCCTTTTACTAAATAAAACAGTGATTCTGCCAAATTCGTCGCATGATCTGCTGCGCGTTCGATGTATTTACATACAAATGACAACTGCTGTAGCTGACTCTCTGCGCCAGTTTGTGTATGGGTTGCTTCTAATAATTCAGTTAGTGCCTCGCCATATAGCGCATCAATTTGATCATCCATTTCAGCGAGCACCTTTGCCTCGAGTAAATTTTCCGTAATAAACAATTGCAGCATATCACGTAGCATTTTTACTGCAAGGCCCCGCATACGATCAATTTTTTCAATTGGTAGCGTTAATTCTGTCTCACCAAGGCGAATCGTTTCTTTTGCGATATTTACGGCATAGTCTCCGATACGTTCCATTTCGCTCGCCGCCTTTACAATGACCATCACCCGACGTAAATCCGTTGCCACTGGCTGCTGCTTTGCAATTAGTAATAGTACATCGTCTTGGATATGCTGCTCTAGGCGATTAATAAAACGGTCCTGATCAATAAGTACCCATGCTTTTTCAACATCTTTTTGTAATAATCCATCTACTGAGTGATCAAAAGCATGAATCGCTAATTCACATAAATCGACAAGACGCTGCTGCACACGCGTAAGCTCTTGCTCATATTTTTCACGAACAACCATCATCATAGCCCCCTAGCCTAGCCGAATCGTCCAGAAACATAATCTTCTGTGCGCTTATCTGTTGGATTTGAGAAAATTTTATCTGTCGTATCAAATTCAATGACCTCACCATTTAAGAAAAAGGCTGTTTTATCTGAAATTCGCGCCGCTTGTTGCATATTATGCGTCACAATAATAATCGAGTAATTTTCTTTTAGCTCTTGTACAAGTTCTTCTACCTTTAATGTCGAAATTGGATCAAGTGCCGAAGTTGGCTCATCCATTAAAATAACATCTGGTTCAATCGCCAGACAGCGTGCAATACAAACACGTTGTTGCTGCCCACCTGATAAACCATATGCATTGTCATGTAAACGGTCCTTTACCTCATCCCAAATGGCCGCACCGCGTAGTGACTGCTCAACAATTTGATCTAATACTTTTTTATTTTTGATGCCATGAATACGCGGTCCGTACGCAATATTATCGTAAATTGATTTTGGAAAGGGATTCGGCTTTTGGAACACCATTCCCACCTTTGTACGTAGCTCCTCTACCGAATAGCCTTTATCTAAAATATTGTGCTGACGATAATTAATTTCTCCCGTTGTACGCACACCTGGTACAAGCTCTACCATACGATTTAATGTTTTTAAATACGTCGATTTCCCACAGCCAGACGGTCCAATAATGGCCGTCACATTATTTTCTTGAATATTTAAATTAATATCTTTTAACGCATGGTTATTGCCATACCATAAATTTAATTGATTCGTTTCATAGACATTTTCACGCTGTTTATTTTTTAAAACCTGCATCTCTTTTTTTGGCTTGTTGTTGTTCCTGTACGATAGCTTGTACCATGACAAGTCCTCCCTTAATAACGATTTTGGAATTTATTTCGAATAAATACGGCAATACTGTTCATAAAAATTAACAGCACCATTAACACTAAAATACCAGCCGCTGCAACATATTGGAATTCTTCTTGTGGACGCTTTGCCCAGTCAAAGATCAACATCGGTAACGCCGTAAATTCACTTAATACGCCCGCTGGTAAAAACTGCACGATAACGGGAATACCAATAACAACAAGTGGTGCTGTTTCACCGATTGCTCGTGATAATGCTAAAATACTACCTGTTAGTACCCCTGGAATTGCCGCTGGTAGCACGACTTTACGAATCGTTTGCCACTTTGTTGCGCCCATACCATAAGATGCCTCACGAAGACTTCCTGGTACCGAGCGAATCGCTTCCTGTGCTGCCACAATAATGACCGGTAAAATTAATAAACTCATCGTTAAACCTGCTGCTAAAATACTTTTTCCCATGCCAAGCATTCGTACAAAAATCGTTAAGCCTAATAAACCGAATACAATCGATGGCACACCTGCCAGATTTGAAATATTCATTTGAATAAATGTCGTCAGCTTACTTTTTTTCGCATACTCTTCTAAATAAATCGCGGCACCTACACCAAGTAGAAGCGATACCGGTGCAACAACTGCTAGCATTGCAAGAGAGCCTACTAACCCGGCAAATACCCCTGCTTTCTCAGGAAAGCGTGATGAGAAATTTTGAAGAAAATCAAAGGATACATAACCAGCACCTTGTGTAATCATTCGATAAAGTAAAATGACTAATGCAAGTAAGGCAAGTAAGGTTGCGCCAAGAAATATATTTTTAAAAACCGTATTTTTCACACGGCGCTTCGTCATCTGGCGCTCGACAACCTCATGATTAATATAAGCCATTTAGTATTCCTCCCTAAACTTCTTCGAAATCCATCCCGCAATTAAATTCATCATCAACGTAAAGATAAATAATGTGAAGCCTACTGCATAAATTGAGTAATAAATTGTCGTACCATATCCTGCATCACCCGTTGAAACTTGGACGATATACGCTGTCATTGTTTGAATAGAACCTTCTACATCAAAGTTAAATAATGGTGTTGAGCCACCTGCAAGTGACACGATCATCGTTTCACCAATGGCACGTGACATCGCGAGAACAATCGATGCAAGGACACCTGATAATGCGGCCGGTAGCACAACTTTTAAGGCCACTTCAAATTTTGTTGAGCCTAGGCCAAATGCCCCTTCACGCATCGCATTTGGAACGCTTGATAGAGCATCCTCTGAAAGTGAAGCAATTGTTGGTAAAATCATAATACCGATAATAATCCCCGGACTTAGTGCGTTAAAAATCTCTAGACTCGGAAATACCTTTTGAAGCATCGGTGTCACAAACGTTAAAGCAAAGAAGCCATAAACAATTGTTGGTACACCAGCTAATACTTCTAAAATTGGCTTAATCAGGCGACGAACTTTATCAGATGCAAATTCACTTAAATAAATCGCTACAGCAAGGCCAAGTGGAACCGCAACGATAATTGCAATACCCGTTACTTTCAGTGTTCCGATAACGAGTGGTAGCACCCCGTAGGAAGGATCCCCTGCAAAAGGTAGCCATTCCGTACCCGTAATGTACTCCAAGAAGCTAACACGCCTGAAAAATTCCACTGTTTCAAAAATCAATGTAAACACAATACCAATCGTTGTGAGGACAGAAACGGCTGCTGTAATAAACAGCAATACTGGTACTATTTTTTCTGCTTTGCGGCCAAGCCCCTTTTTTTTCTTGTCCGCAATCATTTGCTGCACATCGAGCGACTTTTCTCGTTTTTGTGAGACCAACTTCAAAGACTCCCTTCTATTTAAAAAGACGGCATGCTTTGCAGACCGTCTTTTTACCTGCTATATCGCTTACTTTTTAAATTCTTCTAATTTTTTCTTATCTTCTTCATATACGTTATCTGGTGATTTCACATAACCTACGCTCTCAGCCATCGCACCTGCATTTTCAAGCGCATATTCCATGAAATTATACATTGCTGGCTCCTCTAATGCTTTATTGTTTGCATAGACGAATAATGGACGAGAAAGCGGTGTGTAATCGCCTGATTGAATCGTATCATGTGTAGGTTCTACGCCATCAATTTTCACAACTTTTAGTTTATCTTTATTCGCTTCGTAATAAGCAAATCCGAAGTAACCAATCGCATTTTTATCTGACTCAACACCTGTTACAAGAACATTATCATCCTCAGATAGCGTTGCTGATTTATCAAGTTGCTGTTCTTCAAGTACATCGTTTACAAAGTAATCGTATGTGCCGGAGTCAGTTCCTGGCGAGTAGAATTTAATTTCTTCATCTGGCCAGTCTTTATTGATATCCGACCATTTTTTCTTTTTGCCGTTATCTACCCAGATCTCTTCTAGTTCTTTAACGGTCACATCCTCAATCCAATCATTATCTTTGTTAACAACGATTGAAATTCCGTCATAGGCAATCTCAAACTCTGTATAATCAATGCCTTTTTCTTTTAGTTTGGCCGCTTCCTCTTCTTTTACTGGTCGAGAAGCATTTGAGAAGTCTGTTTCGCCATTAATGAATTTTTCGAAGCCGCCACCTGTACCAGATACACCAACAGAAACTTGAACTTTTGGTTGAGTAGCTGCGTATTCCTCAACAATCGCTTCCATAATTGGTGATACAGTAGAGGAGCCATCGCCTGCAACTTTACCTTGCAATTGTTCTTCAGATTGTGCGCTTGTTGATGTTTCTGATGACGAATTACTCGCCTTTTGATCAGCGCCACACGCTCCTAGTAATAAAGCTGATGTTGCCATTGATGTCACCATTAGGTACTTCCATTTTTTCATTGTTACTTCCCCCTACACATGTCGTTTGTTATTCTTTACACGTTTAACTATAAAGAATGATTGTAAGGCTCGTATTTGAGTTATGTAAGGAAATATGAAAGCATTGTAAATTCCATGTAAATAAAAAAAGAGAACCGCTATAAAGCGATTCTCTTCCTATTATAAGCTTAACGAGTAATTTTATCTCCGACCGTTTGCTTTTGATCTTTTGTTTCTTGTTTTCTCAATTTAAAGAATGCATCTACTGCTTCACGTGCCATGAGGTTATTAGGCGTTGAGTGCTCTGCAGTCGTAGACATCCATGGCATAATAACCGCATAAGCTACTTCTGGATTATCTTTTGGTGCGAAACCAATGTGAGATACCGTAATTGAATACGTACCATATTTCTCCTTTTTCGGACCGTAGTAAATTACTTCGGCTGTTCCGGTTTTACCGGCTGCTTTATATTTTGCATCCGAGAAGAATTTAGAAGCTGTACCGCTAGGCGTATTATAAACCATGCTCATACCTTCATGAACCTGATTGTATTCTGCCTGTGTATTATTCGTATGATTTAAAATAGTTGGTTCGATTTCTTTATCTAGTCTACCAAGTGTTTTACCATTTTCAGACGGCTCATGAATTTCTTTTAAAATATGCGGTGCAATACGATCCCCGCCATTTGCTACAGTTGACACATATTGTGCTAGTTGGAGCGGTGTATACGTATCATACTGCCCAATTGCTAAATCGAGGTATTTCCCTGGTAATGTTTCATTCCCTTTAACCCCAGTAAATTCGCCTGGTAAATCAATACCCGTTTCCACACCTAAACCAAAACGAGCATACCCATTACGCATTTTTTGGAAGTCAGCTGCTGTGATGCCATTAATACTTTGTTGGCCATAATCAATACCTGCTACTTTTAACGCTGTTTTAAACATATACACATTCGATGATTTTTGAAGCGCAACCTTATCACTGATAACACTTGATTGTGCACCTGATCGGTTATAAAGAGAAGATTTCGTCATGCCACCAAGCTTCATCGGTGCATCCAAAATACCTGTACCTGGGGTAATTGCACCATATGAATACCCTGTTAATAGCGTACCCGCTTTCACGACTGACCCTACTTCATACGATGATGTAAAGGCACCAATCGAATAATCCGTTACTTTCATTTTGCCAGATTCATCGGTTTCAAGCTTTTTACCACTCATTGATAAGACTTCACCCGTATGTGGGTCCATCATTACAAGGAATGCACGGTCTAATAAACCGGCTGTGCCATTTGCTTTTGTTTTTAATAAGTATTTTTCAACAATACTATCCGTTTTTTCTTGTAATTTACTATCAATTGAAATGACTAAGTCTTTGCCGGCCTGCCCTTCTTTAATCGTTTTCGTATCAACGACTTGGCCGCTTGAATTTGTTTCACTTTTCACAACGGCTTTTTGACCTTGTAGTAATTCTTCATATTGTTGCTCTAAATAACTTTTACCAACACGGTCATTACGTGAGTAATCTCGTGCTAAATAATATTGCAACTTATCTGCCGGAATCCCTTCTTCAGGCGTTGTTGTTTTCCCTAAGATAGTTAAATCCGATTTTTTCTTACGTGCCCAATCTGTTGTTGTGTTAACGCCTGGTAAGTTATTTAATCTTTCAGATACAATCGCAAATTCTTTATCACTTACACCATCACTTTTAATAATCTGTGGCGATAAGTTATACCCTGCAACCATTTTGCTATAAATTGCTAATGTTTTTAAATCTGATTTGGTTAATGTTTTTAATTCTTTTTTCGTAATGCGATCTCGTGTAAGTTTATCGATTTTGGCTTGAATTTCAGATGTTTCGCCACCTTTTTTACTAATGGCTGCCTGCTCTTCTTTGCTAACTTTTTCCGCAGCAGCATCTGCATTTAAACGAATCCAATAATCTTTTTTGTCCCGCTCAGTCAACTTCGACGTATCCATTTTTATTAACTTTGATAATGCCGTCGCTGTTTCTAACATCTCTGTTTGTTTCGTTGTAGGATATTTGGTGTACGTAATGGCATTTTTCGCTTCATTATCAACGAGCACTTTCCCATTACGATCATAAATACGGCCACGCGGAACACTTGTATTGACCGTTACTTCCTCAGTTTTTTGTAATTCCTTTACATAATCTTCACCTTTGACAATTTGCATGTAACCAAGGCGTAAAATTAAGACCGAAAATAGTACGAAAATCGAGAAGAAAAGAACATTCATTCGAAATGAAAGACTAGCGCGTTGGTTCGCTTTTGGATTCGCTGCGCGCTGCTTTTGTGCTTTTTGTTTTCGTCGCATCAAATTCCCCCCTTCTGCTCAATTCACAATTAGTAGTATATCATTTTTCACCTTAAAAAACATAAAGTCTTAGCGGGTTCACGCAATTTTTCGTCCATAAAAAAAGCACGCACCTTCATGACGTGAAGGGTACGTGCTTTGTTCCATTTAAAATGGATTATTTTGCAGCAGCGTAAAGTTCTGCTACTTTATCCCAGTTTACAACGTTCCAGAATGCAGCGATGTAGTCTGGACGTACGTTTTGATAGTTTAAGTAGTAAGCGTGTTCCCAAACATCAAGACCTAATACTGGTGTTTTACCTTCCATGATTGGAGAATCTTGGTTTGGAGTAGAAGAAATTTCTAATTCGCCGTTTGCTACTGATAACCAAGCCCAGCCTGAACCGAAGCGAGTTTTTGCAGCGTTAGCAAATTGTTCTTTGAATGCGTCGAATGAACCGAATTTAGCATCGATTGCAGCTGCTAATTCACCTTCTGGAGCGCCTTTACCGTTTGGAGTAAGTAAAGTCCAGAATAATGAGTGGTTTGCGTGACCGCCACCATTGTTGCGTACAGCTGTACGTACTTCTTCTGGTACAGCATCTAAGTTAGCAATGATTTCTTCAACAGATTTACCGTCGAATTCTGATTTGCCTTCTAAAGCGCCGTTTAAGCCTTGTACATATGTGTTGTGGTGCTTGTCATGGTGGATTTCCATAGTACGAGCATCAATGTGTGGTTCTAGTGCGTCAAACGCGTAAGGTAATTGTGGTAATTCAAAAGCCATAATTCAAATTCCTCCTTGAGATAAGTAAATATTAGTTTTTACACTCTTAGATTATCAAAAACTTCCCGGTTGTTCAAATAAAATTCACTGAAACTGCATATTTCAGCCTTTTGACTGAAATCCTAGTAAACTTCAAGGATTAGACAGCAATGACAAAAATGACAATCATGATAACTTGAATAATCCCTTTTGTAACAACGGATGTCAAGAATCCGATGAGTGAACCGAACCCAATTTTGCAGCTTGTTAAAAAATCTTTTCGACTAACAATCCATTCTGCGACTACAGCCCCAATAAATGGGCCTAATAGTATACCTGCGAACGGAATAACAAAAGGTCCGATTAATAAACCAATTGTACTTCCCCATACCCCTGCATTTGTGCCACCAAACTTTTTTACACCAATCCAGTTTGAAATGGCATCTGCCCCGAAAATTAATACTGTTAATAAAATTTCAATAAGCCAGAACCACCAAGGTAAGTCACCGAAGTTGAAGAAGAGGCCATATACAATAAACCCTGCAAAGATACACACAACCGCTGGAATAATCGGATAAACTAACCCGGCAAATGCCGCAATAAATAATAGGATAATAATTGTCCACGCTAAAATTGTCATCAAACTCCCCCTTTCTTATTTTCTTATAGATGCTTCTGCAATGTTGACACAATGGTCACCAATTCTTTCTAAGTTGCTCATCATCTCACTAAATATAATACCCGCATGTGCCGAACATTCACCATGATTTAGCCGATGAATATGTTTTTTACGATTGGCTCGTTCCATTTCATCAACTTGCTCCTCTAGCAGCATAATCTCCGCACGCAGCGAACGGTCGGCCGTATCA
>NZ_HE578957.1:387581-391039 GCF_000307285.2 Kurthia sp. Dielmo
GCAGCGAACGGTCGGCCGTATCAAATAATAAAATTGCCTTCGCTATCATTTGTTCGGTCATTTCAAACATGCGATTGAGCTCTGTCATCGCAACATCACTAAAGGAACTGCGCTGATGCATTAAATCATCATAAAGCTCTACAATATTTTCTACATGATCGCCGATACGCTCCAAATCACGAATCGTTTCTAATAAGGTATGATGCCGTTCGGATTCAACTTTTGATAATTGGTGCGCTGAAATTTTGACTAAATAATTCGTAATCGTCTGCTCGCTGCTATTTAAAAACCCCTCAAGCTTTAACGATTTCGTTCGCAAGCTACTATCACCTGTATTCACATACTCTCGCATTGCTTGATAGCCCTGCTGGCAAATTGTTGCCATATGAATCGTTTCTTCTTTCGCTTGGCCAACTGCTAGCACCGGTGAAATCTCTACTAAATTACGCTCTAAATGGGTCGGCACGTAATCCGTATCAGATATATTCCCTTTAATACATTTTTTAATTATCCACATAATAGCTCCAATAAAAGGTAAGAGTACAATCGTCGTGACACTATTAAAAGTACCATGCGCAAAAGCGATACTCATACGTAAGCTTAAATCCGTTGTATGCTGTAGCCACGTAATATAACTAATAAATGGGGTCATAACGATGAAAAATAATATTGTTCCAAAAATATTAATGACTACATGTGATAATGCCGCGCGTTTTGCTGACGTTGCCATCCCAATCGAAGCAACGCACACCGTTAATGTCGTACCGATATTTTCGCCATATAAAATGGGCATCGCCGCTTCAAGCGAAACGCCCCCTTGCGCATATAAGCTTTGTAAAATGCCCACTGTCGCACTACTTGATTGCACAATAGCCGTTGTAATGATACCGAGTAGCATTCCTGTAACTGGCATTTCACTTAATTGTCCACTCCATTCTAAAAAGCGTGTGGATTGAATAACTGGTTTAATCGCTGAGTTCATCCAAGCTAAGCCGATAAACATCCCACCAAACCCGAATAAAAACTGTCCCATATTTTGAAACGTGTGACGCTTTGAAAAGTACACACTGAATGCGCCTAACGCTAGTATTGGAAAGGCAAAGTAGCCGATATTAAAGCCGAGTAAAAAAGCGGTCAATGTCGTACCAATATTGGCGCCTAAAATAATGCCGATTGATTGACGCAATGTCATAAAGCCGGCACTGACTAAGCCAAGCGTAATAATGATGGCTGCTGTACTTGATTGTAAAATAATTGCTAAACCAATGCCGATGAGCACACCCATCATTGGATTTGCGGTATAGCGATGCAATAATAAGCGCAGCTGCTCGCCCGCCCAGTTTTGTAAACCATGTCCCATATACTTTAACGAAAATAAGAAAAACCCTAAGCCACCTATAAATTGAAACCCGGTTTGCCAATCCATTTTTGTCGTTCCTCCTAAGTCTTGATGTCACACTAAATTATGTACTACATGTAAATCATTTGTAAATCATTCCTTTTTTACTGTAAAGCACTGCAACTTTCCAACCAAATCCATCGTTTACTGTAAGAAAAAGGCTTATACTTATGAAAGAACAAGTATTACAACATTAAAACACCACAAAAATGCTGTCTCAGACAATTTTTGTATACGAAATGTTTCTTTGTTGTCAATTCATAAAAAACACTGCTAAAATAGTGAATAGTGAAGGCAAAAAGCCTATGAAGGAGAGAGTTTTCATGAATGAAATCACACACCGTTCTAAAACACGCCCTGTACGTGTTGGGGATTTAACTATCGGTGGTAGCAATGAAGTCATCATTCAAAGTATGACAACAACAAAAACACACGATGTAGAGGCAACTGTAGCAGAGATTCTTCGTCTTGAAGAAGCAGGCTGTCAAATCGTTCGTGTCGCTTGCCCAGATGAACGCGCAGCAGATGCATTAGCAGACATCAAAAAACGTATCCACATCCCATTAGTTGCAGATATCCACTTTGACTATAAACTTGCCTTAAAAGCAATTGAAGCAGGCGTAGATAAAATCCGGATTAATCCGGGGAACATCGGTCGCAAAGAAAAAGTAGAAGCTGTCGTTAATGCAGCAAAAGCAAAAGGTGTACCAATTCGTATTGGTGTAAATGCCGGATCACTCGAACGTAAAATCGTTGAAAAATATGGTTACCCTACTGCAGATGGTATGGTTGAGTCTGCACTTCACCACATTAAAATCCTAGAAGATTTAGACTTCCACGATATTATCGTATCGATGAAAGCTTCTGATGTAAATCTAGCAATCGAAGCGTATGAAAAAGCCGCAAAAGCTTTTGATTACCCACTACACTTAGGGATTACAGAATCAGGCACATTATTCTCTGGTACAATTAAATCTGCTGCCGGTCTAGGTGCGATTCTTTCAAAAGGTATCGGGAATACATTACGTATCTCCTTATCTGCTGACCCTGTAGAAGAAATTAAAGTAGCACGTGAATTATTAAAAACATTTGGTTTAGCTTCTAATATTCCAACATTAATTTCTTGCCCTACTTGTGGACGTATTGAAATTGATCTAATCTCAATTGCTAACGAAGTAGAAGAGTATTTACAAACAATTAAAGCACCAATTAAAGTGTCTGTACTTGGCTGTGCCGTAAACGGTCCTGGTGAAGCACGTGAAGCCGATATTGGTATCGCTGGTGCGCGGGGTGAAGGTTTATTATTCCGTCACGGTAAAACTGTTCGTAAAGTTCCTGAAGAAACAATGGTTGAGGAATTGAAAAAAGAAATTGATATTCTTGCAGAAGAATATTATGCGAAACAAGCGGCTGCAAAAGAAGAAGCAACGAAGTAGTCATTCACTTAGGAGGGCATTCGATGAGTAAAAAATACAGCTTTGGTATTGATATCGACGGTACCGTGACAACGCAAGAATTTATGGTGCCCTATATTAACAAACACTTCAATACGAATGTAACTCTCGATGATTTTACAGAATACAATTTATTAAATGTTTTACCGATTGATGCGGTTGAATTTCAAAATTGGTTTTTAGCAACTGAAATTGAAATGTACACAAATCCACCTGTACAAAAATTTGCACATGAAACATTACAAAAATGGTATCCAAACGCTGCATTAAACTATATTACAGCCCGCCAAGACAACTCATTTGATGTCACAAATCATTGGTTCAAAAATCAACAGATACCGATGGATTCATTGAGTATTGTTGGCAATGCTAGTAAAGTAGCTGCTGCAAAAAAACATCAAGTTGAATTATTCTTTGAAGATAAATATGAAAATGCCATTCAATTGCATGAAGAATTAAATATTCCGATTATTTTATTCGATGCACCTTATAATCGTCTTACACTACCTAACGACGTGATTCGTGTCCAAAGTTGGCAAGAGGCTGAACGCTGGGTCGCAAAAGAATTTGGTATTTAATAAAAAAGNGGAAGTGCCTAATCGCAC
>NZ_HE578957.1:391613-400630 GCF_000307285.2 Kurthia sp. Dielmo
TTATCTTGCAATAAACCGTACGCTGTATAACGATCATCTGTTGTGCCACCGTATATCGTATTTAATACTAAATAGTCATTCACTGCTTTTACACGGTCAAATTGACTTTTGTTATTCTTTTTAATCGTATTCGCAATCGTTTTTAATGTCGCATCTGCTTGCTGTTTTTTCGCTTTTGTTGTGAAATAATCAATATTTAATTTAAAATCGGCTGATACAGGTTTCCCTCCCACAGACTTTAATGAAGAGCTCGTTGAAACGCTTTGTAAGATGCCTAAAATTTCATCATTTCCATTACCAACAGCCATTGAAATTGGGGTGATATTACGATAAATCGATTCCACATCTGCACCAGTGTAAGTTATTTCTAATAAACTATCCGCATTTTCCATTGCCTGCTCAATTGCTTTTTCCAAATCTTGCTTATTATCAATATTAACATTGACGGCTGAAGCACTCGTAGCTAGTGAGCCACACGCCAACATGCATGTTGCTGTTAAACTAACGAGCCATTTCGATTTCGTCATACGTATCGTCTCCTTTAGTATTTAATGAAACTATTATCATATAAAATATACATTTTAAACGTCTTTTGAATCATTATATACATTTATTATGTATCAAAAGAGCAATTAATGTCAATTTAACGTATTAGAACTTTAACCTCATTTCTCTCTTTTTTTGAACATGTACTTTATCATGTTTTTTTAATTTATAGAATCTTTTTACCCATTAAAATGTTTCTCAATCTATTCTTTATAACGATTTTATTTTCTCTGTAACTATTTTAGAGAAAAGGCCTTTCCACATAAAAAAGAGACTGGGGCAAAACACGTCATGTACCTTTTTAATGTTCGCAACAAAAAACCGGAAACGCGCTAAAGCGCGATTCCGGTTTTCGATATACTCCGATGAGTGGTTGTTTTTACACATAGTCCAAGCTTCTAATATACTTAACTCTTTATTTTTTACGCCTTTTGACAGGCTGGACACTTACCGTAAATTTCAAATTTATGACCTTCAATTTCATAACCTGGCAATTGCTCTTGTAAGAAATCCATTGGGCATAAATGAATTTCGCGAATGCTACCACATTCCATACAGATAAAATGATGGTGATGATGCTCCGTTTCACAATGCATACGGAAATGTTTCTCACCCGATAGCTCCGTTTCCTCTAAAATCCCTAAGGACACGAATGTCGATAAGTTTCGATAGATTGTATCATAGCTCATCCCAGGATAATCTTTCTTCATTACATCAAGCAAATCACGTGCTGTTAAATATTTCTCGCTATCTGCAAACATCTCTAAAATTTGTTCACGCTTATCTGTTTTTTTAAATCCTTGCTCTTTTAATACTTCCCATGCTTTTGATACATTCATACTCTACTACTCCTTTCAGACACTTCGTTTTGTTGCGATTTTCTTCACAAGCATTGCCATTAATAAAATAATAATCGATGTAATAACAATCGTTCCACCTGGTGCTAAATTTAAATAAAATGCTGTCACAAGACCGACTAATACCGCTGTTTCACCAAAGATAATGGCATAGATAATCGTTTGCTTAAAGCTTTTCGCTAAACGAATTGCTGCCGCAACAGGTAATGTAATCAGTGAGGATACGAGTAAAATGCCGACAATGCGCATACTTGCTGCAATGACAAGCGCTGTAATGACCATAAATAACATATGAATGGCTTTTGTGCGTAAGCCGCTTGCCCGTGCATACTCTGCATCAAATGATGACACAAACAATTCTTTATAAAATAGTGAAATAAAGGCAATTACAACAATTGCAATAACGATGACTATCCATAAATCTTGACGACTTACAGCAGATACGGAGCCAAATAAATAACTAAACAAATCGGTACTAAAGCCTTGTGCTAACGAAATAAAAATCGCACTCAAGCCAAGTCCTGCAGACATAATAATTGGAATCGCTAATTCTTCAAAATGCTTATAAACGCCACGTAGTTTTTCAATTAATAGAGACCCTCCTACAGCAGAGGCAATCCCTAAGTAAAGTGGATTTAATGTTGCGAACCCAACAAAGGTTTGTGATAAATATAAACTTCCTGCGATTCCCGCTAGTGTAACATGGCTTAGCGCATCGGCAATTAAGGACAAGCGCCGTACGACAATAAAGACGCCTAATAGCGGTGCTAAGACACCAATCACCATACCAGATAAAAAGGCATTTTGTAAAAAATCATATTGAAATATTGAGGAAATCATACACGTTCCTCCTGTTCAATTGAATAACTGTACCATGCACTGATTTGTTCTTTCGTCAGCGCCTCATAGCCTTCTTTTGAGCCATAGTAATGGATTTTACCATTAAGACAAGCCACATCCGTGACCGCGCTCTCTACAACGCTCATATCATGCGTGACAAGCAGAAGCGTCATACCCTCTTTATTTAATTTCTCCATTAACTGATAAAAGATAGCGACATTTTCTTGGTCGACACCTACTGTTGGCTCATCTAAAATAAGCATTTTAGGCTTCGCGATAAGTGCTCTTGCAATAAAGACACGTTGCTGTTGCCCACCTGATAGCCCACCGATATTGCGATTTAAATACGGTAGCATATCTACTGCTTGTAAGGCCTCTCTTATCAGATCTTGTTGATTCGTTGCTTTACGTTTAAATAAGCCCAATTTTTTCGTTAAGCCACTTGCGACTACTTCTTTCACGGTCGCAGGGAATCCCCCATTGAAGGCATTCGCTTTTTGAGACACGTAACCGATCCACTCACGCTTTTTAAATTTCGATGCTTCTTCACCAAATAGATGAATCGCACCTGTTGTTGGCTTTAATAAACCTAAAATAATTTTTAAAAGAGTTGATTTCCCCGAGCCATTGGGGCCTAATAATGCGACGAAATCTCCCTCATTAATTGTTAAAGACAAGTGACTAAGCACTTTTGTATAGTCATATTGAAATGATATATTTTGCAACTCGATCAGGGGCTGCTTTATCATACACTTCTCTTCTTTCTAATTCAGAATCGTTACGATTTACAAATATTTAGTATAGCGAAAAAAGATTCTATTGTAAAGTAAAAATTCTTGTCTTTCATTGTTCATTAAAAAAAGCCAGCCATCGCCAGCTTTTTTCGTTTATTATCCGCGTAATGCATCGATTTGTTCTGGCTTAAAGTTGCCTGTGCGTAACATCTCGATTTCATATAAATACGGTGCTTTTGTATTCTTTTTATCTGGTCCTACCCATGGTGTTTCTAAAATTTTCGGTACCGCTTCGAACGCCTCATGATGTACGATACGATGCAGCGCTTCAAAACCAATATGACCAAAGCCAATATTTTCGTGACGGTCCTTATGTGCACCACGTTCGTTTTTACTATCATTAATATGCAGTACTTTAATATTTTTCAAGCCAATATAATGCTCAAACTCAGCTAGTACGCCATCTAGGTCTGCCACAATGTCATAACCCGCATCATGTGTATGACATGTATCAAAACAAACCGATAAACGATGATTATTATGCACACCATCAAAAATTTGTGCTAACTCTTCAAATGTACGACCACATTCTGAACCCTTTCCAGCCATTGTTTCGAGCGCAATTTGCACTGGCGAATCAACCGTTAACACTTCATTTAAGCCCTCGATAATCCGTTTAATACCAACCTCAGCACCCGCTCCAACATGCGCTCCTGGATGTAGGACGATTTGTTTTGCACCTAATGCTTCTGTACGTTCAATTTCTTTTTGTAAAAATTCCACACCTAGCTCAAATACAGCCGGCTTCGTCGTATTACCTAAGTTAATAATATACGGTGCATGCACGACCATTTCCATAATGCCATGCTCTTCCATATGAAGTTGCCCTGGGATAATATTCAATTCTGAAATATCTTTACGACGTGTGTTTTGTGGTGCGCCTGTATAAATCATCATTGCTGATGCTTGATATGATGCCGCCTCTTCACTTGAGCCTAGCAACATTTTTTTACCACTCATTGAAACATGTGAACCAATTAACATGAAAAAATCCTCCAATTCAACAAAAGAAACGCGCTTATAAATGAGCGCGTTTCTTTTCTTTTCTATAATAAAATTATAGCAATTTCCATCGGAACTTCCTATGAATATGCTTATTTCATACGTTGACGACTACGTTTACGACGTTCTTTTTTCTTAATTTTATCCATTTCCCAGCGCATATTACGTTTGTACCCTGGTTTAACTTTTTTCGGTTTACGAACTTTTGATTTTGCGATACGGTCGATTTCGTCTTCTTTACGTTCACGTTTTTCACGTGCATGACGTTCTTTCATATCGATAATTTCACCATTTTTAATATCTTTTGGTTTAAATTCAATACCGAATTTTTCTACTTCTACAATACGATGCTCTTCAGAAGGTTCAAAGATTGTAATCGCTAAACCTTTGTTACCCGCACGCGCTGTACGCCCTACACGGTGAACGAAAAATTCTAAGTCCTGTGGCAGTTCGTAGTTGATTACGTGAGATACACCTGGAATGTCAATACCACGAGCAGCAAGATCTGTTGCTACGATATATTGGAATTCTAAATCACGAACTTGTTTCATCATTTTCTTACGTTCACGAGGTGTTAAATCACCGTGAATACGTCCTGGCTTAATACCATTATGAGAAAGGAAGTTTGCTACGTAATCAGCTTGTTTACGTGTATTAACGAAAATAATCGCTAAATATGGGTTGATTGCTTTTGTGATTTCCAGTAATTTATCATTTTTTGATTTTGAACGAGTTGGAATCAAATAAAATTCTAAGTTTTCAGCAACTGGGCGTTTGTCATTCATTTCAACATGTACTGGTGAAGTCATGTATTTACGTAAGAATGGTTGTAAGCTTTCTGGTACTGTTGCAGAGAATACATACATTTCTAATGTATCTGGCATTTGGCTAGCGAATGTATCGATATCTTCAATGAAACCCATATCGAATGCTAAATCTGCTTCATCGACTACAAGCATATTAGCTGTATGAACAAGCAACGCTTGTACGTTCACTAAATCGCGAATACGTCCTGGAGTCCCTACGACGATTTGAGGTTGCGTTTTTAGTTTATCGATTGAGCGTTGTTTATCTGTACCACCGATGAATAATTTCGTATGGATATCTGTGCCTTCGACAAGTTTAGCTAACTCAATGTGAATTTGCGTAGCAAGCTCACGAGTTGGTGCAGTAATAACTGCTTGGACTTCTTGTTTGTCCTCTACAATACGTTGTACGATAGGAATTAAGAAACTATGTGTTTTCCCTGTACCTGTATGCGCTTGACCAATTGCGCTTTTCCCTTTTAAGATAAGCGGAATGATCTCCTTTTGAATAGGTGTTGGTTCTGTAAAACCTAATTTCGCGATTGCGTCACGCAAAAATGGTTTAAATTGATAATCTGTGTACTTTGACATTTTGTCACTCCTTACTTCATTCCCTCATTGTAACATGCTTTCGTTCGAGAATCCATTTGACTATAATAGCTTTTTGTATGTTTTTCGTCAATAAAATCTTCAAATTGTCAAAACTTTGTATAACGTAAAAACGTCCGTTATAATAGAACCGATGAATGTTTCTTTATTTTTAGATGAAGAAACCACTCGAAAGGAGTTAAATAATTTATGAAAGTCACAAAAATTACCCCACGAGGATATTGCTACGGTGTTGTCGATGCGATGGTCATTGCGCGAAATGCCGCATTAGATAAATCATTACCACGCCCTATTTTTATTTTAGGTATGATTGTACACAACAAACATGTAACAGATGCCTTTGAACAAGATGGCATTATCACATTAGATGGTCCAAATCGTTTAGATATTTTAAATCAAGTCGAGAGTGGTACTGTTATCTTTACAGCACATGGTGTATCACCTGAAGTACGTGAATTAGCACGTAAAAAAGGGTTAGTTTCTATTGACGCAACTTGTCCTGATGTAACGGTTACACATACGTTAATTGAAGAAAAAACAGCAGAGGGATACGATATTATTTATATCGGTAAAAAAGGCCATCCAGAGCCTGAGGGTGCTGTCGGTGTTGCGCCAGACCGCGTCCACCTCGTGCAAACAGTAGCAGATATTGAGGCACTTGAAATCGAGAATGATAAATTACTCGTAACAAACCAAACAACGATGAGTCAGTGGGATGTTATGAGTTTAATGCAAACATTAACATTAAAATTCCCAACAATTGAAGTACATGAAGAAATTTGTCTTGCTACACAAGTTCGTCAAGAGGCGGTTGCTAATCAAGCAGGTGCAACAGATTTATTAATCGTTGTTGGTGACCCACGCAGTAACAACTCAAATCGCTTAACGCAAGTTTCAGAAGAAATCGCTGGTACACCATCTCACCGCATTGCTGATTTATCTGAACTAAAATTAGAATGGCTAGAAGGTGTTGAAAATGTAGCCGTAACAGCAGGTGCTTCTACACCAACACCAATCGTTAAAGAAGTGATTAAATTCTTAGATCAATATGACCCAGAAAACCCAGAAACACACGCCATCGAACGTCATATTACACTGGATAAAATTTTACCAAAAATTAAAGAACCAAAACCTGTTAAACGCATTGAGCCATATTAATGCGATAAACAAAAAAGAGCCTAGGAAAAAACATGTCATTTTCCTTTTTTAGCGTTCGCAACGAAAAACCGGAACCGCGCTACAGCGCGATTCCGGTTTTTCTTATGTTTATAGGAGCGGTTGTTTTCACACGTATGTCAAAACCTCTTTTTTATTAAATAAACTGAAATGGCTCTGTTGATAATTCAGATGACAGAAATGACACTTGTAGCTGTTTCTCAGCACATAATGCCGCCATTTTACTTGCTACACCTTGCTTCATAATGCTCTCTACGTGATGTCCTGGATCCACAACATGTAAGCCCATTGCTTCTGCATCCTGTGCAACGTGGAAATATAAATCCCCCGTTACATAAACGTCCGCACCTGCTCTTTTGGCTGCTTGAATATATTTATTACCGTCACCACCAAGTACCGCCACTTTTGTGACCATATCCTGTAAATCGCCAACCACACGTACAGTTGGTACATGCAAGGATGTTTTTACATGCTCCGCAAAGGCTTGTAATGTCATTGAATTTTTTAATGTCCCAATGCGACCTAAGCCCATTGTTTTCGCCGCTGTTTCAAGTTTTAAAAAATCAAAAGCGACTTCTTCATATGGGTGTGTATTGTACATTGCACGTAATACTTTATTTTTTAAAGAATCCGGTACGACAACTTCTACTTTTACTTCAGGCTCTACATGAAGTTTACCAATACTACCCGCAAAAGGTTCTGCACCTTGTTGTGCCTTATAACGACCTTCACCAGTTGATGTAAAACTGCATGCTTCGTATAAGCCAATGCTCCCTGCACCCGCGCCTGCAAGTGCCTGTCTTAGCGCATCCGCGTGACTTTCTGGCACAAAAATAGCCAGCTTATATAACGTTTCCTCGTAACTAGGCACAAGTACTTCACGCTGTTGAATATCTAAAGCATCTGCTAATAAATCATTGACGCCACCATCAGCAACATCTAAATTCGTATGTGCTGCATAAACAGCAATATCGTGTTTAATAAGTTTTTCAAATAACTGACCTTGTGGTGTATCTGTACGCAGATTAGCGAGCTTACGGAAAATCGGTGGATGATGCGCAATAATTAATTCGCATCCCTTTTCAATTGCTTCATCTACAACTGCTAAATTCACATCAAGCGTCACGAGTACTTTTGTTACTGCTTTGTTTAACGTACCAACAGCCAACCCAATCGGATCACCGTCCATTGCGGCAATTTTTTTAGGAGACCAACTCTCAAAAATTTGAATAATTTGTTGACCATTCGTTTGTTTCACTATGCGAGCACTCCTTCTACCGTTTCAATTTTTGTTAGAAGCTCTTGCTTTTTATTCATAATGGCTGGCGTTTGTTCTGCCTTTTCCATATTTTTTAACACAGTATGCCATTGTGCAATTTCATGTGTCCATTTTTCAACAAATACATCATTGCGCTCGGCCATTAATTTCTCACCAAGTAATAATTCTAGCTCAGAGAGTGGTTTTTTCCCTTTTTCTAACACTAAAATTTCGTAAATTTTTCCATCTTCTTTAATAATCGCTTCATCTACAATCATAAAGTCATGAGCAACAGCCCATTCACGGATGGCAATCGCGTGAATATTTGGTTGTAAAATTAAGCGCGTAACGCCTTCTAGACCTTGTGGATAATGGTCTAAAATAGAAGCGATTAATGGCCCTCCCATACCAGCAATGGTAACTGCTGTTACACCGTCCTCTGGTTGAATAGCTTCAAGACCATTGGCTAAACGCACGGTAATTTGCTCGCTTAGTTGTTCTCGTTGTACTTCATGACAAGCAGATTCATAAGGACCTTTCACTACTTCACCTGCAACAGCTTTCTTAACAATTCCTTGATTCACTAAAAAACAAGGTAGGTATGCATGGTCGGAACCAATATCTGCAACAACCGCATCTTGTGGAACAAAAGCTGCGACTGTTGCTAAACGTTTTGATAATTTCTGGGCATTCATAAAAACTGTGCCCTCCCTTCGATACCATTGTAACGAATTTCATGTTTTTTTCATAGAGAAAGTACTACAGTTCTTTGCACAAAAAAAGACGAAATCCTATCATCTCGATTCGATTTCGCCTTTCATAATTATGTAGCTAGCTTATAGGAAGAAGCCAAAGAGAATAATAACGGCTAATCCTAAATATCCTGAAATGATAAAATAAATTAATTTCATTTTTGTACCAACTAAAAGCCATGCGACACAATTAGCAATTAACACACTATACATCACCCATGTGTCACCCGGTGCAAACATACTCGTAACGCGTACACTGAGCGCAAAAAGTAATAATGCCGCAACTGCAAATGTTACCGTTTTCATTAGCTTTGTCGTCGTTTCTTTAAATGCCATGTAGAGTACAATCCCAATTGCTACCACACTAATGGCAATTG
>NZ_HE578957.1:400973-505241 GCF_000307285.2 Kurthia sp. Dielmo
CAATTGCTACCACACTAATGGCAATTGGAATGAGGATATACTGTGCGCTAAATATGTACATCATCATCATACTACCCACTGCTAATAGTGCAGCAATTCCATATACTAGCCAAGTTTTTGAACTAGTTTTTTTCTTAACAGGTTCATCAGTTGCTGTATTATCATCATCTCCTCCAGTATAAAGGGTCGTTAAAAAGTCACAGTAATGCTCTGGAAGTAATTTATTCGTTTTCCAAAACGCAATTTCATGTAGAATGATGTCTTTTTTCTCCTCTTGCACGGTAAGTCACCTCCTCGCTAATCAACCTTTTGCGTCACAATATAGCGTTAAAGGTATCAGGCTTCTTCTAATTCATCGGCATAAATTGTTTTATCTTTTACTATTTTCAGGAAAATTAGCGAAAAAGAATTTAAGACACAAAAAAAGAGGCTAAGTATTAACTTAACCTCTTATATTTTATTCCAAGAAATCTTTTAGACGTTTACTACGTGATGGGTGACGTAGTTTACGAAGCGCTTTTGCTTCAATTTGACGAATACGTTCACGTGTAACACCGAAGACTTTACCTACTTCTTCAAGTGTACGTGTGCGACCATCATCTAGACCAAAACGTAAACGAAGTACGTTTTCTTCACGGTCTGTTAATGTGTCTAAAACATCTTCAAGTTGTTCTTTTAATAATTCATATGCCGCATGATCTGCTGGAGATTGTGCTTCTGAATCTTCGATGAAATCACCTAAATGTGAATCATCTTCTTCACCAATTGGTGTTTCAAGAGAAACAGGCTCTTGTGCAATTTTTAAAATTTCACGAACTTTTTCTGGTGTTAAATCCATTTCTTCACCAATTTCTTCTGGTGTTGGTTCGCGGCCTAAATCTTGTAGTAATTGACGTTGTACACGGATTAGTTTGTTGATTGTTTCAACCATGTGTACTGGAATACGGATTGTACGTGCTTGGTCCGCAATCGCACGTGTAATTGCTTGACGAATCCACCATGTTGCATAAGTTGAGAATTTGAATCCCTTACGGTAATCGAATTTTTCAACGGCTTTGATTAGACCCATGTTACCTTCTTGAATTAAATCAAGGAATAACATCCCACGACCAACATAACGTTTCGCAATACTTACCACTAAACGTAAGTTTGCTTCTGCTAAACGTTTACGTGCTTCGTCATCGCCTTGTTCAATACGCTCTGCAAGTGCGATTTCTTCTGCTGCTGAGAGTAAGTCTACGCGTCCGATTTCTTTTAAATACATACGAACAGGGTCATTGATTTTCACACCTGGTGGCACGCTTAAATCATTTAAGTCAAACGTTTCTTCTGCTTCTTTTAAAAGAGGTTCTAAATCAGAATCTTTATCACCATTTAATTCGATATTATTCGCTTCTAATTTGTCGATGAACTCTTCAACTTGATCAGCTTCTAACTCATAAGTTTGTAGCTTATCTGCGATTTCCGCGTAAGTTAGTTCACCTTTCTTTTTACCTGCTTCTAGCAAGCTTTTTTTCATTTCTTCTAAAGTATGTTCTTGTTCTGCTTTTTTATTCGCTGCTGTACGTTTAGACTTTTCTGCCATTAGGTGTATTCCTCCTTATAACATCTTTAGCTACATGCTTGCTAAAGATTTCGTTAACTCTATTACTTCTTTTGAAAGTGTCAGAGCACGTTTAAAATCATGCATTTTTTCAGCTTCTTGGAGCTGTTGTTTTTTTTGTGCAACTTGCTGCTGCACTTTATATTTCGCCACTTGTCGTAAGCAATCATCCCACTCTTCTTCTAGATGGTCTAAATCGCGCTCTACAAGGGCTGCCTCCATCACAAGCTTACGAAGTTCTGAGTCGGTTAGCATCTCTGCAAACCGCTGAAAATCCGGCTTATAATGATGGGCATAAAAGCTGAGTAAGTGAATATAAATTGCGACATATTCATCTCGAACAAATGGTGGTTCCACACCATCTAACTGCAAGCGCTCCACGATATCAATATCGTTTAACATACGTGCTAAAATGAGACGTTCCGCACGGTCTATTGCAGTTAATTTCCTGCTAGATGTAGGCTTTTGTTCAACACGAACAGTACGTCTTTCAGGTTCAGTTCGTCGTTGTGCTTCTTTATGACGTAATTGAGTTGTCAATGTTTCCTGCGTAATACCGGTTTCTTGTTGCAATTGCTTTAGGTGTAATTCTCGCTTTACAGCAGATGAATCAAGCGCTACATATTGCAGTGCCTCCTCTACATATTGCTCGACATCGGTCGCATACTGGAAATTTTTATTGCGTTTAGAATAACTCATCATAAAACTCGTAAAATCTAGGGGCTCTCCGATGATTTTATCTCGAAAAGCTTCCGTACCATATTGCTTTATATAATCATCTGGGTCTAAGCCTCTTGGGAGAACGGCTATTTCAACTGATAGTTTCTCTGCGTGTAATAAGTCCGCAGCACGTTTTGCAGCCTCCCAGCCAGCATTATCGCCATCATAACAAACAATGATATCATTCGATAGTCGCTTCAGCTTTTGTACATGTTCAAGCGTCAAGGCTGTCCCCATTGATGCGACGCCATTGTGTACATTAGCTGTTTTTGCACTTAATACATCCATAAACCCTTCAAAAAGTACAACTTTCCGTTCCTTACGAATAATCGGACGTGCTTGATCTAAATTATAGAGTATCTTTCCTTTATGGAAAATGGGCGATTCTGGGCTATTCATATACTTAGCATTTTCGCCTTCTGTATCGATTACTCGTCCAGAGAAACCGATAACCGTTCCCGCTTCATTACGAATCGGAAACATGACACGCCGACGAAAACGATCAAAATAGCCATTACTGTCTTCTTTTTGAATAACGAGTCCGGCCTGGGCCATTTCCGCTAAATCATAGCCTTTACGTGACAGTAATGTTGTTAAGGCATCCCAACTTGGCAATGCAAAGCCAATGCCATATGCCTCAATCATCTCCCGTGTAAAACCACGCCCCTCTAAATATTGAAGCCCTTCTTCACCATCTTCTGTATTCAATAGTAAATGTTGAAAATATCGTAAACAAAATTGATGCGCCTCAATCATACGCTGTTGTTCAGGAGATACTTCTGTCTTATTCACATGCTGATGTTGATGCTCGGCAATATCTACTTCAATTCCTGCTCGCTCACCTAAACGAGCTACAGCATCCTGAAACGGAATATTATCAATATCCATTAAAAATGTAATGGCGTTTCCGCCTGCACCGCAGCCAAAGCAATGGAAAATCTGCTTGTCGACAGATACAGAAAAAGACGGTGTCTGTTCCCCATGAAATGGGCACAGACCAAAGTAATTTCGACCACGTTTCGTCAGTTGCATATACTCACCGATTACATCGACAATATCTGTTTGCGAACGAATTTGCTCGATTGTTTCTTCTGGAATTCGTTGTGCCATCTCATCACCATCTTTGCTTCTAACTCTTTAATTCGAGATATTACCGTAAAAATCCTTCTTTCTCGAATAAAAAAATTCTTTTTTCTTTTAAAACTACTTAATTTCTTTTTACCACAATTCTTCATTATAAAACATATTGCTCATTTATTCTATCTATTTTCATAATAAAACAAAAAAACTCCCCTACTAAAAGGGGGGCTTGTATTACTCTTTTATTCGACGCAAAATGTCATTTGCTGTTTCTTCAACAGCTTTATTCGTCACATCAATGACAGGACATCCAATACGGTCCACAATGCGATAGAAATGATTGATTTCTTCATCAATTCGTTCAACTTTTGCATAACTCGCACTATCATTTAAGCCGAGTGCAATTAAGCGCTCTTTCCGAATATTGTTTAGTTTTTCTGGTGAAATAACTAAACCAAAGCATTTTTCCTTTGGTACATGGAATAGCTCTTCAGGGGGCTCGACTTCTGGCACTAATGGTACATTCGCTACTTTTAAACGCTTATGCGCAAGAAACTGCGACAATGGCGTCTTCGATGTACGCGACACGCCAATTAATACGATGTCTGCCTTCAATAATCCTCTTGGATCCCGGCCATCATCATATTTTACAGCAAATTCAATCGCTTCAATCTTTTTAAAGTAATCATCATCGAGCTTACGAACAAGACCTGGCTCTTCAATCGGCTCTACTTGTAGTGCTGTTGTAAACATCTCCATAGTAGGACCCATTAAATCAATATTCGGGATATTTTTACGTGCACATAATGTCTTTGTAAAGTCGCGCATTTCTTCTTTAACGAGTGTATAGACGACCATCGCTTGTTGCTCGATTGCAAACTGCAGAATTTCATTAATTTGTTCGCGATTTTCAATATGTGGGAAACGTCTTACAGCAACATCCTGCATTCCTGGACGAAATTGACTAATAGCAGCCTTTGCTACTAATTCACCCGTTTCACCAACTGAATCTGAAACGATAAAAAATTGAGATTTTTTTCCATTTAATGCACCCACCTCACAAATCATGGTTTTCGGCGAGCGATAAAAATGCTCGCGTAATATTCGTTTTCGTTAAACGCCCAATTACTTCGAGGCCATCTGTATGTTCAATGACAACTGGCAATGCATCAATTTGTCGTTCAATTAATTTATTTGCCGCCTGAATAAGACCATCTGTTTTAAAACAATAGGCAATATTCGGCATTCTCGTCATAATGATATGTACGGGAATATGATTTAAATCTTGACTTCCAATTGCAGTACGCAAAAGGTCCTTTCGAGATAAAACCCCTGTTAAATAAGAGTTTTTATCTACAACGAATAATGTTCCTACATCCTCTAAGAACATTTGACAAATGGCATCATAAACAGAAATATTTTCACTGACCACGACAGGAATAGATTGAAAATCCTTCACTTTCATATTGGTCATACTCTCTGCTACCGCTTGTCCTGTTTGTTTACCAGAATAAAAATAGCCTACACGCGGACGCGCATCTAAAAATCCAGCCATCGTCAAAATAGCTAGATCTGGTCGCAATGTAGCTCTTGTTAATGAAAGACGTTCCGCAATTTGTTCGCCTGTAATAGGGCCGTTTCCTTTAACAATTTCAACTATTTCTTCTTGACGTTTGTTGAGTTCGATCACGCTCACCGCCCCAAATGTTATATACTTTATTCTTAATAAGTATATACTATTTCATTCGATATTGCGAAGAAAACTATTGCATGGTACAATGTTGCCAAACGATATAAGGCGATGAATGAGTAATAAGTAGTTTGCAATAAAAGCGAGTAGTGATGGTGAAAGACTACACCGCAAACAAAAAGGCGCTCAGGAGCTAACAGTTAGAAAGTGGATCATCTTCTATGTTAATAGGATGATCAATCGGGGTGGAACCGCGGGCGCATACACAGCACTCGTCCCCGGGCAAAAGTTGCCCGGAGACGGGTGCTTTATTCTTTTTACTGGAGGTTTTTCAAATGGCAGAAAAAACAATGGAAAATGTAGTTAGTTTAGCAAAACACCGTGGCTTTGTCTTCCCAGGCTCAGAAATTTACGGTGGTTTAGCAAACACATGGGATTACGGTCCCCTAGGCGTTGAATTAAAAAACAACGTAAAAAAAGCATGGTGGCAAAAATTCATTCAAGAATCTGAATACAATGTTGGCTTAGACGCCGCAATTTTAATGAACCCTAAAACTTGGGTAGCTTCTGGTCACGTTGGTAACTTCAATGACCCAATGATCGACTGTAAATCTTGTAAATCTCGCCACCGCGCAGATAAACTAATTGAAGATGCTTCATTAGAAAAAACAGGTGTTGAAATTGTTGTTGATGGCATGACATTCGACCAAATGAAAGATAAAATGGAAGAATTAGATGTTCATTGCCCAGACTGTGGTGCAAAAGAATTCACGGACATCCGTCAATTCAACTTAATGTTCAAAACATTCCAAGGTGTAACAGAAGATTCTACAAATGAAATTTTCCTACGCCCTGAAACAGCACAAGGTATTTTTGTAAACTTTAAAAACGTTCAACGTTCTATGCGTTTACGTACTCCATTCGGTATCGGTCAAGTTGGTAAATCATTCCGTAATGAAATCACACCAGGTAACTTCACATTCCGTACACGCGAATTCGAACAAATGGAACTTGAATTCTTCTGTAAACCAGGTACAGAGTTAGAATGGCATGCTTACTGGAAAGAATTCTGTAAAAACTGGTTACTAAACTTAGATATGCACGAAGATTCTATGCGTTTACGTGACCACGGTGAGGAAGAACTTTCTCACTACTCAAATGCTACAACAGATATCGAATTCCGCTTCCCATTCGGTTGGGGTGAACTTTGGGGCGTAGCTTCTCGTACAGACTTCGACTTAAAACGCCACATGGAGCACTCTAGCGAAGACTTCACTTATATTGATCCTGTAACAAATGAACGCTATGTACCTTACTGCATCGAGCCTTCTCTAGGTGCAGACCGTGTAACATTGGCATTCCTTTGTGATGCATATGATGAAGAAGAATTAGAAGGCGGCGACTCTCGCAAAGTATTACGCTTCCACCCAGCACTTGCACCATTTAAAGCTGCGGTTCTTCCATTATCTAAAAAATTATCAGAAGAAGCACATGGTGTATGGGCAGAGCTTCGTAAGGCATTCCCTGTAGACTATGATGAATCTCAATCAATCGGCAAACGTTACCGTCGTCAAGATGAAATCGGTACACCATTCTGTATCACATATGACTTTGACTCAAAAGAGGACGGTCAAGTAACCGTACGTCACCGCGATACAATGGAACAAAAACGTATGCCAATTTCAGAAGTAAAAGCATATATCGAAGGTTTCCTACAATTCTAATTCAAACAAATAAAAGCCGTTACTTCATAAGAAGTAACGGCTTTTCATCTTCACTACATCAGCTCTTATTTTCGCTAGTATTCACCGAGAAATAAGGTCATTTCTTACAAAAATAAGTCAATACACCCAAAATGCTTGCATTATAAGACGTAAGATTTTATGATATTTAATATTTACGATGTAATTATAGATTTGGACCATCTATGATTCCTTTCGTCAAAGCCAACAACAGAAGAGACACGGTAACGATACTGGTTACCGTGTCTCTTTTTTATGAATAGCTATTCACCATCGGTATTGCTATACTAATAAAAAGCAAAAAGGAGTGAAAAGAATGATTGAAGTAGAAAAAAATCGTATTTTCTCAACATACGGACCATTAGAAATAGTCGAGCATATTGTGAAAATCCCAGGCGCACCCATGAATGTCTATAGCTTTTTATTAGATGGCGTCCTCATTGATACGGCTTCTCCTGGGTTACGCACACAATTTTTTGAATTTATTGAGCATAAAACCGTTGACCATGTGCTGCATACACATTTTCATGAAGACCACATCGGTAATACCGCTGAAGTGATCCAAAAATTCGGTATCGAAGCTTACATACATCCGATAAGCGTCACAAAAACGACGACTGAAATGCGTCTACCCCGTTATCGCCAAAACGTTTGGGGGCCACCACCAACGCCTTTTACAAGCCATGCCTATAGTTCAACATTTGCTTCTAAAAATAGCGTCTGGGACATCATTCCGACACCCGGGCATACAGAGGATCATGTCGCGCTTTATAATCGGCAGCATGGCTATTTATTTACCGGTGATTTATTCGTGACGCCAAAGCCAAAAATCGTACTCGTCGATGAAAATATTTTAGCGACAATGGCTTCGTTAGAAAAAGTACAGAAACTTGATTTTGATACAATGATTTGTCACCATGCAGGTGTGCTTGAAAATGGACAGGCATTAATTGATATGAAACTGAATTATTTAAAAGAGCTCCAATATCGTGTTCAAAAGTTCATGAACGAAGGGCTAGATGTTTTCGAAATTACCAAAACCATTTTTCCAAAACAATACCCTATCGTCGAGCATTCTAATTCTGAATGGTCAGCTATGCATATGATTCGCGTCTTTATGAATAACGGTTGACTAAAAACAGTGCCTCTGTTGGCAATAAAAAGAAGGGTTCGCGCTGACGCAAACCCTTTTTTTCTTATAATTATTTTTTCCAACCGGAACTGTCTATTTATACTAGCTTTTTTTATATTGATTTACCAATGTAAGAAATTCGCGCCAATCCGTTAAGCGTGTCCACGTTTCGTCGCGATTATACGCCTGGTCACGAATAATCGAAAGCGTTTGAACATCTTTTAATGTACGTAAAACGGTTGGCTTATCATCTACATAAACATCTAACTGCAATGTTTGAATCGTCGCGATTTTTTCAGCATCCTCCATACCACAGAAAAAATGCCCTTCTGCAATCGGATAGCCTTGCTCTTTCATCCATGCTTTAGAACGTGCACAATATTCTTTCGGACGCGCCGTAATATAAAATACCTCATGACCATCCGCTACAAGCTGCTGTAGTGTTTCTTTAGCGTATGGAAAGCTTGGACAGGTAGTGAAATAAATCGCTTCTAAATGCGCTTTCCACGCCTCATAGCCCGCTTCATCTGTTAGGCCGAACGGTTCATGAATTTCCACACGCTTAATCTGTTCAAAAACATCCATACTAAGCGTTTGATGAAATGTTTGATTGTACAGTGAAAATGCATGACGACGTAAATCAATTAACGTATCATCAATATCAAAACCGAATCTCATAAAATCCTCCTAATGCACCGCTTCAAATTGCTGCGCAAAATGCTGTTCTTCTCGTAGCTGCTCATGCTGTAAATGGTGAATCGTCGAACGACGCGATGCTTCGAACTGCTCGATTTGTGCATTCGATAACGTTCCTTCATCCGTGATAATGGCTGCTAAGTACTCTGCATCTACTAAAGCACTATTCAACCCAAATGCTCCTGTTGGTGTCATCGTATGTGCTGCATCCCCTAATAAGACAACGCCATTACCACCCCAACGATCTGCATAAGAACTGTGCACATCAAGTAGTACAAAATCGCTCCATGACTTAATTGTGTCATCTACAACATCCGTTAACGTTGGAAATGCCTCTTTTAACTGTGCAATAAAGGGCTCAAATGGCTGTTTACGCCATTCTTTAAAACTTCCCTTATCGATGTTCCATCCGACTTGAATGCGGTCCTCAGCCTGCGTAAAGAGCGCTAACTGTTTCCCATCAATTAAAGCCATGCGAATAATTGGCTCCCAATCCTTTGGACGTGGAATACGTGCCCACAATAAATCATAGCCATGCTCCCACGTATGATACGGAATATGCGCTTTTTTGCGAACTGCTGAATAACGACCATCCGCTCCGACAACGAGCTTACTATGTACGCTAATGCGTTCTCCGTTCATTTCTACAACTGTTCCAATAACTTGTTTATTATCATATAAAAGTTCTCTCATACGCGTATTCAACAATAATTCGAAATTAGGCGCCTGCATAATTGGCTCTAAAATCGCCGCTAATAAATAGCGTTGAGGTACATGAATTCCTAGATGCCCCACTGTAATTTCTGGAAAAATCGTGTTATAACATACGCCGTCTTTCCAATTTTCCAAGCGTGTCATCGGAAGCATTCCACGTGCTTTGACACCAGCTAATAACGCGTGACGCTCAAGCACCGCTTCTCCTTGTTCATTCACATGCTCTCCTCGAAAAGCTTTACCAAGTGAGGGACTACTTTCAATCAGTGTAACATGTAAGCCCCGACGCACAAGCAATGTTGCCAGTAATGCGCCGGCAGGTCCTGCTCCAACGATACAAATATCCGTTGTTCTTTCCACGTTAAAAGCCTCCTAGTGCTTTGGGTAAGCAACGATGCGTAAGTCATTGCCTACAAAGTTTACCGTATCAAATTCAAAATCACGCGCTTCACTCATTTGCTGTGCATCACTACCGCCAACAGGTGTAATACTATTCGTCCCGCCTAACACTTTTGGCGCCATATAAATAATGACCTTCTGTACAAGCTGTTGACGGAAAAATGAAGCGTGTACACCTGCTCCCCCCTCTACTAGAATGTCTGTAATGCCCGCTTCATAAAGTGCATCAAGCGTTGCCTCTAAATCTAAGCCATCTGTTGTTTTTTCAACACGAATGATTTCAACACCTTGGGCAAACAATGCCTGTGCTCGCTCTGCAGGTGCCTCATTCGATGTCACAATAATCGTTCTTGCTTCAGCTGTTTGTGCAACCGCTGCAGTTGGTGGTGTTTGAAGTTCGCTATCTAAAACGATGCGAATAGGGTTTTTGCCTTCTTTTGAAACAAGACGTGTTGTAAGTGATGGATTATCTGCTAAAACCGTACCGATGCCAACAAGAATCCCATCCATTTCATGACGATATTCATGCACATCTTCACGTGCATCATCACCTGTCACCCATTTGGAATCACCTGTAGCAGCCGCAATTTTACCATCTGCTGTCATCGCATATTTTGCTACGACAAACGGACGCGCTGTCAGCATGTTATGAATAAAACGTTCATTTAATTTATACGCCTGTGCTTCTAGTACACCTACCTCTACTTCGATACCGGCATCACGTAATAGCGCAATGCCGCGTCCTGCGACACTTGGATTGGGATCAGTCATTGCGACAACGACACGTTTTACGCCCGATTCTTTTACTAAATTGGCGCAAGGCGGCGTTTTCCCGAAGTGTGAGCACGGCTCTAGCGTGACATACAATGTAGCACCTGCTGCATGGTCTCCCGCCATACGAAATGCATGTACTTCTGCATGAGGCTCTCCTGCTTTTCGGTGTAGGCCTGTACCTACAATCACATCATTATTAACAATGACGGCACCTACCATTGGATTGGGATTTGTGTTCCCTCGTGCACTCGATGCTAAATCAAGCGCTAACTGCATATAATATTCATCATTTCTAAGCATACCTGTTCCCCCTAAATCGCTAGCGAATATGTCCTGATTTTTCACGTTTCGTTTCTAAATAGTAATGGTTTGTCGCATTTTCACCACCCCATAATGGTACATGCCCATTCGTAGATAAACCATGTGCTTCAAGTGCCGCTAATTTTTTCGGATTGTTTGTAATTAATGTTACGGGTTTTTGACGTAGTGATTCTAATACTTTTAACGACTCTTCATATGAACGTGTATCATCTTCAAAACCTAATGCATGATTTGCCTCTACTGTATCAAGTCCTTCTTGTTGCAATAAATAAGCCATTGATTTTGAAAATAAGCCAATGCCACGGCCCTCATGATTTGCTAAATAGAAAATAGCCCCTACACCGTTATCAACAACCATTTTCATCGATTCATGTAATTGGTAGCCACAGTCACAGCGTTGACTTCCGAAAATATCACCCGTATGGCAAATACTATGCATCCGTACAAGTGCATCAGGCGCATGTTCAAAATCACCGTATACTAATACCGATGATTGTTGCCCAAAGGCTAAATTCATTGTATTTAAATGATTGATAACTTCTTTTTTAGACCAAGATTTTTGTACTGTTGTCCAACAGTACCAATTAAAAGTTGCTTCAAAATCCCCCTGTTTAATTGGTAACTTAACCGGCCCTACCACACAAATATTTTCTTCATTAGTAAGCGGCACGAACGTCATCTTTTCTTCTATCATAGTTAAATTTGTTTGTGTCATTTCCATATAGCGTCGCTCTTTTCATTTCGTTTTATTTGTTACTTTTCGTAACTTACTATATTGTAGTAAGTTTTGAATGTCAACTATTTCAATCTGAAAATAGTTTCATTCGATTTTTCATGCAAAAACCTCTATACTGAATTGTATGTGAAAAAGAGAGGATGATTATTGTGGGATTTCCTACCCATCATAAAGTGTACCGTATTTACGCTCAAGGCACCGTAGTTGTCCTTTTTAAAGGTGCCTTAACAAATCCATCTGATTTAGAGGAAGATTTAACCGTCTCAAACGGTTCATTTGATATTGAGCTTAAAATCAAAAACGCCTCAATTGTATCATCAATTGCCCCTGATATGTTAAACCTTACAGTGGAGACGATTTTTAGCTATACAGCCAAAGAGCCTTTATCAACGAAAGAGCTTCATCAAATGCAATTATCAATTTTAAACGGCCAAAATATTATGATTAAACCAAATTCGTTCCCATATGATGTTCCCGTTGTTTCAAGTAATATTTTTTGGGATTCGATGAGTTATCGCGAGGTCGAGCATTTAGATGCTTATCGCTAATCATACGAAAAAGCCTCTCATACACATATGAGAGGCTTTTTTTATTCGTCTTCTTGTTCTTTAAATAGCAGCGGTGTACGTTCTAATTGATCAATAAATTTCTTTGATTTAAAGCGCATACCCGTTTGCTCCTCATAAATTGTTGAAACAATATTTTTGATAAATCGCTTTGTTTCTTTTTTTAACGTTAACGAACCTACTTGCTCGATCGGCATCTTATAAAACATCCGAATTAATTTGAGTTGCGTTGGCGTTAAACGAATAATATACGGGTCTTGATGAAAACAGCGATGACATAAAAAACCGCCACTTGAAAATGAAAATGCAAATTCCCCTTCTGTAGCACCACATGAAGCACATTGATGTAAAATAGGTTGCACCCCTGTATACGGAAGCATCTTCCATTCGACAAACAAACTAATCGATTCTGGGTCATACCCTTCTTCGATTGCATGAAGCGCTTGTAATAGCACATTATAGGCGTACTCATCAGGCGTATCTTGCTCGGTTAGACGGTCTACAATTTCAACACAATAACTCGCATACGCAGTCGCGACAATATCGGTTTGAATATGTCGCATCGAATCAATGGCCTCACCTTGTTGCAATGTCCCCATACCACGCCCATGATGAACAATAAAGATTCCATGCATGAATGGTTGACAAATACCTGCTAGACGACTAGAGGGCTTTTTCGCACCTCGCGCCATCGCAGCTACTTTCCCCGCCTCGCGCGTTAGCAATGTCACAACCTTATTTGATTCTCCGTACGGTTTTGTTTTTAAGACAATGCCTTCCCATTTATTCAGCAATTGCCCCACTTCCCTTATTAGTATTCATCATCACGGTAGCCGTAGTCACGTAATTGTGAAGAACGGTCACGCCAATCTTTTTGTACTTTTACCCATAGTTCTAAATACACTTTCGAGCCAAGTAAATTTTCGATATCTTTACGTGCGCGTGTACCGATTTCTTTTAGCATTGCGCCACGTTTACCGATAATAATCCCTTTTTGTGATTCGCGTTCGATAATGATTGTCGCCATTACATGGACACGGTCCTTATCTTCTTCACGACGGATTTTTTCAATTTCCACTGCGATTGAGTGTGGCACTTCATCGCGTGTTAAGTGTAATGCTTTTTCACGAATTAATTCTGCAATAATAAAACGTTCTGGGTGATCGGTTACTTGGTCAGCCGGATAATATTGTGGACCTTCTGGTAAATATTTTTTAAGCGTTGTTAATAGATTGTCCACATTATTTCCTTGAAGTGCCGAGATTGGTATGATTTCCGCAAAATCAAATTCGTCTTTATATTGGTCAACGATTTTTAAAACTTCGTCTGGGTGAATCGCATCGATTTTGTTAATAATTAAAAAGACAGGTGTTTTTGTGCCTTTTAACATATCGATTACATAACGGTCACCCGTACCTAATTTTTGTTGTGCATTGACCATGAACATAATGGCATCTACTTCACGTAAAGCGTTTTTTGACACTTTTGACATGAATTCACCAAGCTTATGTTTTGGTTTATGAATCCCTGGTGTATCGATGAAAATCATTTGTGCATCATCTTGCGTTAATACACCTTGTACTTTGTTACGTGTTGTTTGTGGCTTATCCGACATAATCGCAATTTTTTGTCCAATTACACGGTTTAAAAATGTTGATTTACCAACATTCGGGCGACCGATAATTGAAATAAAGCCTGATTTAAATTCTGACATAAAATAAGTTCCTCCGTTGTTTAAAACCATTTTGGTAAAAAAATGATGCACGCGATGACGACACTCGCAAGTGCATAAACAAGCACTGCTCCTGCAGCAATATCTTTTGCTGCCTTCGCAAGTGGATGAATATCTTGCGTTGCTAAATCGACGACTCGCTCAATTGCACTATTCACCATTTCAAGTGCAAGCATACCGGCAATTAATAAAATGATGATACACCATTCTAGCGCAGATAAGCCTGTTAAAAAACTAACAGCTAAAACAAGAATTGTCGCTACTAAATCCACGCGAAAATTCTGCTCAGCTGCAGCTTGTTTCATTCCACTTAGTGCGTAGCGAAATGAACGTATAAATTTAGTGACGTTCATTCGTGTCGCGCGATAAGCCATATGATTCTAAAATTTCATCTTGTTTACCAAACATGATTTTTTCATCTTCAGGAACCATATGGTCGTAACCTAACACATGTAGTAAGCCATGGACAGCTAAAAAGCCTAACTCGCGCTCAAATGAATGACCGAACTCTTCTGCTTGTTCACGTGTACGATCAATTGAAATGATAACATCCCCTAAAATACGAGGCATACCCTCTGCAATAATCGCTGTTTCACCTTCACCAAGTTCTTCTAGCGCAAATGAAATCACGTCTGTTGGGGCATCTTTATGACGATACTCCTTGTTGATTTCATGAATTGCTTCATTCGTAACGAATGTTACCGATAACTCGGTACCATCTTCTACTTGCTCGATTTTTGCAGCATGTTGAAGTAATCCTTCTACAAGCTCTAAATCTTTGTCTGTTACTTTTCCTGTTTCATCTAAAAAATCAATATTTAACATATGTGCCTCCTAAGCAATCCATAAGTCTTATTCGTTTGGCTCTGGATATTCAATACGTGAATGGAATGTACCATTCAATGTTTCACAGAACACTTGCTCAATTGTATGCAACTCTTGAATCGTTAAATCACATTCATCAAACTGGCCATCCTGCAACTTGTCTTGCGCGATAGCATGGACCAAGTTTTTAATCTTCTCTGGTGTTGGATCTTTCATCGAACGCACAGCTGCCTCCACACTATCTGCTACTGTTATTATAGCAATTTCTTTCGTTTGTGGCTTGGGTCCTGCATACCGATAATCAGATTCTTTTACCGTCGGGTCTTGTTGCTTCGCCTTATAATAGAAAAACTTCACTGCCGTTGTCCCGTGATGTTGACGTGCAATATCAACGATTTCTTTTGGCATTTTATGTTTTTCCAAAATACGCACACCATCTGCCGCATGAGCAATAATTATATCGCGAGATTTCTCTGGTGGCAAATGGTCATGCGGATTTAAGCCATTTGTTTGATTTTCAACGAAAAAGCCGGGGCGTTTTGTTTTTCCAATATCATGATAATAGCAGCCAACACGTGCCAATAAACCATCTGCTCCAACTGCCTCACAAGCGGCCTCTGCCAAGTTTGCGACCATAATACTATGATGATACGTCCCTGGCGCTTCCATTAAAATCTTTTTTAGTAATGGATGATTTGGACTTGATAATTCGATGAGGCGCAGGCTAGATAAAATGCCAAATACCGTTTCAATAAATGGTAATGTGCCGATTGTTAATGCACCTGACAATAATGCGGAAACAATCGCTGCTACTAAATAAAATAGCAATTCTTTTGCTGTATAGCTTGATTGTGTCATTAATAAGTAAAATGCGATAAACAAACTATTGACGATTGCAACACCAAAGCTTGTTTGCAGCACCTTCGAACGTTTTTGCATATTGCGTACAAAATACAAGGAGCTTATACCACTTAAAATCATATACAGCGCAATCTCCATCTGCATAACCGTAGAATAACCTTCTTGGAAAATAACGCCTGCAGAGATTCCTAGCATCATTGTCACCAATACCGCAATTCGCTCGCCTACAAGCATGCGGATCATCATTGGTGCAAGGGCAGCTGGAAATAGAAAACCTAGTAAAAGGTCAAATTCTCGGTCGACAATGCCTAGTAGTTCCATAAAGCCAATGCTTAATACATAAATAATCGATACAATTAAAAGATTACGAATTTTATGCTCGATTTTCATATTTTTCGCATTATTAAATATCATATAAAAGAACAACATTTGGATAATAATTAATAATGCGAGACCAACATAAGGTTTAAGAGATTGATGTGTAGCAAGCATACCGGTTACTTCTAATTGATGATATACATCGCGGTCAATCACTTCTCCCTCTTGTACGATGATTTGGCCTTGTAAAATACGCGTCGGATCTATTGATTCAATAGCCTGTTGACGTTTTTGCTCCGTTGCATCTTCATCTAATAATTCATTCGCTACCATCGCACTTCGCGCAATACGAATACTCACGTTCATCAAATCCGTTGGAAATGAATAGGTCAGACGAATGGCATTTCCAATTGATTCCCGCTTTTCTGCCACATCTGCTTCACGAACCGGTTGTTGCAATACGGATGTTACTTTTTCAACAACCGAATCTCTGCCATCTTCGAGTTCACTTTTCGTTGCAGCTAATAATACAGCTAAATCTTCATCAGATAACTCAACATTTAATTCCTTACTATCTAATGATTTTTTTAGCGCTTCTAGCTGTTTTTTTTGTTGTGCCTTCGCTGCTTTCGCGGAATCGCTCGTCGCCTCAATTTCCTTTGCATCTAGCGCATAATTATAAATAGAGCGAACGACGGATGCCTGATTTTTTCCAACCTCTTCTGAATATGTATATACCGGCTCTACGCTATCTGCAGCGGCTTGTTTGTCTAGCTTCGTCTGTTCTGTATCTTCGACTGTTTTAACAGCGCGAATCGTTTCAGGCGACACTTGAAATAACTTCACATTATAGTTTTGCCCCTGAATATTCCCCATCATTAAAAGAAATTGTAGGAGTCCTACAACACTAAGTGCAACGATTAGTAGTAGACGAAATGGTAATAATCGCTGTAACTTTTGGATGATTGTGGTCAATCGACTCATTCCCTTCTCACGAGCTGTCGACTACTGATTGGTATCATACGCATTAATAATTTTTGCAACAATTGGATGACGAACGATATCGCCTGCTTCAAGTACTTGGAATGAAATTTCCTTGATATCTTTTAACATATGTTCTGCATGCATCAAGCCTGAAGCCACACCATTTGGCAAATCAATTTGTGTTTTATCACCCGTAATAACCATTTTCGAGCCAAAACCTAGTCGTGTTAAAAACATTTTCATTTGAGCCTTCGTCGTATTTTGTGCCTCATCTAAAATAACAAAAGCATCATCCAATGTGCGACCACGCATATACGCAAGCGGCGCAATTTCAATCGTTCCACGTTCAATTAAACGTGTCGTTTGATCAAGGCCTAATACATCGTGAAGTGAATCATACAGCGGACGTAAATAAGGGTCTACCTTTTCTTTTAAATCGCCAGGTAAAAAACCTAATGATTCTCCTGCTTCTACAGCTGGTCGCGTTAAAATAATGCGCTTCACATGCCCATTTTTTAGCGCTTGCACAGCCATCACAACCGCTAAATACGTTTTACCGGTTCCTGCTGGTCCAATACCAAATACAAGGTCATGCTTTTGCATCGCACGAATATATTGGCGTTGACCAATTGTTTTCGCACGAATTGCGCGCCCTTTCGTTGTATGAGCAATCGCTTCATTATATAACTCAGCAAAATATTCGATTTTCCCCGTTTTCGCTAACTCAATCGCAGATACAACATCTCGCTGATTAATATTTATATTTTTTCGAATTACACGTAAGAGTTGATCGATCAGTGCAGCTGTTAGCTCTTTTTCAGCTTCATCACCAACAATATGAACCGTATCGCCACGTGTAATAATTCGTACACTAAACGCTTCTTCGATTAATTTCAAATTAGCGTCCGATGTACCTAGTAGCATTACGGCTTCATTTGGGTCTTTTAATGTTAATTGAATCGGTTGTTGTTCAGTCATGTTCATTCTCCTCAATCAAGAATTGCCTAGCTTAGTTTTACTGTAGCATTATCACTTCATTGGTGCAAAGTATACCCATAAAAAAGAGGGTACTGCTAACTTCCTAGTACCCTCTTTTCTTATTATTTACGCTTGGCTTTTGGTGGCCCTAAAATCTCAGCCATTAATACCGCACGTTTCACGTCATTTTTCGTATGAAATAACGGATTTTTTTGTTTTTTTGTAGTGGAATTTTGCTGTTGTAGCATTTCGTCCATTGATTTAATGCGGACTTTTCCAACACCATTTGAATCTGTTAAATCATGAGCACCTATTTTTTGTTCAAGTGCATCAAAACGTTCTTTATAACGTGGGTCTTGCGCCAATTGCTCCGCACGTTTTTTCGCTTGTTGCGCCACTTTACGTGCTTGCTCTTGTCTTTTAGATAACGGCTTTGCATCATCTTCAATTTCACTCATTTTGTCTTTCATTTGTTGCACAAGATCATCTAAGCGACCTTTATTCGGGCTATTTGCTGAGCGTCGACTGGAATTTTTCGTTGGCTTTTTTTCTCCTTTTTTATCAGAAAAGAAATAACCAATCAATGAAACAATAATAAAAATAATGAGTCCTTCCATTAATCAGACCCCCTTATTTTTCTTCTTGATGTGAATCATCCATCTTACTTAATGATGTACGCATTGATGTATCTGCTTGGACATTTTGATAATTCATATAATCCATGACACCAATATTTCCTTTTTTGAATGCTTCTGCTAAAGCTAGCGGTACTTCTGCTTCTGCTTCTACCACTTTCGCCTTCATTTCTTGTACACGCGCAATCATTTCTTGTTCATTTGCTACGGCCATTGCACGACGTTCTTCTGCTTTGGCTTGCGCAATGTTTTTATCCGCTTGCGCTTGTTCAATTTGTAATTCTGCACCGATATTTTTGCCAATATCCACGTCTGCGATATCAATCGATAGAATTTCGAAGGCTGTCCCTGAATCTAAACCTTTTGATAATACGGTTTGTGAAATCATATCTGGGTTTTCAAGTACTTCGGTATGATGTTTTGCACTACCAATTGTCGAAACAATCCCTTCACCTACACGAGCGATGATTGTTTCTTCACCAGCACCACCGACTAAACGGTCAATGTTGGCACGTACTGTAATACGTGCTTTTGCTTTTACTTCAATCCCGTTCATCGCAACCCCTGAAATAAATGGTGTTTCAATAACTTTTGGATTTACCGACATTTGAACCGCTTCTAATACATCACGACCTGCTAAATCGATTGCTGCACAACGTTCAAATGTTAAATCAATATTAGCACGATGTGCCGCAATTAATGCATTCACAACGCGGTCTACATTACCACCTGCTAAGTAGTGACTCTCAAGTTGATTAATTGTTACTTCAATGCCCGCCTTATGTGCCTTGATTAACGGATTTACGACACGTGACGGAATAACACGACGTAAGCGCATACCGATTAATGTAAAGATACTTACTTTGACGCCTGCTGCTAGAGCTGAAATCCATAATGCAACTGGTACAAAAGTAAATAATAAAACCAGTACGACAAATACGACGACGATTGCAATAATTGTTCCGATTGCCATCAGTTTTTCCCCTCTTTCTCTATGCTTCTTTTATTTTTGCACGCACAACGATACGCGCTCCTTCAACCTCAATAATCACAACTTCTGTACCGGCTGCGATAAAGCCTCCTTCTGTTACGACATCAAGGCGCTCATCTCCATACATTGCTGTACCTGATGGGCGTAATGGCGTAGCTGTAATCGCTACTTGCCCTAAAAGTTCCGTACGGTTGACGTTCGATACATAACCACTCTTCGTATCTGTTGCATCGGATAAAACCATCTTATTAAAGACATTCAGTTTTTTACCGAAAAATTTCATCATAATCACCATTCCTACTACTGCGACGATAAGCGCAGTCAAAATTGAATACAGCATATACGGCGCATGCGGTGCTATCGACATCAAACTCATGACAATAAATGCAAAGCCAATGGTCCCAATGATGCCACCTGGAACAAATAATTCTAAAAATAATAAAATCATTCCAGAGATAAGCATTAATACTGCAAGCGCTGTCAAACTTCCTTCTACGAAAAAGATACCGTAAACAAAGCTAATCGCCAATAGGTGTACGATAATTGGTGCAACGCCACTTGCCGAAAATAATGAAAAAACTAAGCTAAGACTAGCAATGCACAAAAGAACAGTAATGATGAGCGGGTGCGTCAATGACAACGACTGAGCCGACTCATGCGTACATCCACTAAGCAATAGCACACTTCCGATGAAGGCCATTCGTTTCATTGTTTTCACCCTTTCGTTGCTGTGCTTACTTTATTTACGGATTTACCTAGAAAAAGTTTCATAATTTTTCAAATTCTTTTCGAATAACGCAATGCCTGGACAGACAATCTAACAAGAATGACTGCACTCAAAAACAAACCAACAAAGGCTGCTGTATTTAAATATACAGCGTACATGCCATCAATAAACTGAGCTATGGCTAATAGTGCCACTGAAATAAAGCTAAATGTAATGGCCACTGTTAATAAAATAAGCAGTGATAGCCAGTGTGAAATAAAAGTGGCATTTTTCGTATCTGCAAAAATATCTGCTTTTACTGTCATTTCACCACGCTCGAAATTTTGAAAAATTTGATCTACACGTCTTGGCATATCACGTAGTTGTGGCATCAACAAAATCATTTCCTGAACCGCTGTTGTTTTCAACTCATCGACTGTTAGTGTTTGTGCAAGCTCCTGTTTATTATCAATTGAAAAGCGCTTCGCTTCATTAAAAATATCATAATGTGGATCGACAGAGCTTAATGTCCCATCCATCGTAATTAATGCTCTAAGTGCCATACTAACCATTGGATAAAGCTTTAACTCATGACTTTTCATAATATCAAATAAACGTTGGATAAGCGTTTCTGTTGAGATTTTATCCATATATTGAATGCTAATTAACAGTTGACTCAAATCCTGCTCTAGTCGTGCACGATTTTTCAAATTACCATCTGTCACTAAGTTTTCAAGCCCTTGTACCATAATTTTTACATCATTACGTGCAATACCTATTAATAAGGTGCGTAGTCCCCTGTTTTGAAGAGGCCCAATGCGACCAGCTGCACCAAAATCTAAAAATACCGGTTCCCCCGTTTCCTCCATGACATAAACATTTCCTGGATGTGGATCTGCATGAAAAACACCGGCCACAAGTAGTTGTTCTAAAAAAGCACCATATATTTCACCTAAAACTTTTTGCTGTGAAATCCCTCGTTGCTTCAATAATGGTGTTGCTTTCGTAATCGATACGCCTTTAATATACTCCATCACTAAAATTTTTCGATTTGAAAGCTCAGGGTACACTTTTGGAATACGTACATTATGATCTGAACCTTTTAATGCATTAGTAATTTGTTCCATATTGCGGCGTTCAATATCAAAATTAATTTCTTCCCGCAAACCCGAAGCAAACCCTGTCGCTAATTGATAGAACCCTAAATTTTCAGCCCAAATAGATTCTTCTTCTAACCACATCGCAAAATGAAGTAAAATATCCAAATCCTTATTCATAATACGAGTCACATCAGAACGTAGTACTTTTACAATTACCTCTTCATTTGTATCTCGAAGTCGTGCGCGATGTACTTGTCCAATAGAGCCTGCTGCAAGAGGCGACTCTGAAAAGTATTTGAAATAAACACTTGGATCCTCTCCAAATTCACGACGGATAATTTGCTGCACTTCATCACTTGGCATAGCCCGAACATTTTGTTGTAATTTAGAAAATTCCTCAATAAATACGGGTGGTAAAATATCTTTACGCGTCGACAGCACTTGTCCAAACTTAATAAAGATACCACCTGTTTCTTCTAAAATATTTCGCAGTACAACAGCAATATAACGATCATTCTCATACGAACGCTTATATTGTAATGCCTTCCCAATCCCTTGCTTAAATGCAATTCGAAAAACTTGTGCAAGACGGCGTTTACGATAATAATTACTACGAATTTTTAAAAATGTATTTTCTTGATTTGCTTGAAAGTCACTTTCCTGCTTTGGATCAAACAATTCAAAGATTAAATAAAATAGCATTGAGATAAGCAACATACTACCAAACCAAACAAGTGTTGTAATATTTGATACTTGCTCAACTACATCTTGATTAAAAAAATTCGTATGACGGAAATAAGAATACCAGAAAATAAATGTTGTAAGCCCGACACTAAGCACAGCTGACAAAATCCGTTTAATCATATTTAATTTTGTCCCCATCAAACGCCCACTTAAAAAGTAAATGAAAAAGCCCATTACGAGCAGTTGTATGATTGTCACGACGATACTCAATTCTAGCACCACCCTTTCTACTCTTTAAGCATACAATCCTTTCCAAAAAAAGTCGCATATCTAGCTGAAAAAAAGAAAAGAAAGCACTGCCTAGATACCGAGACAGTAAAAAACACTTCCAAAGGTTTTTCCTTTAAAAGTGTTTCTCGTTATATTTTCTTAGTTTTTTAATTCAGTAAGTTTAACCATCACTTTGTTTTTTATTATGCATGTGATTTTTTACGATAATACATATCAAAACCTACCCAGGAAATAATAAGTGCCGGTACACCAAAGTAAAAAACACTACGCTGACTTGGGTCTAATAATAGTCCTAGTGTAAAGATAGTTAATAACACAAACGCTACGATTGGCATCAATGGATATAGTGGCACTCGAAATGCCAGTTTCTTTACATCTCCACCATCACGTATATATTTACGGCGGAACATATACTGTGCTCCTACAATGCCCATCCATCCAACGACACAGCCAAATCCAGCAATTGCTACTAGCATTACATAAACCGTTGTTGGTGCGTAAATACTTGAAAGTAAGCATAGACAAGAAATAAGCATACAAATAATTAACGCTGGCATTGGAATTCCACGTTTATTCACCTTTAAGAACATTTTGGGCGCCATACCTTCATTTGCTAACGACCATAGCATACGTGTTGATGCATAAAGACCTGAATTCGCTACAGAAATAAGTGCTGTAATAATAACAATATTCATAATGTCCGCTGCATACGGAATCCCAATCATATCAAATACAGTTACAAATGGACTCTCTGATACACTTGCATCTTGCCATGGTAGTAAAGCCCCTAAAACGATGACAGCCCCCACAAAGAAAAATAGTGTGCGCCAAATAATATTTTTAATAGAGCGTGGAATATCTTTCCCTGGATTTTCACTTTCCCCAGCGGTGATCCCAATGAGTTCTGTTCCAGCAAACGCAAAACTGATTGATACCATCGCAATTAAAATAGGTGCTACACCATGTGGTAATAGTCCGTCTTCACTCATAAAGTTCGAGAAAAGAGGTGCTTGTTCATGACCTGTAATTGGTACAATGCCAAAAATAGCCGCTGCACCTAAAACAATAAATACTAATACTAGAATAATTTTTAAGCTAGCAAACCAAAACTCACTTTCGGCAAAAAATTTAACAGAGAAGGCATTAAAAGCAAAAATAATGACACCAAAAATGACACTCCAAATCCATACCGAAATATCTGGAAACCATCGTTGCATAAGCAATCCGACAGCCGTAAACTCCGATCCTACTGTAACGACCCAGTTGAGCCAGTATATAATACCGACAGCAAAACCTGCCCCTGGACTGATAAAACGTGTTGCATATTCATGAAATGAGCCAGTAGTTGGGCTATGTACAGCAAGTTCTCCGAGGCACATCATCACAAGAAACATTGTGAGACCCCCAACTAAATAAGCAAGCAATGTCCCAAATGGGCCCGCTTCATGCATAATATTACCGGTACTCAAGAAAAATCCCGTGCCGATAACTCCCCCTAATGAAATCATAAACATATGTCTACTTTTAATTGAGCGTTTTAACTGATATTGTTGCTCCATATGTATCCCCCTGTTGTGCTGATTAGAAAAACAGATGTTTCCCATCATTCTTTTCTAATTTTCAAATTTTTTCAGCAATACAACCATATCGAATATTTATTCATATTTCAATATAAAAATTCAATTTTATACAAAAAAAGAATAATTCATATCATTTCAACACATAAAAAAAGACCTAAAGGATAAATCCTTTAGGTCTGATTCATTTGCAATTTGTTAAATCATGATAGTGCGTGTTTATGAACGTAGGGATTGTCTAGGAATGGAAATTACCACTTACGTTTACGAGCAGCTTCTGATTTCTTTTTGCGTTTTACGCTTGGTTTTTCATAAAATTCGCGTTTTCTTACCTCTTGAATAGTACCGCTTTTAGAAACAGTACGTTTGAAGCGACGAAGAGCATCTTCAAGCGATTCGTTTTTTCTAACGACAGTTTTTGTCATCTCTTTTCCCTCCCTCCGAACACACATCAACACAACATGATACTATTATATGTTCATATCGTTGTGTACTTAAAAAGTATACCAGATTATATTTCTGTGGTCAATAGGTATCAAAAAATTTTAGTCGAATAATGTTTTGTTGCTTAATAATCTGATTCTGCAGCTAAACCTTGCATAATTTTCACGCCAGAACTTGCACCAATACGCGTTGCTCCTGCTTCGATCATTGCTTTTAAATCTGCTAAAGAGCGCACGCCACCTGAAGCCTTAACACCAAGGTCTGGACCTACTGTTTTACGCATAAGCGCTACATCTGTAGGTGTTGCACCACCTGTTGAAAAACCAGTTGATGTTTTCACATAATCAACCCCTGCTTCAACAGCTAATTCACATGCTTTTACTTTTTCTTCATCTGTTAATAAACATGTTTCGATAATAACTTTTACAAGTGTGCCGTTTGCCGCTTCGACAACCGCTTTCATGTCATTTAATACTAGTTCATAGTCGCTACCTTTTAATGCGCCAATGTTTAATACCATATCTACTTCATCAGCACCTTTAGCAATCGCATCTTTCGTTTCAAATGCTTTTACATCTGATGTATTTGCTCCAAGCGGGAATCCAATTACTGTACATACTTTTGATACAGCGCCTTCTAATTCTTTTGCAGCTGTTTCAATCCATGTAGGATTAACACAAACAGAGGCGAAATCATATTGCTTTGCTTCTGCGCATAATGCGATAATTTGTTCTTTTGTTGCCTCTGGTTTTAATAATGTGTGATCAATGTATGATGCATAATTTTCAGTCATGAAAAAAAACTCTCCTTTAAATAAAGTTGTCCGTACCTCTCATTAGAATAGCATGTTGCGTTCTAAATAGAAAGCGTTTACTAAAATTATACCCACTCCAATTTAGACAAAACGTTTTGCTTCGACAAAAAAAGGAATTACCATTATTTCGCGGCTTGTATACCGTTCGCAATTCTTTTTACTAGCTTCTCCATATAAACGTTATCAGCTAATTTTTTATCATCTTTTACATTCGTTAAAAACCCTAGCTGAATCGAAATTGCAGGTGCTTTCGTATAATTAAATAGCGCTAAATCCTCTCGATAAAAATGTCCTGTTGAGAAAACCTTACCTTTTGTGGAAACCTTTTTTAAAATGGCATTGGCCTGCTGATTACTTTCCTTGTATCGTTTAGACGTCGTTGATTTCTTTGAAGGGCTCATTATATAAAAGCCGTTCTGATAGCTTTTCCCACCATCTGCATGCAATGAAATAACTAACGTTGCTCGCGCTTTATTTGCCACTTTAGCACGTTCTTTATTGGAAAGCTTCACATCATGCGCAGAACGCGTTAAAACGACCTTATAGCCCTTTTCTTCAAGCTGTGTACGCAACGCTTTCGCATAGTTCATTGTTACGTGATATTCCTTTTGCTTCGTCACAACCCCTATAGCACTCGCTAATTGTTTTGCGCGCCGTTCTGTCGATTTTGGTGCAATTGGTTCTGTTGTTAAGTCCTTCGTTCTTTGATGACTTGCATCAATGACAATGACTGGTTTGCTTATTTTTTCTTTTCTTTACTAACTACAGATTTTTTTGCACCTTGTTTATCCTTTTTAGATTCCACCTGCTTTATAATTACGTTCTTTTCAGGCTTTGCTACTAGTACATGTTCTTTATCTAGTGTAGCCAATGAATCTTTCCATACAGGCTGTAGTAGCGTAAAAAAGGCTAAAGGAATAAGCACTGCTACTGTTAAAAGTGCTAAATGAAGTTTTTGCATGGCTATCACACCCTTCTGTAAGTTAAATTATACCCTACCCAGACATACTTAAAGAGATGTCAAAAATCCTCTCTTTTATAAAATACCACAAAAAAGGAGCAGTAGTTACCTACTCCTCCCTTCTAACATTGCTATAACTCTACAGGTTCATCATCCATTACACGAACAAATTGTCCGCTTGAGATTGGGTATCCTGCCTTGGTTACCTTCACTTTGACAATTTGACCAATCATATCAGGCGTACCTTCAAAGGCTACCTTCATATAATTCGCTGTATGCCCTAGTAACATACCTTCATGCGGTTCGCCAGCCTTGACGATTTCTTCAGGAATAACTTCTAAGACATCTTCTTCAAAACGACTTGCATATTGTTTTGCTAATTGATCATTAAGTGATAATAAGCGATGTACACGCTCATTTTTCACTGTTTCATCAACCTGATCCTCCATACGCGCTGCAGGTGTGCCTGTACGTTTTGAGAATGGGAAGACATGAAGCTCTGCAAATTCATATTCACGAATGAAATTATAGGTTTCCATAAACTCTTCTTCTGTTTCACCCGGGAACCCTACAATAACATCTGAAGTAATCGCTAAATCTGGTAATACTTCTTTCAATTTAGTTAAACGTTCTCCAAAAAATTCCATCGTATATTTACGACGCATACGTTTTAACACCGTATCAGATCCGGCTTGAATTGGAATATGCAAATGATTGACAATAATTTTTGAATCTCTTAAAACATCCATTACTTCATCAGTAATTTGCGAAGCTTCAATTGATGAAATACGCAAACGCTTAAGACCCGTTACTTTCGTTTCAAGATCACGTAAAAGCATTGCTAAATTATAATCTTTTAAATCTTGACCGTAGCCACCTGTATGAATTCCTGTCAATACAATTTCTTTATATCCTGCATCAACAAGTTGTTGGGCTTGTTTTACAACCTGTTCAGGGTCTCGCGAACGCATTAAGCCTCGAGCCCAAGGAATAATACAAAATGTACAGAAGTTATTACAGCCTTCTTGTATTTTTAAAGATGCTCGCGTACGGTCTGTAAAATAGGGTACATCAAGCTCTTCATAAACACGATTTTTCATAATATTACGTACTGCATTAATGGGTTGACGTTCTTTTTTATACTCTTCAATTAAACCTAATAATTTTTGACGGTCTTGTGTTCCAACAACAATATCAACACCTGGAATTGCCATAATTTCTGCTGGTGATGTTTGTGCATAACAACCAGTTACACAAATAACAGCATCTGGATTTTTACGAACAGCTCGGCGAATCACTTGACGGCTTTTTTTGTCTCCACTATTCGTCACTGTACATGTATTAATCACATATACATCTGATTGGTGGTCAAAATCGGTACGCTCGTAACCATCTTCTTTAAATAATTGCCAAATTGCTTCTGTTTCGTAATGATTTACTTTACAACCTAATGTGTGAAAAGCCACCTTAGACAAGGTTGCGACACCTCTTTCTAATTACTCAAATTCATATGAAATTGCAGACAGCATATAAAGTGGTGCTGTTTCTGCACGTAAAATTCTTGGCCCTAAAGAGGTTGTAATGACACCTGCTGCACGGAGTTTTTCTGCTTCATCACGCGCAATACCACCTTCTGGTCCAAAAATAACCAATATCGATTTGCAATCGTAAATTTTTTTAGTTTATCAACGAGTCGTGTGCGCTCTTTTAGTTTTGCATCTTCTTCATCTGCTACAAAGACAACATCATACTTTGCACACTTTTTAACAAGTTGCGCAAAAGAAACTGGCTGTTCTACGACCGGAATATGTGTGCGGTGAGATTGCTCTGCTGCTTCTTTTGCAATCTTTTGTAAACGTTCTATTTTTTTCGCGCTTTTCTTAGCATCCCACTTCACAATAGAACGTGCCGCTTCAAATGGTAGTATGCCATACATACCCAATTCTGTACCCTTTTGAACAATCAAATCTAACTTATCACCTTTAGGTAATCCACAAGCAATTGTTACATCGATTGGTAATTCAGGTGATGGAATTGTACGTCCCGTTTGTTGAACCAAAACATCGTGCTCGTTAAAGGCAGTTATTGCACAAATATGTGCTGTTTCCTCACATTCAACAACAATGATTTCTTCTCCTTCACGCATGCGCATTACTTTTGTAATATGACGTGCATCGTCTCCAGTTAACGTCACTGTACCTTCATGAAATCGTTCTTCTATAAAATATCGTTGCATCGTCTTACTCCGGTTTACGTGACACAATCGTTACCCAGTCTTCCATCATCATCACTTCATCGATGACAAATCCTGCTTCTGTAAGAGATTGTTTCACGTCTTCTTTTTTCGTTTCAATAATACCTGATGTGATGAAAAGACCACCTGGTTTAACAACCGTATATGCATCATTTGTAAAGGTCATAATGATTTCAGCTAAAATATTTGCGACTACGATATCTGCAGGTTCTCTTACGGTATCAAGTAAGTCCCCCTCGACAACGTCGATTGTGCCTGTAATATGATTTAGTGCAATATTTTCCTTTGCAGCCGTTACTGCAATAGGGTCTAAATCAAGTGCGTGTACATGACTTGCACCTAACATTGATGCGCCGATTGCTAAAACTCCAGAACCAGTACCAACATCTGTTACGTACATATCTTTTTGTACATATTTTTCTAATGCTTGTAAACTCATGACAGTCGTTGGATGTGTCCCCGTACCAAATGCCATTCCTGGATCTAATTCAATCATCAATTCATCGCTTTCAACAGGCTCGTAATTCTCCCAAGATGGAACAATTGTAAAGCGATTTGAAATTTTCACGGGATGATAATATTGTTTCCAAGTAGTAGACCAATCTTCTTCATCTACTTCTGAAAGTGATACAAGATTTTCACCAACATTAATATTGAAGTTCTTAAGATTATTGATTGCAAGTTTGATTTCTTCGACTGTTTCAGCTAAAAAACTTGATACGGGTAAATATGCTTTGACGATAACTCCATCTGCAGGAAAATCTTCACGATCTAACGCATAAATTTCTCCGTATTGTTGGTCGCGTTGTCGTTCAAAATCTTGTGAGTCCTCAATCACGACGCCACTAGCGCCGGCCTCATGTAAAATATTCGAAATTGCGTCTACCGCTTCTTCCGATGTGTGAATGGATAGTTCTGACCATTTCACTTGCAATCAACTCCTAATTTTAGTCTTTTAAATCATTAATTTTACGTTTAATCTTATCAAATAATGAGCTACCTTGTTCTTCCGGAATGTCACCAGAAATTTCCGCAAACTCACGTAATAGTTCTTTTTGTTTTGCATTTAATTTTTTAGGTGTAATAACTTTTACAATGACATGTTGATCCCCTTGCCCGTAACCTTGAACATTTTTAACACCTTTGCTACGTAAACGGAATCGATCGCCGCCTTGTGTACCAGCAGGAATTTTCATTTTCACTTTACCGTGTACAGTTGGTACTTCGATTTCATCTCCTAATGCAGCTTGCGCGAATGTAATTGGTAATTCGTAGTAAATATCATCGCCATCACGTTCGAATTTATCGCTTTGTCGTACACGTACTGTTACGTATAAGTCACCGTATGGTCCACCATTTAATCCAGCTTCACCTTTACCACTTACACGAATTGTTTGACCGTGGTCAATCCCTTCAGGAATCGAAACTTTAATTTTTGTACGTTTTTTCATTTTACCTGCACCGTGGCAAGTATCACATTTTTCTTTAATAATCGATCCTGTACCACCACATACTTGACAGGCACGACGATTTGTCATTTGACCGAATGGTGTATTAACGGTTTCATTCACTTGTCCTACACCATGACAGTGAGAACATGTCTCTTTTGTTGTACCTGGTTTTGCACCTGAACCATGACATGTGTCACATGTTTCGTCACGCACAAGTTCGATTTCTTTTTCAACCCCAAAAATAGCTTCTTCAAACGTTAAGACGATTGAATGCTCGATATCTGCACCTTTACGCGGTGCATTTGGATCACGACGTCGGCTGCTTCCGCCTCCGAAGAATGAACTAAAGATGTCTTCAAATCCTCCGAAGTCACCGCCACCTCCGAAGCCGCCAAATCCGCCGCCTCCAAAGCCCTGCTGTGCTCCAGCATGACCAAATTGATCATATTGAGCACGTTTCTGGTCATCACTTAACACTTCATATGCTTCTGCGATTTCCTTAAATTTTTCAGCCGCACTAGGTTCTTTATTAATATCTGGGTGATACTGTTTTGATAATTTTCGGTATGCCTTTTTTATCTCTGCTTGTGTCGCTGTTTTTTCGACGCCAAGCACTTCATAATAATCACGTTTTTCCATTTGTGTTCTTCAACTCCGCTCTATTCACATAGCTATTATTGTATCATGTTTTTTTCTGTTTCGATATATTGAAAAGAGCCAAAGCCCGGATACGGTCTTTGGCTCTTTATATACGATGGACTTTTACTAAAAGCTATTTAGTTGTCTATCTTTCGATACGCCAATTAGGCATCATCATTATTTTTTGTCTTCGTCTACTTCAGTGAAGTCTGCATCTACAACGCCATCATCTTTTTTAGATGCTGTGTCAGCACCAGCCTCGCCTTGTTCTGCTTGTTGTGCAGCCGCAGCTTGTTCGTAAACTTTCATTACTAGTGGTTGTAATAACCCTTCTAATTTTTCTTTTGCAGCTTTAATGCCTTCAAGTTCGCCAGCTTCGATTGCTTTTGCTAACTCATCTTTCGCTTCTAAAACTGGTTTTTTCTCATCTTCTGTCACTTGTTCACCAAGGTCAGTTAATGTTTTATCAGTTTGGAATACTAATTGATCTGCTTCGTTTTTAAGATCTGCTTCCTCTTTACGTTTTTTATCAGCGTCTGCGTTTGCTTCTGCTTCTTGTACCATACGTTCGATATCTTCTTCAGATAAACCTGAATCAGATTGGATTGTAATGTTTTGTTGTTTTTGTGTACCTAAATCTTTAGCTGTAACACTTACAATACCATTTTTATCAATATCAAATGTTACTTCGATTTGTGGAATACCACGTGGTGCAGCAGGAATATCTGATAATTGGAAACGACCTAATGTTTTGTTATCAGCAGCCATTGAACGTTCACCTTGTAATACGTGAATATCTACAGCTGGTTGGTTATCTGCAGCAGTTGAGAATACTTGAGATTTAGATGTTGGGATTGTTGTATTACGGTCGATTAATTTTGTAAATACGCCACCCATTGTTTCAATACCTAGAGAAAGTGGCGTTACATCAAGTAATACGACGTCTTTTACATCCCCTGTAAGTACGCCGCCTTGAACTGCAGCACCTAATGCCACTACTTCATCAGGATTTACACCTTTATGAGGTTCTTTACCTGTTGCTTTTTGTACAGCTTCTTGAACTGCAGGGATACGAGTAGAACCACCAACAAGAATTACTTGATCGATTTCTGAAGCAGAAAGACCAGCATCTTTAAGCGCTTGACGAGTAGGAACCATTGTACGTTCTACTAAATCAGCAGTTAATTCGTTGAATTTTGCACGAGATAGAGATACTTCTAAGTGTAATGGACCTTCTGCACCCGCAGTAATGAATGGTAGTGAAATTTGAGTTGTAGATACACCAGAAAGTTCTTTTTTCGCTTTTTCAGCAGCATCTTTTAAACGTTGTAATGCCATTTTATCTTGAGCAAGATCAATGCCGTTTTCCTTTTTGAATTCTGCTACTAAATAATCAATGATTTTTTGGTCGAAGTCATCACCACCAAGACGGTTGTCACCAGCAGTTGCTAATACTTCAAATACACCATCACCTAGTTCAAGGATAGATACGTCAAATGTACCTCCACCAAGGTCAAATACTAAAACTTTTTGGTCAACGTCTTGTTTTTCTAAACCGTAGGCAAGTGCTGCTGCTGTTGGTTCGTTGATAATACGTTCTACTTCAAGACCAGCAATTTTACCAGCATCTTTTGTTGCTTGGCGCTCTGCATCGTTGAAGTAAGCAGGAACAGTAATAACCGCTTTTGTTACTTTTTCGCCTAAATAATCTTCAGCATATTCTTTTAAATGTGTAAGAATCATTGCTGACACTTCTTGTGGTGTATATTCTTTATCTTCTACTTTTACTTTATAATCCGTACCCATATGACGTTTAATTGAAATAATTGTGTTAGGGTTTGTGATTGATTGGCGTTTTGCTACTTCACCAACTTGGCGTTCGCCATTTTTGAAAGCAACAACTGAAGGAGTTGTACGTGCGCCTTCTTTGTTAGCGATTACGATTGGTTCGCCACCTTCTAATACTGCTACACATGAATTTGTTGTACCTAAGTCAATACCAATAATTTTAGACATATTGAATTTTCCTCCTATATTTAAGCGCCTATTTTAGACGTTTGTTCCATTATATTTATATATTTATTATACGTTCTTGACTGCGAATGGTTTCAGTTATTCATTAACTTTTACCATAGCTGGTCGTAAAACGCGATCTTTTAATTGATAGCCACGTTGAAGCTCTTGAAGTACGATGCCAGATTCTTGCTCTGGATTTGATTCTTGCATAACAGCTTGATGGATATTTGGATCAAACACTTCACCTTCTGTTGCAATAATTTTTAAACCTTCTTTAGTTGTGGCTTCAACAAGCGAACGATAAACCATATCAATACCTTTTTTCATATTTTGCGCTTCTTCAGAAGTCGCCTCTACTGACAAAGCACGTTCAAAGTTATCAAGCACTGGCAGTAGATCTGTTAATAATGTTTGGGCACGATATTTAGCTTGCGCCTCGCGGTCTAGTTGACTACGACGTTTTAAGTTATCGAAATCCGCACGAAGACGTAAATAGCGTTCTTCTTCAGCTACAAGTTTCGCCTCTAGCTCAGCTACAGGATCCACTTCTTCTGCAACTTCCTCTTCGACCATTTCTTCAACAGCCTCAGAAGCCTCAGATGATTCTGTTGTTTCAATTGTTTCTTCAACAGCTTCATTTTCTTCCATTACTTGCTCTTGATTTTCATTTTTCTCAGTCACTGGTCATCCTCCTTCAAGATGTCGGCTTAGCGATTGTTCGTTAGCAGTCGGCTTAAATCACCGCTCATAAAATCGAGCAATGTTACGACACGCTTGTAGTCCATACGTTTAGGACCAATAATTGCAATTGAGCCATGTTGATTATCGCCTGCATCAAACGACGCCGTAATAATACTACAATCCTCCATTGCCAATAAATTATTTTCCGAGCCAATTCGAATTTGTACGCCTTGTTGATTTCCTGCCTGGAAAAGTGTTTGTACTTGTGGCGTTTTATCCATCAAGTCTAATAACATGCGCACCTTATTAATATCATGAAACTCAGGTTGGTTTAACATATTTGTTTTACCACCGTAATAAACGCGTCCTTCTTCTTGTGCAGAGATTCTATTAAATAGACTCGACACAAAATCACTGTACGCACCAACATGTTCTTTAATAAGCTTTGCAATTTCACCATCCATACGTAAAGGGATTTCAACAAGTGGCTTGCCTACTAATCGTTCATTTAAAATATTCACGACTTTCTCAATACGACGCATTGAAAAATCCTCTGGTAATGTAAACACACGATTTTCAACATGCCCACTATCTGTCACGATAATCGCAACCGCTTGCGTAGAAGATAGTGGGACGATTTGGAATCGTTTGACCTTATGCATATGGACATCAGGACCTAAAATAACAGACGTATACGTTGTTAAATCGGACAAAATATTAGCGGATTCACGAATCATTTGCTCAGTTTCCATTAACTGATCTGCATAGATCGAGCGAATGGATGCAATTTCTTGGTTCGTAATTACTTGAGGTTTTAGCAAATGATCCACGTAAAATCTATATCCTTTTTCCGATGGCACACGCCCCGAAGAAGTATGTGTCTTTTCTAAAAAACCTAAGTCTTCTAAATCCGCCATTTCATTGCGAATCGTAGCAGAACTAAATGACACATTGTCTTTTTTCGCAATTTGACGTGAACCGACCGGCTGTCCAGAAGAGATAAAATCGTCAACGATTACTTGTAACACTTGAAGTTGTCGATTTGTTAACATGATCATCACCTCTTTTTTAGCACTCGTTGTTAGTGAGTGCTAACACTATATTCAATATAACGAATGTTACTTTTTATGTCAACGTATAAGCTTATGAATCTAACAAAAATTGTTGAAAAACTTCATTTCCAACAAAACGCCCCTTATAACTTAATTTCAATGCATCTTCCGTATTTTCCACTAATGCTTCTTTCACAAGTTCCTCAATATGATTTGAAAACAATTGCTCCATTGGTAAGTCAAATTTTTCAATAAAATGTTGTTTCGATACACCATCGATTTTACGCAGCCCTAAAAACATTTCTTCTTCAATAGACTCCTGCTTCGTTACAACATGTGTATTTAATAGAGGAAAGTCTCCATTTTCTATTGCTTCAATATATTTTTTTAACGGTCCAATATTTTGATAGCGAACTCCATCTAAGTAACCGCTTGCACCAGCACCAAAACCTGCGTATTCATCATTTTCCCAATAAATACAGTTATGTGTCGATTCAAAGCCTGGTTTAGCAAAATTACTAATTTCATATTGTTTTAATCCATGCGCTTCCATTTGATGCATCAGCATATCATACATTTTTGCTTCTGAATCTTCTCCCGGTAAACTCAATTTACCTTTATTCATGAGGTTATAGAAAATCGTTTTAGGTTCTACAATAAGTGAATACGCTGAAAAATGCGGAAGCTCTAATGAAAAAGCAATATCTAATGTTTCTTGCCACTGTTCAATGGTTTGTCCCGGTAATCCATACATTAAATCGATGCTAATATTATCAAAACCTACCTCTTTTGCATCGCGAAGTGTCGAAAAGACATGGTCATTTGAATGCGTACGGCCTAATTTTTTTAAAATCTCTTGGTCAAATGATTGTACACCTAAACTCAATCGATTGATGCCATATTTTTTTAATACAAGTAATTTATCATGTGTTAATTCATCTGGATTCGCTTCTGAAGAAAATTCTGTCACGTTGTTTACCGGTAAATATAAATGAATTAACTCCATTAATCTTGTTAGTTGTTCAACTGATAAGGATGTCGGTGTCCCGCCTCCTAGAAAAATCGTTTCAATATTTACGAATGCTGTCGGATTTTTTTCAACAGTCATACGCATTTCTTGTCCAATTGCTTCAATATATTCACCTACTGGCTGATTTTTAAAGAACACTTTATTAAAATCACAATAGTTACAAATTTGATGACAAAAAGGAATGTGTATATAAACACCTCTAGCCATTTGTAGATCCCTACTTTCTTTCTCGTTAAAGTTCTGCTTAAGTGTACCGTATTTTCAGCTAAAACTATACCGACAGCTTTTCTCATAAATAAAAGAACGCATCACACTTGCTTTTACAAGTATGATGCGCTCTTTTATATCTTTCTATTTTTATACGGCCGTTGTACGCCATAATTTATTCGATGGTTCAATTCGTTGATTTTGGATTGTTTTTAACTCCGCAATTTTCTTTTGCATGTGAGAAATGTTTTTTTCAAAATGATTTAGACGTTTCTCAATTGTCAAAATTAAACTGTCTAGACGTGCTTCATCTTTGTCTAACATGTTTCTCACCCCTTCAATTTCTACTATGCTAATAGGATAAACCAATGATAGCAGATAGCAGAATGTTTGTATATAACTTTTTACTCATGATTTTGCGCTTTTTCGACGTTACTTAAAAAGACTAAAAGCCATAAATATTGAAATTATTTTTTTACCTAAAGTCTCACTATAATATTCATAAAACTAGATATAGTTATTTTATACTTGAAAAAACACCAAATAATCACAAAACAATTCTTCCTATACTAGTCTTTTTACCCTCAGTCCATATTTTAAAACAATTTCCTAACACTTATTGTATTTTTCTATCAATTCCATTCAAACAGTCTTTTTCGTTGGATAGACGATTTGTGCTTCGACGCGTTGCTCTTGTAATAATTTAAGCTGCCAACGCCAGGCATCCTGACACATTTCTGTTAAATTTTTAAGGGGTTGCCATCCAAGGATTTGCTGTGCTTTTGTAATATCTGCAAAACTTATTGCAATATCGCCAGGACGACGATTGCCAATGTTATATGGTACTTCAATTTTATTCGCAGTTGCAAAGGTTTCAATTAATTGCAACACACTATAACCTGTACCTGAACCTAAATTAAATGATTCACAGCCCATGTGTTCCATACTGTAATACAGTGCTTTTATATGCCCCTTTGCAAGATCCTCTACATGAATAAAATCACGAATTCCAGAGCCATCAATCGTATCGTAATCATTGCCAAACACTTCAAGAGGTGGACGTTTACCACTTACTGCATCCATTAAATATGGTAATAAATTATTCGGAACTTCAAGCGGTTTCTCTCCTATTTCTCCTGATGAATGAGCTCCAATAGGATTGAAATAGCGTAAAAGAACAGCAGAAAATGTTGGATGAGCATCACATAACTCTCTAAAGAAATTTTCAATTGCTAATTTTGTACGCCCATAGGGACTAGAACTTTTCAATTCTGCAATTTCTTGAATCGGGCAAATAGATTCAGGATGATACACGGTTGCCGATGAACTGAAAATTATTGAGTGAACACCGTATTGCTGCATCAATTGAACCAGCATTACCGTACCAATTAAATTATCGTAATAATATTGCAGTGGATTTTCAATTGATTCTGTAACGGATTTTTTCCCCGCCAAATGAATCACGCTATCGAATGAGTAGGTGCGGAAAACGACTTCCAATGCATTACGGTCTGTAATATCTACATTGGCGTATTGCACCATCTTTCCTGTAATACTCATAATCTTTGTAATAGCACTTGCATCGCTGTTTGAAAAGTTGTCGACAATAAATAGTTCATGTCCTTCATTTAATAATTCAATACATACCATTGAACCAATATAGCCTGCTCCACCTGTTACGAGTACTCTCATATTGTCCAACTCCTTTCATTTTCTAACTTGTCTACAAGCTCCTGCATATTTTGACTTTCAAAATTATATTGTTGTCTTAAAAACTTGTAATGCTTCAGTATATCCTCAAGCGCTTTAAAATTCCGATAAACATTTTTCCCTAAATTATGCGGGTGCCACCATAAATGATAAATTTCATCATGCTTTGCTGCATATGTCATGGCTTCTTTAATTCGGCGAATACGCAGTCGCTCCAAAAAATGTAATTTCCGATGATATGGTCGTAAAAAAGCACTTGCTGGAATATTCCAGATAGGTTCTTTCTTAAGCGTTTGAATTGAAAATGTATGATATCCTGTCAAATTCCAATACGTATCGGCAATCTGAAGTACACGACGCCATTTCCAGCCACTTTGATGGCAATGTGGTGTATAAAGAACATGCGCTGGATTGCCTCGATAAACGCGTAGGCCAAGTTCCTTACAAATGGATAAGTAATGTGTATTTGCTTGGTTACGTGGAAAGATAATCGATGTATAATTTCTTTTTGCAATGGCCATTGATGCTATTAAATCTTGTTTAAATTGAGCTCCTGTCTGACCTTCTTCTAAACAATAATAATGACTAAATGTATGTGTCCCCATTTCCTGATTTGGTGTTGCCAGCACTTGTTTAATAAGTGATGACCCAAAATAACGAACATCATTCGAATGAATAAGTTCTTTATCAATTAACTCGTATGGACTATATGAGTTCTTTACATAGCTCGGTCTCTCCACTGGTATATACTTCTTTAAATCCTCAATTGACGTTGCAAATAGCGCGCCTACGGTTGCCCATGTAGCATGAATTTCATACATTTCAAAAAGCTGTAGCATTTTTGGCACAACATCGTATACTGCCAATATATTCTGGTCGTAATTGCCGTCTCGATTAATATCTTGTACACCCCAACCTAACTCAAAATCAAGCGAAACAACAAATGTACCTTGTCGCTGTACCACTGACATTCACCTCACTTTGTTAGTGATACTTTCGTAGCATCAATTATCTCAAAATCATCACAAACCATTTTTTTCTGTTTAAAAAATCTCGATACATGCATTGTCGTCACATGGGTAAATCCAATATTCTTCAAAATATTTTTCAAAGATTCATTTGAAGCGTCGACTTTCGTATAAAGCGTTTTATCATTGAAATTCCGTGCCACATCCTCTGCATAGCTTAGCGTCAAATTCGGAATATAGCGTTCATCTTTTTTCAATAAAATAGTGTAATACCAATCATCATCCTTACATGTACGTTCATTCACTTGAACGACTGCTCCTCCCACACGATAAAATTGGTATTGTCGATATAATAAATCAATTTCAATAGACGATAATGTACCTTGAAGTTCACGGAATGGAACTTCTTTAGCAGTTTTTAACGGTTTGATTGATCGAGCTGGCAAGCGATACAATTCTACATCTGTCGTAAAAACATTATTTTGTGTATACGTCGGTAATTCTCGATAATTTCGTAACCAATAATTCGCTTTTCCTAATGTATTACGTTTAAAGCTCACCATTTTCGATGATTTCTTTGTTATTTCAACACATTTCCCTACTAGTGCTTTCCGTTGCCACATTGACCTTCCTGCTGCATTTGCAATATAGTATGTTCGCACAAACTGACTATTTGTTGCCCAGCGATATTTATAATCTTCATAGCCAATACTAAAATCTAAAATATCAATCCCTTCTTCATAACGTCGAATAGTCATATAGTAATCCAATAAATTTCCTGCTCCGAAACGACGATAATCTTCGTCAAAGGAATGTAAATAACAAACAAAGCGTGAACCTTTTGCAAAGCAATAACTAAATCCTATCAACGTATCGTCAAGCTCTAGCACCTCAACTTTTGTAATATCATAGCGCATCATTGCTCTAAAGAACGCTTGTTTTTCTGGAGAAGTAAATCCACTTGTATCCATTTTCTTTTGCCACCTTTTATCAAAAAGTGCAAACACTGCTGATAAATCATCTTCCGTCGCATAACGAAACTTTAACTCACCCACTTTTTCAAGTCGTTTAATTCGTTTTTTTAATACGGATTTATTAACAGGTGCATAGGATTCTCTAGGATTTTCAATTAAACTCGTATACGGTGAAACGGTGCGTGTAAAATTGTAAAGATACTGTTCTTTTATAAATGTATGTTCTAATACTTTATTAGTTGAACTATTTTCTTCTATCCCGCGAAGTTCTAATAAGACCGGATTTCCAGATGCTAATAATTGTTCTAGGAAGACTGGAATAATTTCCGGTTTTTGATGTTCTCGAATGATAAAGTCCATATAGTTCAAATCTAAATCACCAATAAATCGATAGTGTTCTCCCTGCTTTGTGTCCATACGCTGCAATGGCCAAAACCCTTGTACTTCACCATCTTTTTTACATAAATGAATTTCTACATGATGCGCTTTCCCTACATGCTTCCACCATGTATCAAGTAAATCAAATTCTAAAAAAGGATTATCCGCACCATTGTTCTCAATAATTTGTTGCCACTCATGTTTATAGAGTGCCCATGTTTCACGTGTTGTGATAACTTCAAATTCATACATACCTAGCACCTCACCTGTTCATAAATTTTCATCGTTTTTTCATAAGTAGCTTCAAATTGAAAAGCTTGCTCAAATAAAACCCGACTTTTTTCTCCCATTGTGTACCTTAAAGATTCATCTGCTAATAATTTTGTTAAATATACTTGCAACTCTGATAATGCATTGTCTACAAGAAAACCATTTTCATTTGCTGTGACAAGCTCACGAACCCCACCTACATCGGAGGCAATAATCGGTAAACCCGCTGCCATCGCTTCAATAATGGAGATTGGAAGCCCTTCGAAATTCGACATTAAGACGAAAATAGAAGCTTCTTCTAAATACGTTGTAACAGATTGTTGATTACCAGCAAAAAGTACTCGTTCCTTTACGCCAAGTGTGTCAGCTAGTTTTTCTACTTCTTTTTTTGTTGGACCATCTCCAACAAACGTTAATGTCGTTGCTTTATCTTCTAAAAGAGCAAAAGCTTGTAACAATAAATCCTGTCTTTTAGGTAATTGAAAACGTGCAACCATCACAATATTTTTCTTTCGAACAGCAGATGGTTTTTCGGTACTTAAAATGCCATTATGAACAACGTGTAACCCGTGCTTTGGAAGAATATGAGCCTTTCTTGCTAAATTAGCATCATAATTAGATACAGTTATAATTGCATCTGTGCGCTTTGCCAGTCCCTGTTCAATTAAACGATAGAGTTGTTGCTTTTTCCATGGAATGCCTTCAGTGAAAGACCATCCATGTGCTGTAAATACACTCGGAACATGCATCGATTTTGCTGCTATACGCCCAATTGTTCCAGCTTTTGAAGAATGTAGCGCAACAATATCTGGTCGCAACAGTCTAAAGCGCTGTCGTACTTCACGTATAGCCTTTACATCTTCAATTGGATGCAGCGGATGTACAAGATGTACGACTGTAATAAAAGTAATATATGGGTGTTGTATACGATACGCTTCATGTAATTTCCCACCATGCATAATAAAAACTTCATGGCCATCTTTCGCCAACATCCTACTCAAATTCATGAGATGTGTTTGAGCGCCCCCTAATACGTCCATGCGTGTGATCATCTGAATGATTTTCATTATTCTCTCCTCCTAATGGTATCCACGCTAATGCAAGTACAACCCAGAAATGGCGCCAGTGTAGCGTATCAATAAAAAAGCCATTAATAATGTGCCCAACTATGACCGCAAAGCAGATACGATAAATATAACCAAAACGCACCGAGTGAAATTTACGCACACACACTATGAGTGTTGTAATTAAAAATAGTAGCAATGTCAAAATCCCTAACAAGCCATTTTCAAAAAAGATCCGGGCATAAACATTATGTGGTGCTATAGCTAGTAACACTTCTGACTGCCCAGGACCACTGCCGAGTGGCGAGATAACACCGCCACGCCAAGCTGCTTCCTGTGACGCAAAACGTTCATTATCATATTTTTGTAAAGAAGCACGCTCTGTAAATTGCGTCAACAATGTTTGATTTTTCAAAATCACTAGTACACCAGCAAGTACGACTAATGTTAAATAAACGCTAATACCTCTGCGCCAATTAGCCTCTTTAGCCCGCGGTAAAATATAAAATATAAAAACAGCAATAGCAAGATTTAACCAAGCAGCGCGAGAAAAACTAATCAACACGGCTCCAACAAAAATTATTAATAGCACGAAATATAGCGCTCGATGTCTTTGTTCTAAAAGCCCTAGCATATACACCGCTGGAAGAACAAAATAAGGGCCAAAAACATTTGGGTCCTTAAAGAACATTTTAATACGCTCAAATAAAAACCAATCAGGTTTACCTGGCATAATACCAAAGTAAACACTAAGCGCCACAAGTGCTGTGATAAGAGCTCCTATTGTATAAAAAGTCATTAATTGTTCTGCTAAACGTGTTCGATAAATTTCACCAAACCCGACTACACCAGACCATGTAATAATTAAATATAGTGTGATCACAAAATAACTTATGCCGTCTATTGCTTCATATGCCATCCATGTTGAAATAAAATTTGCGACAATAAAACCAACTAAAAATAACGTACCAAGTAACGTTTCTTTTGAAACATACAAGCGCTTTAAAAGAATAGCGAGGATGGTTGCCAAAATTAACAATAAATCTGTTGGTGCAGGTTCCATGACAACATAGGAGCTTGTTAGCATGCTAATGATTAAACATAGCATAATCATCCGATCAGATTTCACGCTGTTCTGAGTTGTTGATAACGTTGTCACGCTTATCACCTGCCTTATTCATCACTTGCCACGCAAAGATGGCACATACAATATAGCCTAATGTTGTCATAATACTAATCATCCAAAGCGCTTCAAAATGCGTCATTTTATGGGTGGATGCAAAAAACAATGCCAAAATAATAAACACAAGGCGAATGGACTCTGCAGTAATTTGCATATAAAAAGCCTCACATACTTGGAAAACGCCATTAATTGGTTGTAACACCATTTTTGTGAAATACATTAATGATAGTATTTGAATAAATGTTACCGTCGTATCCCAACCATGACCAAAGAAAAATGTAAAACCAATTGGTGCTAAAATATCGATGCTAGCGATAATAACAAATGCGATAATAAATAGATGCTTCACTGTCTCTAAGCAATGTTTCTTTAAATCTTGTCCTTCTTGCATCATTTTGGCAGCTTGTGATAGATAAACTTGTGTTGCGGAAAACCCAACAAGATTTTCTGGCACTGTTAAAATTTTTTGTGCCAGATAATAAAAACCTGCTGTAGCAACATCAAAATAAGCCGCTAGAAATAATGCCGGTAAATTAACAGCAACGCTATAAATAACATTTGAAATGCTTGATATAAGTGGAAATTTTTTATAGCGTACAAGTATTTCTTTCGCCTGATGAAACGTTGTATGATTCGCTTGTTGTAAATCTTTTTTATAATAGCGTACATACTGTATCATGCCTGTTAACCGCCCCAGCATTTCTCCGAGCAATAAGCCGATGACACCAATATTTAAAAACCCAAATACTAATTGTCCAAAACCTTGTCCGGTATTCATCGAAATTTTTGCTCGATTAATAACGTCGTACTGCTCATAACGCAATGCCCAATTATTCATCGATTGGAAAATGCCTACAAATAATAAGCTCAGCCCTAAAATCCAAAAGAATGAATGCGTTTCACCAATGCCAATCCAAGTCGTAAAAGGGGTCGTCACAAGAAGTAAAATAACGATTCCTGCTACGATAAATGTACTAGCATTTGCAATGAATAATAAAGCCAGCGCCGCCTTTTTTCTTTTGGCAACACAAGAGCCGCTTCATAACGCAACGAGACAATAATCATCAACACATATAAAATCGACGTAAAAATGGACAATACCCCAAAATCTTCCGGTGTATACAGTCTCGTTAAAACGGGTGTGATGCAGAGCAGAATGATGCTTGAAACTGCTGAACCAGCAACTAATACAGATAACGCACGAATAAAACGATGCTTCATTTGCTTCTGCAACCACTTCTTCATAGTCAGCTCCCCCTACTTCGCAATGACGATTCCTAAACGATGCATCTTCAGTTGAACGACCTTTTTTAAAATGGATTTCGCTTGCTTTAAAGTGGTTTTTTTCGCATCAACGCAATAAATAAACTGTGTTTGATTAGAGGCCACTAACATCGTTTCTGCGCTATCTAACTGTGATGTTTCAACGAGTACAATATCGTACTGTTGTTCTAACTCATTGTATTTTTGTTGTAATGCAGAGAATGGTGTTGCCGTACTATAGATGAATGCATCGGGCTCGCCTTCATTTGTTTTAACAAAGTGGGCATTCCCTTCTATTTGCTTTAATACAACTACCTGCTTATGCTGCGCTAATAATTGGCTAAGTTGTTGTAAATAACCGCTCTCTTCCTTTGCCGAATTTAATAATAAAACGGTTTTTTTACCCAATTTTACTTCTCCTTGAATTAGCGCCGCTATATGATAAAGCCACTGTTGAGCTGAGTCCTTCTTTGTAACTTTAGCAAGTAAAGGCACATTCAGACGTTGCACATTTGTTTCCGTATCTACCTTTGTGCTATAAATCTCTCGCAGTAGACAATAACAAATTGCTAACAGGAGACCAATTACGCCACCAATTAAAATGCTTACTAATTCGTTAAATGTACTATCTTGATTCGATGTACTTTGTGTCGCTGGATTTAGCACAAGTGCTGTATTAATTTTTGAATAATTCGTCAATTCTTTTTTGAACACTGTCGCAATTTTATTAACTAGTTTTACAGGCTCCAGCTCATTATCTGCTTTCGCTGTAATCGTAATTAGTTGTGACGTGTTAATCATCGTAATTTTCACTTGTTCATTGTACTCATTTGTTGTTAAATCAAAATTTCCTTGCTCATTTACTTTCTTAATTAACGCACTACTTGTTAAAACTTCGCGATATGTCTCCATCATATTTTGCGTATACAATAGATTGTCGCTTTTATCTGTCTCAATTAAAATTTCTGTCGTCGCCTCATACTTAGGTTTCATTTGAGTAGAAATAACATACCCTAAGACAATTCCTAAAATTGTAATTAAAAGAATAAGCCATTTTTTACGCCATAGTACTAGTAACAATTCTTGTAATGAATAGGGAGGTTCTAGCGTTTTCATCCGTTAATACGCCCCCTTCCGTTTAATAACTTGCATAATCGTTTTTTGTACAATCTCCACATCCATCTTAAAATTAAAATGTTCTACATAATAACGATCAAATTCAATTTTTTGTCCATGATTAATAGTAGAACGCCCATTAACTTGTGCCCAACCAGTTATACCAGGTTTTACATCTAAGCGTTTTGTTTGATAAGGTGAATAATAGAATGCATAGCTAGGTGTCTCAGGACGTGGACCTACAATACTCATTTCTCCTTTTAAAACATTTAACACTTGTGGAAGCTCATCAATACTCGTTTTACGCAACCACTTCCCTACTTTTGTAATGCGCGGATCTTCTAAACTATTTTTGAACACGAATGTATCTGGGATACCATTTGACCAAGAACTCCGATTTTCTGAATTAACCGGTAAGCCCAATTGATTTGTATACATTGTTCTAAATTTCCACATTGTAAATATTTTTCCTTTTTTACCAACTCGCTGTTGTTTAAAAAAAACAGGACGTCCATCGTTTACTAAAATCACAATAACCGCCAGCAAGAAAATAGGTACTAAAAATGGGAGCGCAAGAAGTGAAAATATTAGGTCGAATGTTCTTTTCCCAAATAATTTATATTGCTGCATAAATCCACCTCTTTATCTTCTTTCTATATTCTTTAGTTAAACTAAAATAAGGAAATCAAAACCCAATTTGTTATATTCCTTTGTAAATTGCTATAAAATGAATGTATTTTTACTTTTTTTACATAAAAATATTTTTTAGAACTATTATATTTTTAAAAATTAAAACTAACAATATAAAACTAACTACTTATTACTTAATTATAAAATCACTTATTAAAACTTAAAAAAATATAGGTATTTTAGGTTAACAATTATTTCTTTATTGGTAAATTTTAAAGTAAAAAAGAAGACCCCCTTACGAAAGGTCTTCTTCATATTTTTAATTATTTTTTCGGTTGATCATCGTCCATTTTAAGAACAGCCATGAACGCTTCCTGTGGAACTTCTACTGAGCCAACTTGTTTCATACGTTTTTTACCTTCTTTCTGTTTCTCAAGAAGTTTACGTTTACGTGAAATATCGCCGCCGTAGCATTTTGCTAATACGTTTTTACGCATCGCTTTAATTGTTGAACGCGCAACAATTTTATTTCCGATTGCTGCTTGAATTGGCACTTCAAATTGCTGACGTGGGATTAACTCACGTAGCTTATCAACAATTACTTTACCTCGTTCATATGCAAAGTCACGGTGTACAATAAAGCTTAATGCATCAACCTGTTCAGCATTTAATAAAATATCCATCTTCACAAGTTTCGAAGGTTGATAGCCAATCATTTCATAGTCGAATGATGCATAGCCTTTTGTTGACGATTTTAATTGGTCGAAGAAATCATATACAATTTCAGATAATGGCATTTCATAGAAAATATTAACACGTGTCGTATCAATATAATCCATTGTTAAGAAATTCCCACGTTTACGCTGGCAAATTTCCATAACAGCACCAACATAATCATTTGGAACCATGATATTTGCTTTTACATAAGGCTCTTCGATTTGCTGAATCTTTTGTGGATCTGGCATTTCAGATGGATTCGCTACTTGAACTTCTTCGCCATCTGTCATTTGTACATGATAAATTACAGATGGTGCCGTTGTAATTAAATCAATATTAAATTCACGTTCAATACGCTCTTGAATAATTTCCATGTGTAGTAAGCCTAAGAAACCACAGCGGAAACCGAAACCTAATGCTTGTGATGTTTCTGGTTCATATTGAAGGGCTGAGTCATTTAACTCTAATTTTTCTAATGCCTCACGTAAATCATTATATTTTGCAGTATCAATTGGATATAATCCACAGTAAACCATTGGATTTAGTCGACGGTATCCTGGTAATGGCTCTGCTGCTGCATTGATAACAGAAGTGACTGTATCACCGACACGCGTATCACCTACATTTTTAATAGAGGCTGTTAAATAGCCTACATCCCCTACTGTAAGGAAGTCACGTGGCGTCATTTTTGGGGTATGCACACCTACTTCTATAACTTCGAACTCGGCACCTGTCGCCATCATACGAATTGTATCGCCTGGTTTTACAGTTCCTTCTGCGATACGAATAGAAATAATTACACCGCGGTAGGCATCATAAACAGAGTCAAAGATTAATGCTTGTAATGGTGCTTCCGGGTCTCCTTCTGGTGCTGGAACTTTTTCTACGATTTGCTCTAAAATATCTTCAATACCAATCCCTGCTTTTGCAGAAGCTAATACTGCTTCTGATGCATCAAGACCGATAACATCTTCTACTTCTTGACGTACACGTTCTGGATCTGCAGAAGGTAAGTCGATTTTATTGATAACGGGCAAAATTTCAAGATCGTTATCAAGTGCTAAATAAACATTGGCTAATGTTTGAGCTTCAATACCTTGTGCAGCATCTACAACTAAAATAGCGCCTTCACAAGCAGCTAAACTACGTGATACTTCATACGTAAAATCGACGTGTCCTGGTGTGTCGATTAAATGCATTGTATATTCTTGACCATCTTTTGCCTTGTAGTTCAATTGCACGGCATTTAACTTAATTGTAATTCCTCGTTCTCGTTCCAAATCCATTGAGTCTAATAATTGATTTTTCATTTCACGAGATGTTAGTGCTTCAGTTTTTTCTAAAATACGATCGGCAAGCGTCGATTTACCATGGTCGATATGCGCGATGATAGAAAAGTTACGAATATGTGATTGTCTATCTAATAGTTCTTGTCGATTCATTTATTTTCACTCCTATTTAAACTACTAGAATTATAGCAGTCGCAGTAGTACATTGGCAATATTCCGTGCATTTCCTACGAAATTCTTAAAAAAAATGCACTTTTTTTCTGTCAAGTAAATATTCTTTGCATTTCTCTCTTGCATTTACATAACTTGCTTTGCTATAATAATGCTTGTTGTATTAGATACAGACACAAGTTGAGAATTTTGCTCATCTCGATTTATCCTAGGAGGTGAATTTCATGCCAAACATCAAATCTGCTATCAAACGCGTTAAAGTTGCAGAAAAAGCGAATGCTGCTAACGTACAAGTTAAATCTGCTATGCGTACTGCAATCAAAAAAGCTGAAACTGCTTTAGTTGCTAAAGACGAAAACGCTGCTGAATTATTAACAGCTGCAGTTAAATCTGTAGATAAAGCTGCTTCAAAAGGCTTAATCCACAAAAACGCTGCTTCACGTACAAAAGCTCGTTTAATGAAAAAAGCTTAATTCTATATAATATAGAAAGAAAAAAGACGTTCCGATCGGAACGTCTTTTTTCTTTTATTTTATATTATATCCAATCGGTTTCATCAAGAAAAACTCTAAAAATCGCGCACGATTGCCACTCATTGTTTTTAATTGTAAATCTACTTCACCTAAACCATAAAGGGCATCAAGCAATTGTTGGTCGCCAATATGCCCTCGTTCTTCAACAATTCGCTTCACGCGATACGGGTTTACTTTCAATTGTTTTGAAATTTGTTGTGGGTGATACCCCTTTGTCAGTAAATAATACACGTTAGACATTAAGCGCACTTGAGATGATATTAATGCTACAAGCGCAATCGGTTCTTCTTTTTGTCGCAATAAATCATGATAAGTTGCTAAAGAAGTCGTTTTGTCTCCTCGGATATACGCATTCAGCAGTTTAAAAACATCTTGTTCAAGTGTTTTGGCGACCATTTCTTCTACTAATGGTGGTTCAATCAATTCATTTGAATTTGCTGTATACAATGCTAGTTTATCAATTTCTGAACGTAGTTGTAGCATATCCATCCCAACCATTTCAATCAGTTGCGCAATTGCCGCATCTGATATCATCGCATTACGATTAGTTACTTCATTTTTCAGCCAGATAGCCAGATCGCGTTCTTTTGGTGTTTCAGCAAATAAATAAAGTGCATGTTCTTTCATCTGTTTCGTTATTTTTTTACGTTCATCCAACTTGGGATATGGTGCAATAAACACTGTTACAGAGGTATCTGATGGAAACTGCAAAAAACGCTCTAATTTCTTTAAATCATGATTCAGTTTCTCTTTCCCTTTTTCCGTTGCCTTTAAAAAAGAAGCATTTTTTGCAATCACTAACTTTTTATCGGAGAAAAATGGGATTGTATCTGCTTCATCGATTACTTCATCCACAAGATGCTCTTCTAAATCATAATTCATAATATCAAGTTCGCCTTGTTCTGCTAATTTATCTTTCAATCGACGCAGCGTTTCGTCGATAAAATATGTCTCTTCGCCAACAATAATGTAGACAGGTGCGATATGCCCGTTTGTGATTTCTTTCCATACTTTTTGAAACATATAACCAACTCCTATAATACGTTAAGTATACACAAAAAAAATGCCCACAGTCACCTTCCTCTATTGCTTATATCGAAAATCATACAAATTAACGATTCGTTAACACATACCAAGAGTCTTTCACAATCACCTCTATCGTTCCATCCTCTGCTGTATTTAACGTTGGAATTGAATTTGCGTCAAAACGCGCTCGAATTTCTTGCGCAGGGTGACCATAGCGATTATTAATACCTGTTGAAAAAATAGCAAGCTGCGGCTGCGTTGTTTGTAAAAATGCTTCTGAGCTTGACGTTTTCGAGCCATGATGACCTGGCGATAGAATGGTTGTATGAAGCGTTTTATCATCAAGAAGCTGTGATTCCCCTTCTATTTCAATATCGCCTGTTAAAAGCGTTGAAAATGCGCCTTTCGACACTTTTAGCACCAGTGAATCATTATTTCCTTCATACGTCGTATCACGTGGCCAAATATACGAAAAAACCACCTCTCCTTTGTTAAAAGTATAACCCGCCATTCTTTCTCGTACAGGAATATGTTGACGCAATGCTTCATCCATAACATCTTTCATAACTGCTTTTTGTGAAGAATTCGGTGTAATATGCACTTCCTTCACTCGAAGCGATTGCATGACTTCCTCTGCTCCTTCTACATGATCAGCATCTGCATGTGTCAAAATAAGCGTATCAATTGTGGTAAGTCCTCTTCCTTTTAAATAGGGAACGACGACTTGTCGCCCAACTTCATACGGCGAATCACTCGTTTTCCATGCTTCATCTTGAAAACGTAATACACCACCTACATCAATGACATAAACACCTTGACGATGCGGCAATTCAATAATCGTACAATCTCCCTGTCCAACACTTAAATACGTAATACGAAGCTCATCATTTAATAATGGATTTATTTCAAGCATCATGACAGGAATTAATATGGTACAACTAACTATAATATAGCGTTTTTTTTCGAATGCCAAAAAAAGAATAAATACTCCAACCATCGCAATGCCCAACCACAGCATATCTGGTTTACCCGGTTGCCAAAGTTGATAAGGCTGTTTTGACATCCAAAGTAAAAACGTCGTTAAGTGTTCGCGTAGAGGCTCATAAATACTTAAAAACAGCGCGTTTAACTGTGGCGATAGATACGACAGCATCAAAAAAAAGATATTAAGTGGCAACACAATAAATGAAAATAAAGGCACCATCAGAATATTAACAAAAAACGAGGATAAACTAAGTTCATAAAAATGATGTAACAGAAGCGGATAAACAAGCATCTGACATACAAAGGTTAAAAAGAAAGCATTTTTTAGCCAATGACTTGTCATTAAAATTTTTGTTGAATAAATAAGCGCGACTGTAGCCAAATAAGACAGCTGAAATCCTACTTGATAAATTACACTTGGATTATAGAGAACAAATCCAATAAAAGTTAATGATAATGCATCTGCAGCAGTTAATTTAGTTTGTCTAAGCTGTAATAATACGACAACCATCGTCATAGCTGCCGAACGCCAGACAGATGCTGAACTCCCTGCAAGAACTGCATAAATTGGCAAAGCTATGAGCAAAATTATTTTTGCATGATGAAGACGCAAACCACAAAAAAGTAAAAGCTGATAAAATGCTCCTCCTAATAACGCAATATGAAGACCAGAAATTGCAAATAAATGCGTAATGCCTAATACTTGATAAGCACGAGATAAATCCGAATCGATATCCCGCTGATCACCAAATAATAAAGCCTTTGCCTCCGCTTGTAGCGATTCCGGAAAAGTTTCATCAATATGTTTTAAAAGTGTATAACGATACCTTCCAAGCTTTGTCATAATTCCTGTTTTATAGCGAATAACATTAAAATCCTCAATGTCATATATACCGATAGCATGCTGACTTTTTAAATAATCTATCATTGAAAATTGGTAGCGATGCAATGGCTTATTCGGTTCTGTTAGTTTCCCTTTTGCGTGAATTGTTAGACCTGCTAGTGCTGTATTTTCAAGTTGTTCTTTTTGTTTTGCACTCTCTATCGCATATGCCACATAAACTCGACCGTATTCGGACATTGCAAAGCCACGAAGCGTGCGACCGTTGATTTTTGTATTATCTTGAAATGTTAGTTGAATGGTTGATGGGAGGGTTGTAGGTAGCTGTGAGGTCGTATGTGTACGCCAAGCTATTAAAAGTATTAAAAGAAGTAGCGTTATTAGAAATAACGTATTGTGACGACGCCAAATAAGGAAAATGACGTAGGGAATAAAAATCAAAAAAAGCTTTGGCGACACCGAAGCGGCTACTGTCGCTAATAATGTTGCCAAAGCCAAATAAATTACTTCGTTTCTAAAATGTGTTTGCCAAATAATTGCTCCACCTTCTGTTCATAAGGTGCCAATTCTTCTGACGTTGCTCCTTTATCGCGCAGCTCGTTGAGTAATGAAAGGTATAACGTGACTTTTTCATCGCTTAAGAAGTCAATCTTACGTTCATCAAATGGTACATGTACAACATTAACACCTGCTTGTTTAAACAGTTCAATCGCATACGTATTATTTTTATAGTCTTTTGCATAATATAAATTTTTAATACCTGATTGAATAATTGATTTCGTACAAGGTAAACAAGGGAAATGCGTTACATATAAATCGGCGCCATTTGTTGGTGTACCATATTTTGCACATTGCAATAATGCATTGGTCTCTGCATGAACTGTTCTTACACAATGATTATCAACCACATAGCATCCTTTATCGATGCAATGGTCATCTCCTGATATCGAACCGTTATAGCCCCCTGCAATAATTCGTTTATCACGCACAATTGTCGCACCTACTGCTAGACGTGTACATGTGCTACGTAGCGCTAATAAATGACTTTGTGCCATAAAAAATTGATCCCATGTAATACGCTCCATATGAATGCCTCCTAATGATGTCCTACTGTCTAGTTTATCCTTTGACTCTTTTTGACGTCAATGGTTTTACAAGAGGTCAGACTATTGTACAGTAACAAGAGGTCTCAAACGTTCAACAGTTTTATCACCAAAACCTGAAACTTTTTTCAAATCATCAATGCTTTGAAAAGGACCATTTTCTGTACGATATTGAATAATTGTTTTTGCTTTTGCAGGCCCAATTCCATTAATCGTTTGCAAGCCTGCTTCGTCTGCCGTATTAATGTTAACGGCGGTTGTTGAAGATTGTGGTTCTGTAGACTGTGATGTAATCGCTACAGTAGGTGTTTCTATCTCTTCTCCCCGTTTTGGCACATAAATGACCATTTCATCTTGTACATGTGCCGCATGATTAATCGTTTTAGAATCCGCATTGTTTTTATAGCCACCTGCAGCTATTATCGCGTCGTATACGCGGTCTTCTGCATTTACAGTATAAACGCCTGGATTTTTGACAGCGCCCTTAACATCGATGGCTATTGTTGTTTGAATAGATGTCTGAGTAGTAGATTCTGATGTTTTAGATAAAACTTGTTCGTTAGAAGTAGTTGAGAGTTGTTCGATAGGTTCTAAAGGGGTTGTGTGTTCCGTAGATGATTGTTTGAAGAAATAGAAAAGGATGGCAACTAAAACAACGCTGCCAATTAAAAAATATTTTTTATTTTGCATAAAAAAAGGAATTAGCTTCACACCTTTCTTTCGGCATTCATAGAAGCTAATTCCAATATACAATATTTTCTAATTTTTACAAGTTTATTTTACACAATGAAAGAAAATTCTTTCTGAATCAATAGCCGGTGCTTCATCAGTAAAATCTGCTGTCACCGTTATATTCGTAAAACCAGCTTGTTGTAACATTGTCATGTACGTTTCAATCGCATACGTACGTTGATAATGTTGTTCCTCGAAACGTTCATACGTTCCATCAGCTGTCACAACATAAAATAACATATCATGCTTAACAGAATGAGCCGCTTCACCTGGCTCAGTATCCCATAAATACGTAATGTCTCCATCATCGTATGTGAATGGGCTATCCATGAAAATTTCATCCATTTTATAAAGTGAATGGACATCAAAGAACAAGTGACCACCTGTTTTTAATGCTTCATATACATGTGTAAATGTTTGTTCTACCGCTCGTTGTTCTGGCACATAGTTTAATGAATCAATTGGAATTGTCACGACATCCAGGTCATTAAATCCATCTAATTCATCCATCGATTGGCATACGAAGAAAACATTCACATTTTCCTCATAGCAGCGTTCACTTGCAATCATCAACATTTCCTCTGATAAATCCAAGCCACTTACATTGTATCCTGCTTTGGCAAATTCAACAGCCATTACGCCTGTACCACAACCAATATCTAGTAAATTTTGATTGTTTGCAGCCGGTGCATGCTCTTTAACCCATTCCACATATGTTGCATACGGAATATCTGTCATTAACGCATCATACACTTCTGCAAAACGACCATAGCTATTACTCATTTGAATCAGTTGCGACGAATGTTTCTGGTGCATCGCCCCATAAACGTTCTAAGTTGTAGTAGCTACGTTCATCTTTGTGGAAAATATGCGCAACAACATCGCCTGCATCAACTAATACCCAGCGACCTGCGTCAAAACCTTCCATACGTTTAACTTCATGCCCTGATTTTTCTGCTTGCTCTTTTACTTCACGAGCGATTGCTTGAACTTGACGTTCAGAACTACCTGTACAGATTAAGAAATAATCTGATAGTAAAGAAATACCTTGCATATTTAATACGACGATATCCTCGGCGCGTTTGTCATCTACTGCTTTAAAAACTGTATCTAAAAGTTTGTGTGTCATTGTTAAATTCCCTTCTTAGTTAGCAATAAATCATTGTAACAATTAAATGAATCTGGAAAAACAGGTTGGTGTTTAGACATCAAAAATTGAATGGAATGACTAAGACATGTAATCATTAAGTCATTTAACTCCATTGATTTTGATGCTTCACGCAACATATCGACGTCTGGAAATTTACGATTTGGTTCAATCATGTCTGCAATATAGATAATCTTTTCTAAATCGCTCATTCCTATTCGACCTGTTGTATGAAAACGAATCGCATTGAGCATATCTTCATCTTCTACACCAAACTCTTGTTTCGCTACATAAGCACCTACTGGTCCATGCCATAATTCATGATGATATACCAATAAAGTTGGATCCATTTTCTGCTCAATAATTGTTTGCTTCATCCATTCGCGGTCTGCATATTTACATGAATCATGTAAAATTGCTGCAATTTCCGCTTTTTTCGGATTTTGTCCGAATTGCTCCGCTAGAGCCATTGCTGTGTCTGTTACGCCAATTGTGTGAATATAACGTTTCTCAGGCATACGGTCTTTCATCGCGGCAAGTAAATTAACGCGTTCCATATAATCCTTCCTCTCGAATATATTGTTCCACTGCTTCTGGCAGTAAATAGCGCACGGTTTTTCCCGTTTGTAGGCGCTCGCGAATAATCGTTGAAGAAAGGTCTATTAGAGGTGCTTCAACGAGCTCCACATCATATGTCGTCTCGCCAAAAAAACCAGGACGTTGTACCCCGACAAAATGCACAATTTTCATAAGCTCATCTATATGATACCATGTGCCAAGTGCATCAATACTATCTCCACCAATGATAAAGTAAAACATTACATCCGCTTCACGTTGCATTAACAATGTCATCGTTTCAAATGTATACGAGACTCCACCGCGCTCGATTTCAAAAGGCTCAAGCTTAAAACGGGGATTGTCCGCAATCGCAAGCCTCGTCATTTCGAGGCGTTCTTCTGCAGTCGCATCACCTTGCTTTATTTTATGTGGAGGTACAGCATTTGGCATAAAGCGCACTTCATCAAGTCCAAGCTGGTCGGCGACTTCATTTGCCATTATTAAATGAGCAATATGGGGCGGATTAAATGTACCACCTAATAGACCAATTTTCTTCATAACCATCATCCTTACGCGTGTGGTAATTCGATTTTACGGTTTTCACGTTTTGACGCTTGTTTATATAATACGACTGTTAAGCCGATTAATTGTACTAATTCTGCATCTGTGCCTTCTACTAATTCTGCTGCAACAACTTTTTTGTCATCTTCGCAGTTATCTAAAATACGCACTTTTAATAATTCGCGTGCATTTAATGCTTGGCGAATTTGTTCGCATTGTGCTTCATTGACGCCGCCTTTACCTACTTGGAAAATCGGGTCTAAATGGTGCGCTTCCGCACGTAAAAATCGTTTTTGTTTACCTGTTAACATCTATTTGTTTCCTCCTAAATTTGCGAGCAGAACGTCCTCTACGACGGCTGCTTTGGGATACACGTCAGTCCAGTAACTATAGGCAAGTGCTCCTTGATGGATAAACATGCCTAATCCTGTCACGACCGTGGCTCCCTTTTCTTTTGATTGTGCTAAAAATGGGGTCATTAATGGATTATACACAATATCCGCGACAATTGCAGTCTTAGATAAATTTTCGAGCGATAATGGCAGCGCAAATTCGCTATGATTAAGTCCTGCAGAAGTCGTTTGTACGATAATATCGAATTCACCAAGTTGTGTTGCCGCTTCATCTAATGACAATGCTTCTGCATTTGTGTCAAGTTCATTACAAATTGCTTGTGCCTTCGATACAGTACGATTAGCAATTGCAATATTTGTATAGCCCTCCTGTACGAGTGCAAAACAAATTCCTCGTGAAGCCCCACCTGCACCAATGATTAATAGACGTTTGTTCTTATGCTGTGTACCTACCGCATCTTCTAACGATTTCACAAAGCCAAGTCCATCGGTATTATATCCTTTATACTGACCATTTTCGAGACGAACGACTGTATTAACAGCCCCCATCTTCTTAGCTAATGGATCTAGTTCATCTAATAGTGGAAGAATCGTTTCCTTATGTGGAATCGTAATATTAAAACCACTAATGCCTAAAACTTTCATCCCTGTAAATGCCTGCTCTAAATTTTCCGGTAGTACATGTAGCGGTAAATACGCCGCATCACGTTCTTCCACTGTCATCCACGTATTATGCATAAGTGGTGACAGTGAATGTTCTATCGGATTCCCAATGACTGCATACCATTTTTTCACATTAATTCCCCCTAAATAAGTGACGGACGAACCATTACTTCTACGCCAGCTGGTGCATGTGCTGCAATGACAACATCTGGATTTTGAATTGTAATCCAACCAAGACCAGAAAATACGATATCTGTTTTTCCTTCTTTGATTGAAAATTCATGACGCACTAGTTCTGGTAATTGCTCGATAAACTCTTTCGTTGGTGGCGCAAGAAGCCCCCCTTTATGTGTTGCATAAAGTTCATCTGCATTTTCTAACTTCGTACGGTGAATGTTTAAGTCATTCGCAATGTGCACAGTAAAGTTTGAACGCATTCCTTGAATAAAATCAAAACGTGCTAACGCGCCAATAAATAACGTTTGTTCTGCATTTAATTGGAATGTTTTCGGTTTAATTTCTTTCTTCGGCATAATATATTTTAACTCTGACGGATCAATATAGTGTGCCATTTGGTGATGATTAATAATCCCAGGTGTATCAAAAATTGCTTTTTTATCATCTAATGGGATTTCAATCATATCAAGTGTTGTACCTGGGAAGTATGATGTTGTAATAATATCTCCTTGTCCAGTTGCTTGTTTGATAATACGGTTAATGAATGTTGATTTTCCTACATTCGTACAGCCAACTACATAGACATCTTCACCGCGACGATATTCTTCAATTTTTGTCATTGCTTCTTCAATGCCTGTCCCTTTGTGAGCAGATACGAGTAAGACATCAATTGGTTTTAAACCAAGTTGTTTTGCTTCTTGACGAAGCCAGTTAACAACTTTTTTAGGATTAATTGATTTTGGTAATAAATCGACTTTATTCGCGATTAAGAGTACCGGATTATTCCCTACAAAACGGTGTAAGCCTGGCAACCAACTTCCGTTAAAGTCGAAGATATCTACAATTTTCACAATCAATCCTTTTTGTGTACCAAGGCCATTTAAAATACGTAAGAAGTCATCATCTGTTAATGCGACTGGTTGTAATTCATTATAATTTTTTAAACGGAAGCATCGTTTGCAAATAATTTCTTCTTTTTCTAAAGCAGATGCTGGTGCAAAACCAGGTGCTTTTGAATCTTCCGTTTGGATTTGCGTGCCGCAACCAATGCAGTGTGGCATTTCGTTCATAATTTATTTTTCCCTCCAAGTTTCAATACCTTTTTTGCGTAAATAATTAAATACGCGACGTTCAAGGCGACGGTTTAATTTTGTAACAAGGCCGTCTGATTGAGCGACAGGTTTCACTAAAATTGTATGCAGATGAAGTGCATTCGCACCAAGCATATCCGTCATCATCTGGTCTCCTAGCATCAACACTTGGTGTGATGGTAGATTCATCAATTGTAAACCACGCTGAAAAGCATTTGTTAATGGTTTTCTAGCTTGGAAAATGTACGGTAAATCAAGTGGTGCTGCAAAATGCTTCACACGTGCCTCTTTATTGTTTGACACAATGACCACTTGAATGCCTGAATCACGAATAAGCTTTAGCCAAGCCATTAATTCTGGCGTGGCATCTGCGCGGTCCCATTCTACTAATGTATTATCAAGGTCTGTAATAATCCCTCTAATTCCTAAAGCATGTAATTTCTCAGGTGTCACGTCATAGACAGAATCAACAAACTCTCTTGGCATAAAACGTTTATACAAAACTATTTCCCTCATTTTTCGATTATTCATTGTGCAACAAGTTACTTAAACGATTATAACACATCCGCAAACGCTTCACCCACTCGGATTGATGCGTTCCTTTGAACATTATTTAAGAATGTTACACAATCTTTTTCAAATAGCATAATCACTGTCGAACCAAATTCAAAATAACCAACTTCTTCGCCCTTTGTCCATTGCTCTGTCGTATTTGTCAGTTTAATTGAATTAACAAACATTGCACCCACTTTAATAAATGCAGCGTTTCCACATGTCGCGCTTAATTCCGTAACAAGTCGATAATTATGCGATAGCGGTTGCTTTCCATATGTTAAACCTAATTGATTCACTGGATAAGAATGATTACCAAGCACATACTGACGAAGTACGGTCGCATCTAACGGACTATGTATACGATGATAATCTGCTGGACTTAAATAAAAGACAATAAATTGCCCCTCTTCATAGCGTTTCGCATGTTCTTCTTTCCCTAATAAATCTTGAAGAGAATAATTTTTCCCTTTCACCCTAAATTTTTGCTGTACTGTAATATTTCCAAAAGATTCGATTTTTGCATCTACTGGGCTAACAATTTCATTTGAGGCAATTGGGCGTGCTTCTGTCATTAATTTTCTTGTGAAAAATGTTTGTAAAGTTGGAAATTCATCTAATTCTTTTGAAACTTCTGTTATATCAATTCTGTAGAATTGTTTATATGATGGAATGAAACTTTTGCTAATACGGCTCGTCATTATATGTTGAAGCATTTTTGATGTTATTTTGTTATTTGTTAGTTCGATCATAGTGCGGTATACTTTTTCTTTAAGCATCTAGTTTAAACTCCCTTGTTATCTGTTTGGTTTCTTAACTAACAGTATAATAAAGCTATAAGAAAATAAAGGAGCATAATTTATGTTTTTACTCCAAAGAGTCGATGAGACTATAAAAAAAGTAAAGTCACAACTAGCGAATATTGTTACTTTATGTAATATTTCATTCGGTGGTGCCTCGATTATGGCAACGTTTAACGAAGCCTATAGTCATGCCGTCCTTTATATTTTCATTGCAGCGCTGTTGGACCGCTACGATGGGAAAATCGCTCGAAAATTCAACCAAGAATCTGAACTTGGTAAACAACTTGACTCAATGAGTGATATTATCTCATTCGGTGTCGCTCCGGCCTTATTATTATATTCATATGTATTATTCCAACTAGGTCCTGTAGGTATGATTGCAGCCGTATTATATATTGTATGCGGCGCATTTCGTCTTGCGCGCTTCAATGTCACTGAAGCAAATGGTTGTTTCACGGGATTACCTATTACTGCAGCAGGTGTTATTTTAACCGCTTCATTCTTGATTGCACCATTTATCAATCCAGGAGTTTACTTGGTTATTTTCCTTGTACTATCTTATACAATGGTTGCAAATTTTCAGCTAAAAAAAATATAGTGGACAAAATGTAAGCACGATGGATAAATCCATCGTGCTTTTTTACATAAAAAAAAGAATCGCACAATCGCGATTCTTTCCTTTTTAAATTACATTTTTTCTATTGCTTTTAATACAACTTGTGTTGAATGTTTTGCAGCAATCGTTAAAAATTCATCAAAGCTAATATCTGATTGTTTCCCTGCAATATCTGACAATGCACGAATAACAACAAATGGTGTTGCGAATTGATAGCATACTTGCGCAACTGCTGCCGCTTCCATTTCAACAGCTTTCATTGTTGGGAAGTAGTTACGTACTGTTTCAACGCGTACAGGGTCATTCATAAATGAATCCCCTGTTGTAATTAATCCTGTGGCTGATTGGTGTTCTCCAACTTCTGCTACGGCCTGCTCTGCAACTTCCATTAAACGAGCATCTGCTTTAAAGCCTACAGGCATTTGTGGTACTTGACCCATTTCATAGCCAAAAATAGTTGCATCTACGTCATGATGACGTACTTCATCCGAAATGACGATAGCACCCACATCAAGATTTTCATCATAGCCGCCTGCTGATCCTGTATTGATGACCACATCTGGTTGATATTTTTCAAGTAAAATCGTTGTCGACATTGCCGCATTCACTTTGCCAATACCTGATTTTAATAAAATAACATCTTTATCTTTATAGGTGCCTTGTGTATATTCGCTATTTGCGATTGTTTCTGTTGTTGTGTTTTCTAACGTTGCGCGTAAAAGTTCTACTTCCTCTTCCATTGCGCCGATTACTGCGATTTTCATAATAAGTGGTTCCACCTTTCAAATTCTATCTTCTATACGATATACAAAAAATCCTGTAGTCGTCAAGAACTACAGGATTTTTTTATGTTTTAATATGTGCCATCCAATGTTTTTAAGACATCGATTTGTTCAGCTTTCCATCCTTTATCTGCAATCCACTGTACCGTCACACGATATTTTTTCAAACCGTCTTCAGAAGTGACAATTCCGATTGTACGATTATTTGCGCCACCATTTTTCACACGAATAATTTTCATCGTTTCTTCTGGAATATTTGTTACAGTTGCAAATGTTTTCACTTTTTCTTGCCAGTCAAGCGATGTCCCATCATAAGCAGAAATGTGGCCTTCACCAATATTTTCTGTTTGCTCAGTTTTCGTTACTTTCCAAGCTGAATCTACAATCGTCATTTCTACATTACTGTCGCTTGATTCGCTTTGAGTTACAGTAGAACGTTCTGTAATATCTTTTTTCAAATCTTCTTCACGTTGCTTGGCTTTTTCTTCTTTCGCTTGCTCTTTGGCTTTTTGTGCATTTGTAGCACTTGAATCTGTCGCTTTTTGTTCATTTTTTGGTTCATCAACTGCTTTTTGATTAGAACCATCATATGTAAGAACAAAATAGCCAACGATTACAATTAAAATACTAACAACAGCAATCGCGATATTTAATAATTTATCGGATTTTTTATTTGGTTCCGGCGTTGGGTTATATCGTCGACGTCTTTGTTGTGGTGGTTGTTGATCCAATATCATCACCTCATAAACACATCATAGCATATTTTATATAAATCGTGCGCTCTACATATATTACAATAACGCTACATTTTGCTAACAAAATAAAAGCGACAGGAATTTTCCTGCCGCTTTTTATTTTAGAAGTTAATTATTTTACTTCAATAATTTTAACGTTAAATTCGCCACCAGGAGTAACGATTTTTACTGTTTCGCCAACTTTATGACCGATTAAGCCTTTTGCGATTGGCGAATCATTTGAAATACGACCTTCAAATGGATCAGCTTCTGCAGAGCCAACGATTTGATATGTCTCTGGTTCATCATCTTCCTCTTGAAATGTAACCGTACGACCAATTGTACATACGTCTGAACCGTCTGCAGTTTCTTCAATAATAACCGCATTACGAATCATTGTTTCAACTAATTTAATACGGCCTTCAACAAAACCTTGTTCGTCTTTCGCTGCATCATACTCAGAGTTCTCTGAAAGGTCACCATAGCCGCGAGCGATTTTAATACGTTCTACAACTTCTGGACGTTTTACGGTAATTAAATCTTCTAATTCTTTTTCTAATTTTGCTTTACCCTCTGCAGTCATTGGGTATTGTTTTTCTGCTGACATGGTAGTCACTCCTTAATTACTGTACAGTATTGAACCATTTCTTAGGAACAGAACATGATTGCTCTTATTGACTAAGCTATCCCCAGTAGTTCGTAAGGTTAAACGAGATTTCTATTCCTCCCATATCGGCAAGTAATAAAAATACTATGTCGCTTACTAAAATGTAGTAAGCGACATAGTTATTAGTTAGTTTGAAGTCGCAAATAGCAAAAGCTACCAGCTAAAAGACAAATTCTCACTATCCATAATATTACACTATGTTGTTAGATTCAAGAATTGTTTTAATTTTTGTAACCATTAAATCAATTGCGACCTTATTTTCGCCGCCTTCAGGAATGATAATATCTGCTGAGCGCTTCGTTGGTTCGATAAATTGATTATGCATTGGACGGACAACGCTTAAATATTGATCAATAACTGAATCCATTGAGCGTCCACGTTCATTAATGTCTCGTAAAATACGACGAATAATACGTAAATCTGCATCTGTATCGACGAATAATTTCATATCCATTAAATCACGTAAATTTTCATCTGCTAACACTAGAATCCCTTCGATAATAATAACGTCTTGTGGTTCAATGTGTACGGTTTCTTTTGAACGTGTGTGTAAAGCATAATCATACACAGGTTTTTCAATTGATTCACGATTTAATAGTTTTTTAATGTCTTGAGCTAATAATGCATTATCAAATGCATCTGGGTGATCATAGTTTGTTTCTAAACGTTGTTCAAATTCTAAATGACTTTGATCTTTATAGTAATAATCTTGTTCAATTACAACGACAGAACGGTCTTTAAACACATCTAAAATAGCATGTGTAACACTCGTCTTACCTGAGCCTGAACCTCCCGCAATACCAATTACAACTGGGCGACTTTTTGTCATCTATCGCATCTCCTTACGCATCATATCATATGAGTTTACTTTGTGTGGGCATTTAAAGCGTACAATTTCTAGTGGGTGACGAGCAGCATCTAATGAGTTGCCTTTTTCGTCAAAAATTTCTTCTACAACAACGCGGAAGTTTTCAATATTTGGTCCGAAAAACTCTACTTCATCACCTGGTTTGAAGTAGTTACGTTGTTGCAATGTAATCATTTGTGTTTCTTCATCATAGTCTAATACCATACCACAGAAGTCGTATGTAGTTTGTTTGCTATGAGTACCAAACATTTGTTGTTCAAAACCTGGCTCGCCTTCAAAGAATGAAGAATCCGTTTCACGATTTGCACATTTTGCAAGTTCTTCTATCCATTCTTTTTTGACAACAAAGTTTTCAGGGTCTGCACAGTACGCATCCATTACTTTACGGTAAACCGTAACAACTGTTGCAATATAGTGAATTGATTTCATACGACCTTCTACTTTCATCGAATCAATCCCTAATTCAATGATTTTAGGAATGGATTCAATTAAGTTTAAGTCTTTTGGACTCATTGCAAATGCTTCATCGCCTTGTTCAAATAATGGTTTTTCTTCACCGTCTTCAACAGCATATAAATCATAATCCCAGCGGCATGATTGACAACAGCCACCACGATTTGAATCTCGAGCTGTCATGTGGTTTGAAAGCACGCAGCGTCCTGAATAAGCGATACACATTGCACCATGAACAAATGATTCGATTTCAATATCCACATTTTCTTTCATTAATTTGATTTCTTCTGCTCCTGTTTCACGTGCTAATACAACACGGTTTAGACCTTCATCTTTCCAATATTGTACGGCTTTCCAGTTTGACAATGATTGCTGAGTTGACAAGTGGATTTCAAGTTTTGGCGCCACTTCACGGCATGTTTCAATGATAAGTGGATCCGCTACAATAATGCCTGTTACACCTGTTCCCTCAATAGCCATTAAATAGTCTTCTAGGCCATCCATATTATCATTATGTGCAAAAATATTCGTTGTTACGTAAATCTTTGCCCCGTATTTATTTGCAAATTCGACACCTTCGCGCATTTCATCAATTGAAAAGTTACCTGCATTTGAGCGTAAGCCAAATTCTTGGCCTCCGATAAATACAGCATCTGCGCCATAGTGTACAGCAATTTTTAATTTTTCTAAGTTACCCGCAGGTGCTAGTAACTCGGGTTTTTTCGTAATAACGCGTTTACCGTCGATAATCTCGCTAATACGATTATTTATTTCAATTGTTGCCATCGTATTTTGCTCCCTCCTAGTAAACTGTCTCTTTGAAGAAGAAGCCTGTATCTAATGGACGTAGTGCTGGTTGAATTGCTTCAATCGCTTCGACTAATTCTTCTTTCATATCGATATAAGTATCTTCGTTTTCGAAATATGCATCAATTGCTTTACGGTATTGTTCTACAACCGTTACAATATAAGCTTCTTCATGAAGGACCCCTTCAATACGGAACACATCAATATTTGCTTCAAATAATTCTTCTAACTCATCAATGATACACATATCTGCTGGTGAGTAGATATGTGTACCATTATAATCTTCATAAATCGGATATTTATTGCCACGTTCTTTATCGTATAAAAACATATTACGTGCTTCTTTACGATTTTCTACTTCCATAGCTTTACCTTGGTATAAAAAATAATTACCTAATAAAGGACGTTTAGACTGGAACATACAAGTCATTCCATGTACTTGTACTTCAATTTCTACATCTGCATTTTCTTTAATTTCAATAATTTCTTCTACACCTAGCTCGCGTGCAAGATACGCACGTGTAGCGCCTCGTTTGCCCCAATAATTAGCTTGAAACCAGTTGGTTGCAATCGTCTCAGCATCCCAGTGTAAAGGCGTTTTAGAGTCTAACTCGCGCTTTGTCATAACAACTGCGGGATCACCAAAATAAATGGCATCTACACCAATTTCATCAATAGCTTTCATATAAGGTGCAAGCAGTGGCACACGATCGTTATGAAAAATCGCATTCATTGCGACATATACTTTCTTGCCTGCCGCATGGACTAATGTAGTAATTGTTTTTACATCTTCCAATGTAAATTCGCCTGCTAAACGTAAACCAAATTTTTCTTCACCAATTAAAAAGGCATCTGCTCCTGCTTCAAGTAATGCTTCTACATGTGAAACGGATTTTGGTGTTACGAGTAATTCAGGTTTGTTCATCGATAGGTCACCTCTTACTTTTTAATACAAACTAATAACCCATCACCTATTGGGAAAAATGTTGATTGGTAATCGTCGTTTTGAATGACCCAATCAGCAAAGTGGTGTAGGTTACGAATCATTGTTCTTTTTCTTCTAGGTACATCTTTCATGTCTAAATCCGACAAACCATGCATATACATGTTGTCGATATATAAAATACCACCTTGTTTTACAAGTGGGCTATATTTATCAAAGAATTTTTGATATTGCCCTTTTGCCGCATCGATAAAGACGGCGTCAAAGGCTTCATGATTTGATGCGATATCTACTTCTAATGCGTCTCCTTCAATGAGCTCAATGCGCTCCGCTTCCTCTGAACGTGCTATAAAACCTTTCGCATTCGCAATACGTGTCTCGTCACGTTCAATTGTAACAATTTTACACTGTTTTACTGCTCTTGCCATACGAATAGCAGAATAGCCAATTGCACTACCTACTTCTAAAATTCGTTTAGGCTGTTGAATGCGTAACATTTGTAGCAATGTTTCAATGGCCGGTAATTGCATAATTGGCACATAATTATCTTCTGCGAACTGTTCCATTTCTAGCAATAAATCACTTCGCTCAGAAATGAAGGAGTTCGTGTATGCATCTGAAATGTTCACGTCTAACGCTCTCCTTACATCTATACAAAATACACTTTATCCTATCATAAATGCATCTAAAAAGCGAGAGTACAACAATTGTGTCACGACTTCGTAAAAAAAGAGCATTGCATTGTGCAATACTCTTTCTCTAAATACTATTTAATGTATTTTGCTACATTTTTTTGATGTTCTGCATATGTTTTAGCAAAGTGATTTTTACCATTTGAATCTGCTACAAAATAGACATACTCTGTTGAAGCTGGGTCAATTGTTGCTTTTAATGATTCAATACCTGCATTTGCAATTGGACCTGGTGGTAACCCTTTATTTGTATATGTGTTATACGGATTTTTCACTTTTAAATCTTTGTATAATACTCGATTTTTATGTTTTCCTAATGCATATAATACAGTTGGGTCCGTTTGAAGTGGCATCCCTTCTTCAATACGATTATAAAATACACTTGCAATGGTTTCACGATCTGTACTTGCTGTTGCTTCACGCTCAAGTAACGATGCAAACGTTAAGAATTCATGTACCGACATTTTCTTTTCTTTTAATGTTGGTAAGTATTGTTGGACGATTGCATCGGTTTGCTTAACCATATCTGTTGCGATTGTTTCAAGTGATGGTTCTTTTTCATAGAATGAATAAGTAGCAGGATATAAATATCCTTCTAATGCATAACGAATATCTTTATCATTGACTGCTTTTGTTACTGTATCAGGGAATTGCTCTTTCATATTCTTAATAAATGCTTTGCTTGTTACTAAATCCATAAATTGTTCTTTTGAATAATCTGTATTTTTTGCAACACGTTCAGCAATTTGATCGATTGTAAGCCCTTCTGGTACGGTTAATGTAAACTCTGGTGTTCGGTAAACCTTACCAGTTTTTAAACTCTTAATAATTTCTTCGATTGTCATTGCTGGAGACAATTTATAAGTACCAGCTTGGAATCCTGCACCATTATTAAATTTCGTATAATATTTGAAGATTTTAGCATTCTTAATAATTCCCTTATCTTCTAATGTTGCGGCGATTGTATCAATTGATGACCCAATTGGTACTTCAATTTTAACATTTTTATCAGAGTCTTTATCGACAGGTTTTAATGCACCTTGTACGTAGAAATATCCACCTACACCGACAATTAATACGAGCGCGATAATAATTGCGGTTGTAATTAATACGATTTTTTTCACAATTTTTTGCTCGCTTTGACGTTGTTTTAATTTTTCCAGTTGTTTTTCAGACGATTGAGAATCCACAACATGCCCTCCTTTTTTCCACATTTCATTATACATGGTTCTGTTCGATTGCACAAAAAAATGAGGCAACAAAACGATGCCTCATTTTTATAATTAGTTTGCTGAATCGTCTAAACTCATAATGGTATTAATAACTTCTTCAAGCATTTCCCATTCTTCTTCTGATTCAATCTCAAAAAGTGCTTCGCCACCATCATCTGCTGGTAATACTTCTGCTGCTTCAATAAATATTTCTGCCGTTTCATCATCTGTATCTTCACAGAAAATTAAATACGTTTTTTCACTATTTGTTGGTTCAACACGAGATAAAATTTTGTAAACTGTTTCGTCGCCGTCTTCATCGTATTCAACGAATGTTAGGCCATGAAAGTCTTGTGCCATTTATAACGCTCCTCTTAGTCTTCGTGACCAGATAAGATTTCAGTTAAGATTTCTTGGACTTTTTCAAACTCTTCATCAGATTCGATAGGTGCTAATCCTTGTTCGCCAGCTTCATTTTCTGTGATGATTGCTACTTGAAGTTCAGGTTCTTCTACCTCTTCTTCAACGAATGCAACATATGTTTTTTCGCCAACAGTGAAACGTGCGATAACAACAAATTTAATTTCGTTACCATTATCATCTACTGCTACGATATGTTCAGCTGATACTTCTTCATCGACACCATTTGATAAACGTTCTAGCACTTCTGCTACTGCCGCTTGATCTTCTGGCGATTCGATTGGTTGTAAATCTTCGTTACCTTCCGCATCCACAACGATAACCGCTGCTTGAACTTCAGAGCCGCCTTCTTTTTCTTCTGCAAATAAGATAAAGTTTTTATCGTTTGCTTCAAAGCGTTCGATAACTGCGAAAACGATTTCGTTTCCGTTTTCATCTACTGCTACTAAATGTTCATGGTTGTGCTCTGCCATCTGTGACATCCCCTATTCGTTATCTGTATTGTGTAATGCTTCGTCAATTAACGTCCATTCTTCTTCACTGTCAATCGGGAATAATTCTTGACCGTTTTCAGTATCTACAAGTTCAGCAGCCTGCATAACAGGTTGCGCTTCATTTTCGTCATAATAAACGATGTAGTTTTTACCATCGATTTCAAGACGACGTTCGATTGCAAAAACGATTTCATTTCCCTCGTCATCTTCTGCTACTAAATGTTCATGGTCATGTTCTTCATGATTGTGGTCATGGTCGTGACCCTGGCCTTCTTCAGGTTTAAAGTCACCTGATTCAACCAAATCATTTAACATATCATTGATTAAATCCATTTCTTCTTGCGTTTCAATTTCACCGAACGCTTCGCCGCCCATTTCTGTCGGTACTAGTGTTGCAGCTTGGATTTCATTGCCAACTGCTTCATCATTTGTCGCATAAAAGATAATGTATTTTTTATCATTTGCTTCAAAGCGCTTCACAACGACTAATTCAATTTCTTTATCCTCATCATTCTGGATATATAAACGTTCTAATTCGCTCATGTTTTTGCCGCCTTTTATGATTGTTTCGATTGCTCTTCAATAATTGATTCAATAAACTTCCATTCAGAAGTATTTTCAATTAAATCAAGTTCCCCATCGTCCGTTAAAATTACTGGAATAATATCTGTTTTTCCTGTTTCATCTTCTTCGTAACCGACAGCCGCATATAATGCGAAGCGTTTACCAAAGCGATTACCTTTTGCTTCTTTTGTAATAACAGAAAGTTGTTCGTATAGATTTTCATTGCCATCTTCATCTACTAATGTAATGACTTTAAATGGATCTTCTTGCGCTTCGATGTCTTGTGCTACAACGTTTTCATTGTTTAATTCTTCGCTCACGTTCGTAGTCTCCTATGCTTCTGTATTTTCTTCTAGGTTGTTGAAGATATCTTCAATATATTCTTGTTCTTCTGGTGTTTCGATATCGCCTAGTTCGCCATCTTCAGCATTTTCGTCGATTGACGCTACGTATACGCGTACATCTTCTTCATCTGATTCATCTTCTACATAATAAAAGATATATGATTTGCCGAATTTATTGCCTTCATCTGATGGTTCGATTTTGTAGACAATTACGGCTTGATGTTCTGCGCCTTCTTCGTCAACAATAATAAATGTTTGATTTTCTTCCATGTTTGTCACCTCTAAAATGATTTGCGATCTAAATAGCCTTGTAAAATCATTACAGCTGCCATTTTATCGATTACTTTTTTACGATTTTTCCGACGTACATCTGCTTCAATTAACACGCGTTCTGCAGCCATTGTTGTTAAGCGTTCATCCCATAAAGTTACTGGAAGAGAAAATTCTTCTTCTAATTTTTCTTTATATGCGATTGATGCTTCACCGCGTGGACCTACTGTATTATTCATGTTTTTTGGGAAGCCAACAACAAATTCTGTTACCCGGTATTCTTTGACTAATTCGCCAACACGTGCCAATCCAAATTCGCCATTTTCTTCATTAATTTTAATTGTTTCGATACCTTGTGCTGTCCAGCCTAGTGCGTCACTTACTGCAACACCAACTGTTTTTGTACCGACGTCTAAACCCATTGCTCGCATTATTTTGCCTCGTTATTCTTTTTGATATAAAACTTTACTAATTCTTCAACAATCTCATCACGCTCAAGTTTACGCATTTTTGCACGTGCATCTTGATGACGTGGGATATAGGCCGGATCGCCAGATAATAAATATCCAACAATTTGATTGACCGGATTGTAGCCTTTTTCTTCTAGTGCCGCATGTACAGAAAGCACTGTTTCCTTTACTTCCTGTTCCATAGATTCTTCCGGGAAATTAAATTTCATCGTTTGATCGAACTTACTCATGCAATGCACCCCTCTCAGATTCATTAGAAACCATATACCTAGAGTATAACGGAATTAATGATGGTTTTAAACTGATTTAACTGTTTCGTATACAGATTGTAATGCGGTATCAAGTTTCGAAGCGTCTTTCGCACCAGCCATCGCCATATCTGGGCGACCGCCACCTTTACCGCCACATTGCTCTGCTACAGATTTCACGATATTGCCTGCATGGTAATCTTTACCCGCGATATCCTTTGTTACACCTGCACAAAGCATAACTTTGTCATCTGCTACTGCACCAAGAACGATAACTGCATTGTTCATTTTCGCTTTTAAGTCATCCATTAATTGACGAAGTTGACCATTGTCTTTTGCTTCAACGCGTGTTGCAAGAACCGTTACACCATTAATTTCTTGCGCATTATTTAAAATGTCACCAGCTTGTGCTGCAGCCATTTTTGCAGATAATGATTCATTTTCACGTTGTTGTTCTTTTAATTCGTGTTGTAAATTTTCAATGCGCATTGTTAAATCTTTTGGATTTGCTTTTACTAATGCTGCTGTTGCTTCAAGTACATGTTGTTCTTCTTTTACTGCTTTATAAGCTTCTTTACCTGTTACTGCCTCAATACGTCGAGTGCCAGCGCCAATTCCGCCTTCAGAAACGATTTTGAATAAACCAATTTCAGATGAACGTTTTACATGAATACCACCACAAAGTTCGATTGAGTAATCTGATACTTGAACAACGCGTACAACGTCACCGTATTTTTCACCGAATAACGCCATTGCGCCCATTGCTTTTGCAGCGTCGATTGGCATTTCTTGAATGATTACTTCGATATCGTCCCAAATCTTTTCATTCACTTCTAATTCAATTTGTTCTAATTCTTCTTTTGTTACAGCACCGAAGTGAGAGAAGTCAAAGCGTAGACGGTCTGGACCTACATAAGAACCTGCTTGGTTAACGTGGTCGCCTAATACATGTTTAAGCGCAGATTGCATTAAGTGTGTTGCTGTATGGTTTTTCACGATTAAATTACGTGCTTCACGATTTACAGTTGCATGAACATCTGCATTTAATGCTAATTCGCCACTTTCTACGATGATTGTGTGTAATGGTTGACCATTTGGTGCTTTTTGTACATCTTTTACAGTTGCTGTGAATGCTTCGTTTGAAATCGTACCACTATCGGCTACTTGACCACCCATTTCAGCATAGAATGGTGTTTGAGATAGAATAACTAACACTTCGTCACCTTCAGATGCTACTGATACTTCTTGGCCTCCAGCAATCATTGCAACAACTTGTGTATCTACATCTAATGTGTCATATCCAACAAATTCAGATGCTTGCGTTAAGTTTGCTAACACTTCTGATTGTACATGCATTGAATCAACATCTTGACGTGCTGCGCGTGCGCGTTCACGTTGTGCTTCCATTTCTTTTTCAAAGCCTGCTGCATCAACTGTCATATCCACTTCAGCTGCATACTCTTCTGTTAATTCTACAGGGAAGCCATATGTGTCATATAAACGGAATGCGTCAGCACCAGGGATAAATGTTTCACCTTTAGCTTTTTGTGCTTCTACTACTTCATTGAAAATAGAAAGACCACCATCTAACGTTTCGTGGAAACGGATTTCTTCATTTTTCACGACTTTCATGATAAATGCTTCTTTTTCATCTACTTCTGGGTAGAAATCTTTCATTACTTCCCCAACTGTTGGTACTAATTCAAACATAAATGGTTTTTCAATACCGATTTGTTTTGCATAACGTACTGCACGACGTAATAAACGACGTAATACATATCCGCGACCTTCATTTGATGGAAGCGCGCCATCACCAATTGCAAATGCAACAGTACGAATATGGTCTGCAATAACTTTAAATGGTGTATTGATATCTTCTTCAGAACCGAAGATTTCTGATAAATCTACTTCACCAGGACGTTTGTATTTACGATTTGCAAACTGCTCGATTTTTTCAATAATAGGCATGAATAAATCTGTATCGTAGTTTGTTGGAACATCTTGTACAACAGATGCCATACGTTCTAGTCCCATACCAGTATCAATATTTTGTTTTGGAAGTGGTGTGTATGTGCCATCTGGATTATGGTTGAATTGAGAGAATACTAAGTTCCAAATTTCAAGGTAACGTTCGTTTTCGCCACCTGTATATAATTCTGGATCTGTTGGGTCATTACCATATTCTTCACCACGATCATAGAAGATTTCAGAGTTTGGACCTGAAGGACCTTCGCCAATATCCCAGAAGTTTCCTTCAAGACGAATTAATCGTTCTTCAGGAATACCAATTTCATCTTTCCAAATGTTATAAGCTTCTACATCTTCAGGGTGGATTGTAATTGATAATTTTTCACCATCAAAGCCCATCCATTTTGGATCTGTTAAGAATTCCCATGCATAGTGAATCGCTTCTTTTTTGAAATAATCGCCAATTGAAAAGTTTCCTAGCATTTCAAAGAATGTATGGTGACGTGCTGTTTTACCAACGTTTTCAATATCATTTGTACGGATGGCTTTTTGTGCATTTGTAATACGTGGATTATCTGGGATAACCGAGCCATCAAAATATTTTTTTAATGTAGCAACACCTGAGTTAATCCATAGTAACGAGTTATCATTGATTGGAACAAGCGGCATACTTGGCTCTTGTTTGTGATTTTTCTCTACGAAAAATTCGATATATTTACGGCGAATTTCTGATGCTTTCATTGTATATATTCCTCCTAGATAATGATGATTGCGATGGGCAAGCACAAAATAAAAAGTCCCCATCCCTAGAAAGGGACGAGAACTATTGGAACGTTTTCGTGGTACCACCCTAATTCATACACAGCAAAAGCTATGTATCTCTTAGCACTATAACGTAGTGAACGGCAGTGATTGGCTGCACTCCGGATTAGCTTTCGGATAAAATGTAAGGAAATTCTCACAGCCAAGGAATCTCTTTCTTTGCATTACATCACTATCGTACTTTTTCCGTCATCGTTTTCATCTATTCTATAGATGATTATAAGAAAAAGGTCTGACAGTGTCAATTGCTAGTATTAAAGAAACTGCTGTGGTGTCACGCTGTCCATCCCAATCATCGGATCAATAGTTGTAATATTTTCCGTTGTGAGACGTTTCTCCGAATTATCCGTTGAATAATCGGTTTCCTCAGCTGGTACTTCTTCAGATTCAACTTCGCCTGTTAATCGTCCTACAAGTGTTGTACGACGTGATACATCTGCAATATTTTGAATACCTCGAACAAAGGTATCCGGTTCTCCACATAAAATTAAAAAGTCTTTGGCACGTGTCAATCCAGTATATAGTAAATTTTTTCGCAACATTTTATAGTAGCTTCTTACAACAGGCATAATGACCATTGGAAATTCACTGCCTTGTGACTTATGAATCGAACAACAATAAGCAAGTGTTAATTGACTTAAATCTCCACGTGAATATGTCACTTCATTACCGTCAAATGACACAATTAACTGATCGACATTATCGGTCGTTTCTTTCGCACGGAAAATTGCAATAACTTCACCCATATCTCCGTTAAAAACATTACTTTGTGGTTGATTAACCAGTTGCAATACTTTATCGCCGATACGGTACGTTGTATCACCAAAAGCCATTTCCTTTGTTTTTATACTCTTTTTCGGATTCACTAGCTCTTGAATCATACGATTTAAATTATCAATTCCCGCATCCCCGCGATACATAGGGGCTAATACTTGCACATCATAAATCGTAAATCCTTTTTTCAGCGCACTTTGAATAATTTGTGATACAACAGTTGGAATTTGAGCTGCGTTGGACTTGATAAAAGAACGGTCAGCTGTCTTAGCTGTCAAATCTGGTGGAATGATATTATGCTTCAATTGGTGGGCCATCTCTACAATAGACGAACCACTTGCTTGACGATATACCTGTCCTAATTCCACAGTTGGTACAACATGTGAATCAAGCATATCCTTCAATACTTGCCCTGGGCCAACAGGTGGTAATTGGTCCTGATCCCCCACAAAAATAATTTGGCAGTCTTCAGGTAACGCTCTAAGAAGCTGATAGGCAAGCCAGGTATCTACCATTGACATTTCATCAATAATAATTAATTTCCCGACAATATCACGTTCTGTATCTTCTTCTGGGTCTTCTTGTCCTGTAAACCCTAATAAGCGGTGAATTGTTTGCGCAGGAAGCCCTGTTGACTCACTTAAACGTTTCGCAGCGCGACCTGTTGGTGCGGCAAGAACAATTGGAAACGGCGTATCCTTATCATATTCTTTCATATCAAGTGAAAGTCCATGAAGTTCAGCATACACATCTACAATCCCACGCACAACCGTTGTTTTCCCTGTACCTGGTCCCCCTGTCAAAATCATCGCAGCACTATTAATTGCTGTCACAATTGCATTTACTTGTGGCTCAGCATAAACAACATTAAAGCGTTCTTCTGCATCCCCAATCCATTTACGAATCTCTGAGCTAGGAAAAGCAGATTGCTCCTCATTGCGTCCGATTAACTCTACTAATTTCTCAGCAATACCAACTTCAGAATAATAAAGAGATGGCATATATAAACGCTGCGCTTCACCACAAATTTTGCCGTTTTTTCCAAGATCAATAATTGAGTTTGAAATCGCTTCGATTGAAATCGTGACAGGCTGACTTTTCTCTAATAAATCTTTTGCCTCAACAATTAAATCTTGGGCTTCCATATAGACATGACCTTCTGATAAAGCCATTTGATTTAACAAATGCAGTATAGCTGCTTTAATTCGTCCAGGATTGTCTCCTGTAATTTCAAGTTGCTCCCCTAAATCATCTGCGCGATTAAAACCGATGCCACTTACATCTTCGATTAAGCGATATGGGTTTTCTTGTAGTATTTGAAGTGTTTTACCTTCATATTTTTGATAAATACGTACTGCAATCTGTGGGCCAAATCCCCATTCGCCAAGCTTGATTAAAATACGGTCCATACCAAGATTGGCTTTTAATACTTCTCGAAGGGTCTCTTTTTTATCATCTTTTAAACGAGGGACATTATCAAGAGCATCGGGCTCTTCAATGATTTTTTTTATGGCATTAGGTCCTAGCTTTTCAACAATAAGTTCTGCTGTCCGCTTACCAATACCAGGAAATAAATCACTCGATAAATATTGAATAACACCTACTTCAGTTGCTGGGATTTCTTTTTCAAATGAAGTTGCTTGAAATTGCAGACCATATTTTGGATGTTGCTTTAAATTTCCTTGAAAACGATACATTGCTTCGGTATCGACTTGTGGAAAATAACCTGCGACGATAATTTCTTTTTCTTTATAATCTAGATTCGTCTCCTGAATTTTCAACTTAATAATCGAAAATAAATTTTCCTTATTATGAAAAATGGAGACGACAGGTCGACCCACCACAAAGAGCGGTTCTTCCGCAAAAAGTGATAAATTTTCAGTCAACACTGTCACCTCCTATTAGTCTTTACGTTGCATAAGCATATCGTAAATATATTTTGCTTGATCAAACTGTGGCGCAATTTCAAGCGCCTTTAACAAATGTGTTTTTGCCGCTTCTACATCATCTGTTGAAACTGCATATAAAACACCTAAATTGTAATAAGCATCTGCGTTATTTTCATCCAATACAAGCACAGCTTCAAGCTCTGGTTTTGCAAAATCAAACATTTCAAGTGATGCCATTAAAATCGCATTCGCTAAGCGCACTTGAATATCTTCAGGTGCTAATTCTGCTGCACGCTGCATATATGGTAGTGCAAGTTTTAAATTCCCAGCATGTTCAAGTGATTTCGCTAACATATAGTATGCATCTGGACCTTCAATACCTGCGCGAATTGAACGTTCGTAAATTTTAGCTGCTTCTTCATAACGCTCATTATTATAATAAAGATTTGCTAAGCCGTAATAAGCTGTTGCTGCTTCTTCATCTAATGAAATCGCTTTTTGGAAAAATCGTTCTGCACGCTCCATATCATTCATACCTGCAAGTAAGTTACCAAAATTAATATAACCAACTGTTTCTTCAGGTTTTTCTTCGATTGCTTGCGTAAATGCTTTTACAGCATCTTCAAAGCGTTCTTCTTGCATCGCTTTGATGCCTTCTTCATTATAATTCAATTGTGACACCTCTATTATCCTACATATGTTAATTTTTCGCCGTCTTTAAATACTTCATCAATTGTTGCGCCACCTAAGCACACTTCACCATCATACAATACAACAGATTGTCCTGGCGTAATCGCACGAGTTGGTTCTGAGAACGTTACATGCCATTGATCGTCCCCTGTAATTTCAACAGTCACTGGTACATCTTTTTGACGATAGCGGAATTTCGCTGTACAGTCGAATTTTTGTGGTAATTCACGTTTTGTTGAAAAACTTGTTTTGACGGCTGTTAAGCTTGTTGAATATAATTTATCATTGTGGAAACCTTGACCTACAAGTAATACATTACGTTCTAAATCTTTTCCGACAACAAACCAAGGTTCCCCGTCACCACCGATTCCTAGACCGTGACGTTGCCCTAATGTGTAATACATTAAGCCATCATGTTTGCCCATTACTACACCATCAAATGTTTCCATATTGCCTGGTTGTGCAGGTAAGTACTGGCTTAAGAACTCTTTAAAGTTCCGTTCACCAATGAAACAAATACCTGTTGAATCTTTTTTCTTCGCAGTCGCAAGTTCTGCTTCTGCTGCGATTTCACGTACACGTGGTTTGACAATTTCACCGATTGGAAACATAACATGTTCTAATTGTTCAGGTGATAATTGATTCAAGAAGTACGTTTGATCTTTATTATCATCAACACCACGGAGCATGACACGATTACCGTCTACATCCGTTCCCATACGCGCATAGTGACCCGTCGCCACATAATCTGCGCCAAGACGTAATGCATGTTCAAGAAACGCTTTAAACTTAATTTCTTTGTTACACATAACATCTGGGTTTGGTGTACGACCTGCTTTATATTCTTCAAGGAAGTACGTAAATACTTTATCCCAATATTCTTTTTCAAAGTTTACGGCGTAGTATGGAATCCCAATTTGGTTACATACTTTAATAACATCTTCATAATCTTCTGTTGCTGTACACATACCATTTTCGTCTGTGTCATCCCAGTTTTTCATAAAAATACCGATTACATCGTATCCTTGCTCTTTTAAAATATGAGCCGTCACGGATGAATCGACGCCTCCTGACATGCCGACTACGACACGCGTTTCTGATGGATCTTTTACTGCTTTTGTCATTGTTTTACTTCACCTTTTCTTGTTATTTCGTTAAACGTTTCACAATATCAATAACGGTTTGTGCTGCACGTTTGATTTGCGCCGAATCCAAACCATAACCAAAGCTAAAACGAATCGAATTACGTAATTCCTCTGCTCCTTTGCCATACATAGCAAGTAATACATGAGAAGGTTCTAATGAGCCTGCTGTACAAGCAGAACCACTTGAAACAGCAATTCCTTCGATATCTAGATTGATTAAGAATGATTCAACATCCATACCATTGAAGCTCACATTGAGCACATGGGGTAATGCGTGAAGGGCATCTCCATTAACATGGTAGGCTATACCCGCTTCGTCAAATGCTGAAAGAAGCATTTGACGATAACGCGCATATTCTGTTGCTTTTTCTTCCATAGAACTTTGCGCTAGCTCTACTGCCTTTGCAAAGCCGACGACTGCTGGAACATTTTCTGTACTTGCACGACGTTTTCGCTCTTGATCCCCACCAACAATAAGGGATTGTAAATGCGCTTTTGGACGTTCATAGAGAAAACCTATTCCTTTTGGACCGTTCAATTTATGTGCAGAAGTTGATAATAAATCAACCCCGAGTGCATCAACATCGATTTTTTCTAAACCAAACGCTTGTACCGCATCTGTATGGAATGTAGCGGTATGGTCTTTTAATAGCGCCCCAATTTCAGCAATTGGTTGCTTCGTACCTACTTCATTGTTCCCGTACATAATCGTAACGAGAATGGTATCGTCACGTAATGCACGTTTGAAGTCGTCGATAGCAATCATACCATGTTTGTCAACAGGAAGATATGTCACGTCAAATCCTTCTTTTTCAAGCCGTTCACATGCACGAAGGACCGCATGATGTTCCACCTGTGTTGTAATAATATGTCGGCCTTCATTTTGATGCGCATAAGCTGTGCCGAAAATTGCCAAATTATCCGCTTCAGAACCTCCACTTGTCAGGACAATTTCATGGTCTTTCGCCCCAATTGAGCGCGCAATAAAACCACGCGCATTGTCTAAATATTTGCGCGCGTGTCGACCAATGCCATGAATAGATGAAGGATTTCCATATACATCATTCATAACCGCTACCATTGCATCGATTACTTCTGGATGCATCGGAGACGTCGCTGCGTGGTCTAGATAAATTTCAGTCATTAAAAAAATCTCCTTTAATCGTACAGCTTGTGCTGCAGTTGTTTCTTAAATATAGAACATGTAATTACTGTCGTCTGTTGACTCTGTATATTTTGCTAAGTCTTCTAAATTTGTTTTATCTAACACTTCTTTAACAGCATCACGCACACGAATCCATAGCTCACGTTGTGGTGGTGCTTCATTTTCAATTCCCTCAACCGGTTGAATTGGTCCTTCTAGCACTTTAATGACATCGGCTGCAGAAATCAAATGTGGTGGCTTCGCTAACATATAACCGCCGTAAGCACCTCGTACACTTTTCACAAGTCCTGAGTTACGTAGTGGTGATACTAATTGTTCTAAGTAGGCTTCAGAAAGATGATTTTCTGAGGCAATTTGGCGCAATGGAATCGGCCCCTGACCATATTGTTTTGATAGTTCGATCATAATTGTAAGACCGTATCGTCCTTTAGTTGAAATTTTCATATAGACACCTCTGCTTCATAATACTGTTATCACCTAAGTATAGCATATTCCCTTCCAATTCACTCGGTTTTCAACTATCATAAATAGTACGAAAAAGGAGTGATTTTTATGTCCAATGAACCTCTTGCCTATCGTATGCGTCCAAAAATGCTTGATGATGTTATCGGACACCGCGACTTTATTGGCCCAGAAACGACGTTATATAAGATGATTCAAAAGGGGCATGTGCCATCAATGCTTTTATACGGTGAGCCTGGTATCGGCAAAACATCACTCGCTTTTGCAATTGCAGGAACGAGTAAATTGCCATTTTATGCATTGAATGCAACACGCGCTGGCAAAAAAGATGTAGAAGATATTGTAATAGAAGCAAATCTACAAGGAACTGTGCTACTTTTTTTAGACGAAATTCATCGTTTTAATAAACTACAGCAAGATACATTACTTCCTCATGTAGAAAGTGGCAAGGTCATTTTAATTGGGGCGACAACAGAAAATCCATTCCATGATGTCAATCCTGCCATTCGCTCTCGTTGTGGAGAAATCAAACAATTAAAGAGATTAACAAACCATGATTTAATTGATCTCTTAAACCGTGCACTGAAAGATGAAAAGCGTGGTTTAGGTCACTACAAAATAAAAATAGCAAATGAACAGCTCGAAAAAATAGCAATAGCAAGTAATGGTGACGGTCGCAAGGCATTGACATTACTTGAATCTGCTTATTACGCTTCTGATGAAGTAGAAGATGTAGCCATTATTAAAGACCGCACACTTGATCAACTGGCTGAGCGTATTGGTGTTTATGGTGATAAAAAGGGCAGCCAGTTTTATAATTTATTATCTGCACTCCAAAAATCTGTACGTGGTAGTGATGTCAATGCAGCGCTCTATTATTTAGCTATGTGCCTTGAAAATGGCGATCTTGTAGCTGTTTCTCGAAGACTTCTTGTGATGGGCTATGAAGATATCGGATTAGCCGCACCTGAAATTGGAAGTCATGTCCTTGCAGCTTGTCAATCTGCTGAACGTTTAGGCATGCCAGAAGCACGAATTCCTCTAGCACATGCAGTGATTGAAATGTGTTTAGCCGAAAAATCCAATTCAGCCATCCTTGCAATTGATAAAGCAATCGAAGCGATTCATAGTGGTAAAACTGGCGATATCCCCATGCATTTGCGTGATGCACATTACAGTGGCGCCAAAACATTAGGCGTTGAAGGCTATCAATATCCTCACAACACACCTGTAGGTACATTCGGTGGGTGGGTTGATCAACAATACTTACCAGACAATCTTGTTGGTACCGAATTCTACAAACCAGTTATAGCCGGACAAGAAAAGCGAATGGCCGGTATTTATGACCATTTGAATAGATTGATGAAAGACCATAAATAAACGTAAAAAGTCGAAATCTTTATATTAGATTTCGACTTTTTATTTTAACGCTGAATTTCACTAATAAATTTATACCGGTCTGCACGATACACACTACGAACAATTTCAAAAGGTTGCCCACTATCTAAAAAACTTGTTCGCTTAATTAATAATACGACCCCACTAGGTGGAATATGTAAAAATTGCGCATCTTCTTTTGTTGTCAAAGCGGCTTCCATTTGCTGAATTGCATTACCAATTGTCAATTGATAGTGGGATTCAATTAATGAGTAAAGAGATGTTTGTAATTTTTCAGCTGTTAAGCCTGGGAATAATTTTGCTGGCAAATACGTTCGCTCTATCGCCATTGGTTCCCCGTCCGCATTACGAATACGCATGATTGAATAAACATCTTCTCCTGACTCTATTAATAAATCTTGTGCCAATTCAAATGGTGCAGGTTTTCGTTCAAACTTTACAAGTTGGCTACTTGGAACCATACCTCGCGCTAACATATCCTCAGTAAAGCTTGTTAAGCCGTTTAAAGGTTGTTCAAGCTTAGGACTTGAAACAAAGGTACCACGCCCTTTTTCACGGTATAATAAGCCATCATTCACTAAATTTGTAATCGCTTGTCTTACCGTCATTCGACTTACATCATACTGCAAAGCCAATTCGCGCTCTGAAGGAATTACCTGTCCTACCTTATAAATTCCTTCTGCTATTTTCTTTTTTAATTGTTCTTCAATTTGCATATACACCGGAATGTGTGAACGTTTATTAATCATTTCCCCGCTCCCCCTGATTAGTCCTAGTTGTCTATACCGCTAATATTCATCATATAACAAAAAAACTGCCCGATACAACTCGGACAGTCAATAAAATTATGCTATGATTAACCTTGCACACGAGTAATTGTGATATCGCTCAAAATATCACGAATCACCCAACTCGCTGCAATCAATCCAACTGATGATGGAACAAATGCATTTGATGATGGAGGCATTTTCGCTTTACGAATTTCAGCTTCTGGTTTACCAACTGTTTCCGCCACATCTGGACGAATTACAATAGGACTTTCATCAGAAAAAATAACTGGAATGCCTTTTTTGATACCTTCTTTACGAAGTTTCACACGGATAACTTTTGCAAGTGGATCCATAAATGTTTGTGAAATATCGGCAATACGGAAGCGTGTTGGATCCATTTTATTTGCAGCACCCATACTTGAAATGATTTTCACATTACGCTTTAGACATTCTTTCATAATATGAATTTTATAAATAACTGTATCACTTGCATCAATTACATAATCAGGGTTATAGCTGAAGAATTTTTCATATGTTTCTTCTGTATAAAACATGTGCAAATCAATGACTTCACAATCTGGGTTAATATCTGCAATACGTTCTTTCATTACAGCAGATTTTGATTTACCGATTGTTGACATATACGCTACTAGTTGACGGTTAATATTTGTGATATCAACATCATCCTTATCAACTAAGATAATACGGCCAACGCCACTACGCGCCACAGCTTCTGCTGCAAATGAGCCAACGCCACCAACACCTAAGATGGCAACTGTTGTATTTTTTAATAGTTCAAGGCCTTCTTGACCAATCGCTAGTTCATTACGTGAAAATTGGTGTAACATATCATTCACTCCGTTGTGTTTAAAATTCCTACTTAAAAGTAGGCGTCTCTCAAAATATAAACAATTCGCTTCAAAATTGCAAGTAACCAACTAAGAATTGGAGGAATTTCACTATGCGTGCTATTTTTAATTTTACGCTAAATGCTCTTATTTTCGCGCTAATCGGTGCTGTCATTGCGTCATCTTTTTATCCTTCACTCGACACAAGCTACGCACAGCTACAAAAAAATTATGACGACTACGTTAACGCGCAGGCACGCTTTATGACAGAACCGTCAAAAAACAATATACAAAAAGTCGATCAACATGAGAATTTTATCTTTCCAGCAAGCTATGTTTTAGAACAACAATCCTGGTTAAATTCATTTGTTTTGCGTAAAAAACCGGTTTTAACAAGTAAACAGCAGCAAACATTACGCTATCAATTAGCAAATGCTGAAAAACTGAATGAACAATTTCAACAAACTGCTCTACAACAAGTGTATCATGCTGAAAATTTAGCACCTTATTTACGTGCAAATAATGCACAGACTGATAAACATGTTTTTGTAACACATGATAGTAATGGTACATCTATTTCATTTGATGCAAATAATACGATATTCAAAAATGTTTTCACAAATTCAATTACAGCCAATTATTTTTTAATTAAAGAAAAAGATACTACATTTTACTTACGAAAAGAACTTGGTTATCAAATCGAATCAAAAACAACTGACGCAATAACAATTAAAATGGGCAATAATCGCCTGCATTTTAATGCAATAATTAAGTCTGATGAATAAACGAAAAAGTCAGGAATCTTATTTTGAATAAGATTCCTGACTTTTTTAATTAAAGCATTTAATAATTTCGTTGTAGCATCGGATACAGTAACAAATAAATCAATCTGCCTTGTACTGGGCACCCCTCTGTATAAAAGCAATGCCTTGGATATGCTAACGGGTCAATATCTCGTTGACGATATTTGTCTACGAATGCATTCATCATAACCGCAATATTATAATTCTCTGCAATTGGATGATATGTCCAAGTAAACCAACGTGTTAGTGCATTATCTGGTAAGGTAGCAAGCAGACGTTTAGAAGCTCTATCTTCACCTAATGCACTAAGGACGGCTAGGCGTAAATATTGCTGTTCAACTGTCCAAGTAGTCATTTGATTCAAATAATCAAATGATTTTTCAAAATTTCGCATATCAAAAGAAACTGCCGCAGCTTTAAAGTATGCCCTATTACGTTCCATATCAGAAGATTTTTCACTTAGTTCTAGTGCACGCTGTAAGTATGTTTCATTTCCTTTATAATCGCTTAATAATAACAAAGCATCTACACAATTTTTATCGTACGAAAAGGATGTTTGTGCAAAGTCGAATCGTTGTTGGTCATGTGTTTGCTCATATGCTAAATAAGCAAAATGTTGTGCTAAATCATGCGCATTCTTCGGTATAAATTCAATATTCTTCGCTTTTTGCAATCGTTTACGTGTGACCTCGTCTTCAATGCTACGCTCATCACATAGTCGCGCTAATTGCCATTTTTCTCGATCTATAATCGTCGCATCTGTTCCAGAACAATATAAAGTCTGCTCATCTTCTAACAAATGCCATTCAGAAAACTCCTCTTTATAATAGTTTTCTAATTGAGCTGTATAACTATATACGGTCGTTTTCGAAACATCACAAATCGTTGCTAATTGTGTAACGGTTAAAATAGGTGGAATAAAATTAAACTTCATGCCAAATTGTAATACGCCTGCAATGAAACCACCTTTCTTACGCGCCTTTATGTGCTTAGTTGTCACATACCGATGTGTAAATAAAAATAAAGGCTCACTTTTAATATCCAATTCAATTAACGCTGCATCTAGCATGACTAGCAATTGCTTTTTGTCTGTACGCATCGTATTACTACTTAGCGATGTTTCTGAAATGAGTAATCGCCAACAATCATCGATATGCTGCTGAAAGAAATCTTTATAAGGTAGAGCTGTAACCTTATAAAGTTTGTTCCATGCTTCAAATAACGAGTCACTTGCCTTGGTTAAAATAATTCCCATGCTAAGTGAATAATAAATATTTTCTTCTAATCCTTTTACAAGTAATAATAACGTATTTTCTCCAATATGGTGTGGCATAGCAGAAAAATCAAGCACGTAGACAATTTCTTTTGTCCATGCATGCTCAATGGCTACATAACGATCTGTTACATCAATAATTTCACCAAAGAAAAATATGGGTTGTTGCCATGTATGGATGAGTTTTTTTAATTTTGATTGCGGTTCTTTCTTCATACGTTCCATCATAAAATGAGGCCAGTTTGGTACGACACCACTCAAAAAGAAATAGCTATCTTCCGCAAGTCTTCTAGCCGTATGTTCATCTAGTTTTTTCTCCATTTCTTGAAAAAACATAGGAGATAGCCAGCGTTTTACTTGATCAAAATCATTTTCATATTTCGTTAAAAATTGTTGTACAAATTTTTGTTTGATGGTCATGAAGTGATATTCTACCGGGGCAATGTTTTTTTGTGTTATAGGTTGTTTCTTCAAACCTTCCACCTCCCTTTTGAAATCAATCCGAAAAAAGAGATTGTCCTCATAAAGTATGGACAATCTCTTTGTATCGATTCATATACCCTTTTTACACACAAAAAAACAAATCCCATTGTGCCGTCAGTTTTCACATCGTTTTGAGCCCGCTTAAAGCAGTTATTTGTTCGCACAACTTGCTCGAAAGTCCCACCTAACAGGCATGATCTAAAAAGTTGTATATGAACAAAATCTCAAAAATAAATATGTTCGGTCAAAACTGATTGCAGCTGTCGTACACCGCAGGATTTGTCGTTACAGTTATACTATCACTTTATTCTATTTTGCGCAACTTTTTTATCTAATAAAACGCTTACATTATTATTTTATGAAATAAAAAAGCTCGTAGTCATCGCTTTCGCAAATCGTACGAGCCTTCATCATTCAACAATTAATCTTCGTCAGCCATTGTTTTAACACGAATGTGTAAATCATCAAGTTGAGCCGTTGCTACAGCTGATGGTGCGTCTGTTAATAAGCAGCTAGCTGAAGCTGTTTTAGGGAACGCAATTGTGTCACGTAAGTTATCGCGACCAGATAATAACATGATGAAACGGTCAAGACCGAATGCTAAACCACCATGTGGAGGAACGCCGTATTCAAAAGCATCCATTAAGAAACCAAATTGTTCTTGCGCTTGTTCTTGTGTGAAACCAAGTGCTTTGAACATTTTTTCTTGTAGATCTTTTTCATAAATACGTAATGAACCGCCACCTAATTCATAACCATTAAGCACGATATCGTACGCTTGAGCGCGAACTTTACCAGGATCTGTATCCATTAATTCTAAATCTTCATCGAATGGACGAGTGAATGGGTGGTGAGCTGCAGAGTAACGACCCGCTTCTTCATCATATTCAAGTAATGGCCAATCCGTAATCCATAGGAATGCAAAGCGAGATTCGTCAATTAAACCTAAATCTTTACCTAATTTTTTACGTAAAGCGCCTAGAGCGTCTGCTACTACTGCTGCTTTATCAGCTACGAATACTAATGTATCGCCAGGTTCTGCACCCATACGTTCCATTAATTTCACGCCGTAGTCATCTTGGAAGAATTTACCGATAGGACCTGTTAAACCTTCAACGCCTGTTTCAGTAACTTTAATCCATGCAAGACCTTTAGCACCGTAACGACCAACGAATTTTGTTAATTCATCTAAATCTTTACGAGAATATTTATCATTTGCACCTTTGATGTTTAAACCTTTAACTTGTTTACCATCTGCAACTGTTTGAGCAAATACTTTGAAGCCACAGCCATCTACAACATCTGTTAAATCGATTAATTCTAAATCGAAACGAACATCTGGTTTATCTGAACCGTAACGTGCCATTGCATCGTCATATTTCATACGTTGGAATGGACGTGGTACATCGATGCCTTTAACTTCTTTCATTACTTTTTGGATTAAGCGTTCGTTAATATCAAGAATTTGTTCTTGGTCTAAGAAGCTCATTTCCATATCGATTTGTGTGAATTCCGGTTGACGGTCAGCACGTAAATCTTCATCACGGAAACAACGTGCGATTTGGAAGTAACGTTCGAAACCAGAAACCATTAATAATTGTTTGAATAATTGTGGTGATTGTGGCAGTGCATAAAATTCACCATCATGAACACGTGATGGTACTAAATAGTCACGTGCGCCTTCTGGAGTTGATTTTGTTAAGATTGGTGTTTCTACTTCTAAGAAACCTTCATCTTGTAAGAAGTTACGTACTACTTTTGTTACGTCAGAACGTAATTTAAAAGTTTTGTACATTACAGGACGACGTAAGTCTAGGTAACGATATTTTAAACGTAAATCTTCATTTACTTGAATGCGGTCTTCAATTTGGAATGGTGGTGTTTGTGCTTTGTTGATTAATGTTACGTTATCAACATACACTTCGATAGCGCCTGTATCTAAGTTTGGGTTAACCATTTCTGGTGTACGTGCACGCACTTCCCCTTCAACTTCGATTACATATTCACTACGGAATGAATCTGCTAAATCTAATGCTGCTTGAGAGTTTTCTGGGGTGAAAACAACTTGTGTTAAACCTGTACGGTCGCGTAAGTCGATGAAAATTAAACCACCGAAGTCACGACGATATTGTACCCAACCTTTTAATACGACGCGCTCGCCAACGTTTTCAGCGCGTAAAACTCCACACTCATGTGTACGTGTTGCCATTGTGTAATTCCTCCAATTAATGTGTTTGTAAGTAGTTCACTAAATCATGGAATGGCACTTTTTCTTGTGTACCAGTTTCCATATTCTTCACAGCTGCAGCGTTGTCAGCAAGCTCTTGTTCACCTAACACAAGAACCCATTTTGCACCTTGACGGTCTGCGGCTTTCATTTGCGCTTTCATTTTACGACTCGCGTAGTCAATTTCAGTAGCGATGCCTTTTGCACGGAAGGTGCTTGCAAGCTCTACTGCTTTTTCTTTAGCGGCGTCATCCATCGATACAATGAATACTTCTAGCGCACTATCTGTTTCTAATTCTTTACCTTCTGCTTCTAATGCAAGTAATAAACGTTCGATACTCATCGCAAAACCGATACCGGCCATGTCTGGACCACCGACTTCTTGCACTAAACCATGGTAACGACCACCACCACAAAGCGTTGTAATCGAACCAAATCCTTTAGATGTGCTCATGATTTCAAATGCTGTGTGATTGTAGTAGTCAAGACCACGTACAAGGTTTGGATCTACTTCATATTCGATACCTAGTAAATCTAAATAATGTTTTACTTTTTCGAAGTATGTTGCAGATTCTTCATTTAAGAAATCTGTTAAAGAAGGTGCCGTTTCCATCAATGGATTTTCACGGTCTACTTTACAGTCTAAAATGCGTAATGGATTTTTTTCTAAACGATTTTGACAATCTGAACAAAATTCGTGAATATGTGGTTCAAAGTGGTTAATCAGCGCGGTACGATGCGCTTCACGAACCTCCTTATCGCCTAGTGAATTAATCACTAATTTTAAATCTGTTAAGCCAACTGTGCGATATACATTCATTGCAAGTGAGATAACTTCTGCATCAATTGCTGGATCTTTACTGCCGATTGCTTCAACACCAAATTGTACAAATTGACGATAGCGACCTGCTTGTTGGCGTTCATAACGGAACATTGGTCCAATATATGAAAGTTTCACTGGTTGGTCTGGTAAACCATATAGTTTATGTTCTACGTAAGCACGTACTGCTCCAGCTGTACCTTCAGGACGTAATGTTAATGAACGATTACCACGGTCTGTAAATGTGTACATTTCTTTTTGTACGATGTCAGTTGTATCCCCCACACCGCGTTGGAATAATTCAGTTGATTCAAACATCGGTGTACGAATTTCTTCATAGCGATATGTGTGGCATAGATGACGAATAGTTTCCTCTACTTTTTGCCATTTTGCTGATTGCTCTGGTAGGATATCCTGTGTTCCTCTTGGTACTTTAAACGTCATGTGTATGCTCCTTTCAAAAATACTGAATTACGTGTCGAGAAGGGACGGAAAATAAAAAAGGCCGCCGTCCCTTGCAATAAATGCAAGGGACGACAGCTCATTAAATTCAGCTTCCGCGGTTCCACCCTAGTTGGTCATTACTTTGTAATAACCCTCTCTAATCGGATAACGGCCGATTCCGTTTTCCCCTAATAAGCCTGCTGCGTTTCGAAGAAAAACCTCACGAGTGTTATTCACTAATTCACATCATAAGAAAACTTTCAGCCATGATTTTCTCTCTCTGGAAAATGTCTTGAAATTAGCTACTTGCTCGGTCATAGGTATTTGTTAATAATGTCAGATTACTTCATATCATAATAAGAAATAAGGGAGATGTCAACTTTTTCTGAAATGTTACATGATATTTCGTTCATGTCAAAGTTGTAACATTTTTGAAATATACTAGCTTTTTGATGGGAAAATTTTATACTATATAAGAAAGGGAGGACGATCATGAATAAAAAATTATCAAAAATCATGCTATTTATGATTGCTGCAATGCTTGTCATTTCAACGGTCATGATTTCTAAACCTGGCACTTCGCATGCGGCAACGACCACATATAAAACAACGGACTCGTTAAACGTACGAATTGGCCCAGGTGTGAAATATTCAAAGGTTAAAACACTTAAAAAAGGCGCAATTGTAACAAAAGTAAAAACTAAAGGAAATTGGTGGCAAGTAAAATACACAGCTTCAAAAACAGGCTGGGTAAACGCGAAATACTTAAAAGCAGTTAAAACGGTTACCGCTACTACTCCTGCTAAGAAAACGTATTATTATGTAACTGAACCAACAGGTTTAAACATGCGTGCTTCTTATACGGTTTCAAGTAAAAAAGTTGGCGTTACAATTCCTTACGGTGCTAAAGTAACAATCAAAAAAACAGCTAAAAATGGTTGGATTCAAGTAACTTACGGTAGTAAAACAGGTTGGATTAATGCAGATGAGCGCTATGGTTTCAAATCAACAACGAATATTTCCTTCACTGCGAGCGCTCCATCTCAAATTAAATATGTACTTGTTCATGATGACATGAATGTACGTAGCCTACCTTCAACAGTGGCTCCAAAATTAGGTACAGTTTCTACAAATTACTCAGCACGCATTTTACGCGTTTCGGATTCAAATTGGGCTGAAATCCAATATAGCGATTCACAAAAAGGTTGGATTTCTTTAAAAACATCTGACACAACTGTAACAACTGAAAAACCGGACCAAGTTTCAAAACCAGTAAACGGTTCATTAGCTGGTATCAAAGTCGTTGTTGACGCTGGTCACGGCGGTGGTGATCCTGGTGCAGGCGGTAAAGATTTATCTGGTAAATATGTTAGTGAATCAACACTTACATTAGCATCAGCTAAAGCATTAAAAGCACAAATCGAATCTGTTGGCGGTACAGTTTATATGACACGCGAAGGCACAGGCGCTCTTTCTTCTAACAAGACAACAGACCTTGGCTTACGCGCAAAATTAGCAGCTAAAAAAGGTGCAAATGCTTTCATTAGCTTACACTATAATTCAGCTGCAGCATCATCAGCCGCAGGTATTGAAACATTGTATTATCAATCAACTTCAAAAGAATTTGCTAATACCATTCATAAAAATATGGCTGAAGCAATTAAAGAAGAATACCCAACAATGAAAGACCGTGGTTTAAAATATCAAAATGTTATGGTACTACGTGAAAATTCAGTATTCGCAACACTAGTAGAACTAGGATTTGTGTCAAACCCTAGCGAACTATCTCGCATCAATACAGATGCGTATCGTGCTGTTGTAGCAGAAGGTATCACAAACGGTATTATCGAATATTACGGTCGCGATTAATCATCGTAAAACACGCTCAAGTATGAGCGTGTTTTTTTATGTAAACAAAAAGGAGTTACCATTTAGGCAACTCCTTTTTGTTTATTATTTCGTAGGTGAATCAAAAATAATCGTCACAGGGCCATCATTTATGAGCTCGACATCCATCATCGCGCCAAAGATACCCGTTTGGACTTCTAAGCCTTCTTTACGAAGTGCTTCATTAAAGTACTCCCATAGCGGTTCGGCGTGTTCTGGACGCGATGCACCGGTAAAACTAGGACGGTTCCCTTTTTTTGTATCAGCGTAAAGCGTAAACTGCGAAATAGATAAAATCGCACCGCCATGTTGAGCAATTGACAAATTCATTTTTCCTTCGGCATCTTCCCAAATACGTGTTTTAGCAATTTTGGCTGCTAAATAATCGGCATCTGATTTTGTATCGTCATGTGTAATACCTACAAGTAATACATACCCTTTGTTGATTTGACCTGTAATTTTTCCTTCTACGGTAACCGAAGCCTCTCGACTACGTTGTAATACGACTCTCACTTGTTCTAACTCCCCTTAGTTGTTGACACGTTGTACAGAATATATATCTGGAATTTGTTTAATACGATCTACCACTTTATATAAATGTTGAATATCACGAATTTGTAATGTTAAATGAACCGTCGCAATTTTATCACGATCTGCACGGCCATTTACTGCACTAATTTGCGTTTTTGTTTCATTTACAACTTGCATAACATCTGTAATTAAAGCCGGACGATCAAAACCAGTCACTTCAATATCAACGGCATATAATTTAGTATTATTGTCAGCAAATTCCCATTCAACATCAATTAATCGTTCTTTTTCAGATGCAGCTTGTACGTTTGGACAATCTGCACGGTGAACCGATACCCCACGCCCTTTTGTAATAAAGCCTACGATATCATCGCCAGGAACCGGGCGACAACAACGTGATAAACGAATTAATAGATTTTCTAACCCTCTAACAACAACACCGGTTTCTGTTGGTTTTGTATCTTCAGGTTTATTCATTTCCTTCGTGATTTTTTGAAGCGCTTCTTGTGAATCACGTTCTTTACGAATTTTTTCTGCTAATCGATTAACCACTTGTAAAGCAGTCATGCCATTAAAACCAACTGCAGCAATTAAATCATCGGCAGATTGGTAATTAAATTTTTCACAAGCACGCTTGAAGTTTTCCGTAGTTAATACTTCATCACGATTAAAGCCTTGTTCTTCAATCTCTTTTTCAATCATTTCGCGCCCTTTATTCACATTATCTTCACGTGCTTGCTTTTTAAAGAATTGCTTAATTTTATGTTTTGCTTGTGAAGATTGTGCTAGGCTCAGCCAATCACGGCTTGGGCCAAATGATTGTTTTGATGTAATCACTTCAACAATATCGCCTGTATGCAGTGGTGTATCAAGCGGCACCATTTTGCCATTCACTTTTGCACCAATGGTACGGTTCCCAATCTCAGAGTGCACACGATAGGCAAAGTCAATTGGTACAGAGCCTGCGGGAAGCTCAAGTACGTCGCCTTTTGGTGAAAAGACGTAAACCATATCTGAGAATAAATCGAATTTTAATGATTCCATAAATTCCTCAGCATCATTGGATACATTTTGGAATTCTAAAATCTCACGGAACCACGTTAATTTGCTATCAATATCAGATTTTTCAGTAGCTGCGTTTTTACCTTCTTTATACGCCCAATGCGCCGCAACACCGTACTCTGCAATATTATGCATATCTTTTGTACGAATTTGTACTTCTAAAGGGTCCCCGTAAGGTCCAATAACCGTCGTATGTAACGATTGATATAAATTTTGTTTTGGCATGGCAATATAATCTTTAAAACGTCCTGGCATTGGTTTCCATAATGTATGGACAATCCCTAATACGGCATAACAATCTTTAATGCTATCTACAAGTACGCGAATCGCTAATAAGTCATAGATTTCATTAAATTGTTTATGCTGAGACTGCATTTTTTTATAAATACTATAAATATGCTTTGGACGTCCCGATAGGTCTGCATGAATTTCAACATCATCCAATTGGCCATGAATTTCGTCCATCACATTTTTCAAATAAGCTTCACGTTCTGTACGCTTACGTTTCATTAAATTAACAATACGATAATATTGTTGTGGGTTTAAATAACGTAATGCCGTATCTTCGAGTTCCCATTTGATTGCTGAAATCCCTAAACGATGTGCTAATGGCGCAAAAATTTCAAGTGTTTCTTTTGAAATTCGACGTTGTTTTTCTACAGGCAAATGTTTTAGCGTACGCATATTATGTAAGCGGTCTGCTAATTTAATTAAAATAACACGAATATCTTGGGCCATCGCAACAAACATTTTACGATGGTTTTCTGCTTGTTGTTCTTTTTTCGATTTATATTTGATTTTCCCTAATTTTGTGACGCCATCAACTAACATGGCTACTTCTTCACCAAATTGCGCTACTAAATCTTCACGTGTCACTTCTGTGTCTTCTACAACATCGTGTAAAAAGCCCGCAGAAACCGTTTCTGGATCCATTTGTAAATCTGCCAAAATACCTGCTACTTGTACAGGATGCACAATATACGGCTCTCCCGAACTACGGAACTGCTCCTTATGCGCCTCTCTTGCTAGCTCATATGCGCGTCGCACAAACTCGACGTGTTCCTCATTCATATAAGAAGAAAGTATGTCAAACACTTCTTCTGATGTCATTACTTGATCCTTCGCCATGTTAAGCCCACCCTATTCATAATTTTTCCGATTAGATATAAGTTCCATTTTATAAAACAATGCCTACCTTTGTAAAGCTACTACTATTGATTTGTTCGTAAAATAAACTTTTAATTGAAGAAAAACACAAAAGCTACGCCAATGCGCAGCTTTTGTGCTTCATTCATCACTCAATGATTAGTATGGGTATTGCATTAATGTGAAGATATCATAGCCTTCAATTTTATCGCGACCGTGTAATTCTTCTAATTCAATTAAGAATGCACAGCCGACTACTTCGCCGCCTAATTCTTCGATTAATTGAATCGTTGCAGCAACTGTACCACCAGTAGCAAGTAAATCATCAACGATTAATACTTTTTGGCCTGGTTTGATAGCATCTTTGTGCATTGTTAATGTGTCTTTACCGTATTCTAAGCCGTAATCAGCTGAGATGACTTCACGAGGTAATTTACCAGGTTTACGTACCGGAGCAAATCCGATTTCTAATGCGTATGCTACAGGACATCCTGTAATGAAGCCACGCGCTTCAGGTCCGACGATAAGCTCTGCGCCTACTTTTTTAGCATATTCCACAATTTGGTCAGTAGCATATCGGTATGCTTTACCATTGTCCATAATTGTTGTGATATCTTTGAAAGAAATGCCTTCTTTAGGCCAATCTTGTACGATCGATACGTATTGTTTTAAATCCATTATTGTTCCTCCTCAGAAACTGTTTGATGTATTCGTTCATCAAACCACTGTCTTAAATCTTTATATGGTGCATACAACAGCGTCTTTTCTAACGCGAGTTGCTGCGTGCGCTCTTTGTAAATAGCAGCAGATGTTAAGTCTCGCTTTGGTGGGTTATCTACAATTTTAGCAAGTCCATTCTCTATTGTAACAAATTCAAGTTCAAAAAACACCTGTGTCATGAAAATTAGCATTGCTCGACTCCAACCTTTATGCTTCGCTAATGTATTCAAATTTTGGTGTAAATGGAATTCGCGACGTTTTCGTAAAAATGCGTAGTACCAGACAAATTGTTCACGTGTCGGCATTCCATCGAATAAATGTGGGTCTGATACGTAGAAATGCGCATAAATTCTTTCCAATTTTTCCAACGAAATAACGTGTTCTAATTGTTGAACATTCTGTGGCAAGTCGAGTAAAACAATAAATTTCTCGTATGCTTCTGCAGTATCTTCTTCGTCATAATATTTAATTTCCCGTGGAATAACACTCGTATAATGCGCAATTGTATCTTTACGAAATGCTAAAAATGTTGTTTGGTCTGCATCAATTTTCGCTAACCATTGTGAAATTTTATGTCCGCCACGAATATCAAAAAGCTGCCAAGCATCGGTATGCACGTCTTGTAGCATGAATTGTGGTTTACGACGACCATTCCACTCATTAATTTGAATATCTCCAGCAAATGAAATATCGATGCCTGGTGTCAGTTCATCGGCTAAATACCCTTTATGAAAACCAACAGCATCTAAATAATGGCCATTTTTCCCGATTTCCATTTTAATATGGTCTTCATTGGCACCAATTTTACGCATCGTTTTAATGGATAGATCTCGTAAGCCGTACAAAGGTTTTTCAAACTCCACACCAAATGGCGCTAGTTTTTTCAAATCATCCAGTGCGTCTAAATCAATTTCTTCCACATCGAGTGGAATATCAATATTTAATACCGGCACTAAATCTTCCTCACTTAAACAATCAAGTGCTTGTGTATGTAGACGACTGCGTAGCTCATCCACATCCGCTTGTTGTAACGTCATACCTGCGGCCATTGGGTGTCCACCAAATGCCGGTAAAATATCACGATTTTTATCAAGTTCCACATACATATTAAAGCCTTCAATACTACGTGCCGAGCCTTTTGCAATGCCTTTTTCGCTATCTGTCGCCAGGACGATTGTTGGACGATAGTATTTTTCTACCAGACGTGATGCGACTATTCCGACAACACCCGCATTCCACCCCTCACCTGCAACGACTAACACACGAGAATTTCCTACTCCCGGAATAGTTTCAACCATATCAATAGCTTCCTCTGTAATGGCTGCAACTAAATCTTGACGCTCTTTATTACGTTCATTTAAATAATTCGCCATATGCATGGCCTCTGTTTGTTGCTCCATCATTAAGAAGTCAACACCAGGTGCGGCATCTCCTAAGCGTCCTAGTGCATTTAAACGAGGACCAAAGCCAAAGCCGATCGTTTGCTCATCAATATCACTTAACTCTATCCCCGCAACAGTTGCTAATGCTTGGATTGCCGGTCGCGCATGATGACGCATACGTTCTAATCCTTTGATAACGAAATAACGATTTTCATCTACTAACGGAACTAAATCAGCTACTGTCCCAATCGCAACGACATCTATTAATTCCTCAGGTACGCGACCTAATAGTGCTTGAGCTACTTTAAACGCCACCCCAACACCGGCCAACTCACCAAATGGATAATTCCCCTCTGGGTGACGTGGGTGAATAATAAAGTCTGCATTCGGTAATTCTTTTCCTGGCTCATGGTGATCTGTAACAATTACATCTACACCAAGTGACTTGATAACATCAATTGGACCATTGCCTGCAATGCCATTATCGACTGTAATCAATAAGTTGGCGCCTGCTTCTGCAATTTCACGGAATAGCGCTTCATTAGGTCCATAGCCGTGCTCAAAGCGATTTGGAATAACATGCTCTACAATGGCACCAAGCTGTTGTAGCGCTGTCTTCATAACCGTTGAGCTTGTAATACCATCCGCATCATAATCTCCATAGACCACAATATTTTCCTGTTGCTCAATGGCACGTTGAATCCGCGCAACCGCTCCCTCTAAATCATGCAATAAATACGGATCATGAATAACTTCCTCATCTGTACGCAAGAAATCAAGTGCCTCATCTGCAGTTGTATACCCGCGTGTCACTAAAATTTTCGCTGCAAGTGCAGATAAACCCGTCCCCTGTGCAACGGCTTCTACTGCTTGCTCATCGGGCGTATGAATACGCCATTTTTTCTCCATAGTTCCCATATGCTCACTTCCTCACTATCTTTCATTATAACGACAAACATTCGTTTGGCACATAAAAAAGCTTAATGAGTATACCAGTTTAAAAACGCTTCTCCGTAAAAATAGGTAACCATTGTTGCAATAGCAATCGAGGGCGCAAAAGGAATTTCTCTCGTTGTAGATGCTCGACCTACGAAAAACCACACAAATCCACATAATGTCGCTAAAAATAACGATACGAACGCTAAAGGTAAGCCAAGTACTGCACCAATAATTGCATATAATTTCACATCGCCACCACCGATTCCACCATGTGATAGCCATGCAAATAATGCTAAAAATAAAAAAATGCTTGCACTTCCGACTATTCGCATGAATAATAGCTCAGGTTCAAATGAGCAAATGATAAAAATAACACTCCCAAAAAACAATAAAATACGATTGGGAATTAGTTGATAGTACATGTCACTCACTGAAATTGTGACAAATAATAAAACAAGAACAAAGCCTAGAAAAAAAGCATTCGATAGACCATAAACACTATATAATATGACAACTAAAAAGCCACTAAGTACTTCAAGAAATGGTGATAATAACGGAATCAATTTTTGGCAATGGCGACAGCGCCCTCGTAATAAAATATAAGATAAAATCGGAATCAATTCTAATGGGTTTAAGACGATGTGACACTGTTCACAGCAAGAACGTCCAACAATAAAAGATTGCTTTTTCGGCAAACGATAGCCTACCACATGACAAAACGACGCAAAACAGGCAGTAATTATAAAAAGTAATACGGGCATCTAATCAGCTCCTTTTTGACAGTGTACGTGGCATCCTTTATTTTAGCGAATTTATTTTTTTACAATAATGACAAAAAAGAAGTTATTATTTAAAAACCCATTAAAAAAAACGTGCATTTGAAAATAATCATTCAAATACACGTCCTATTATTTATTTCACCGTAAATTTAATCGCAAATGGTGTAGTAATTGCTTTTGATGTTTTTGTTTTTAATTTAGTAGGATCAATCATAATCACATAATTCCCTTTTGCTAATGTTTTGGTTGTCGTTAAACGAATAGCCTTTCCACTTGAAGCCTTCGTTAATTTAAAACCCGATACCTCTTTGCCAGCGCGGTAAATGACAACACGATTCTCTGTGAGCGTAGAAGACTTAATCGGCGTTGTAAAGCGAATCTGTGTCGTTTTCGCAGACGCCATTTTTGTTAAATTTGTCGCACTGATTTTTGTCGATTTTGTCGTAGCAGACGTTACAATCGTTTTAATTTTTTTATTGTAAGCCTTCACTAATTTCTTTTCGGGAGATGCTAAGTCACTATAAAGTGAATACAATGGTGTGAATTTTGTACGTAGACCGATTTTTCTACCTTCTTGAATTGCTGAAAGCCACGTTGTAATTTTATATTGATTATTACTAATAAACTGCTGTGCATCACTCTTCGTTTCAATCGCTTCATCATCTGTATCGATTGGTAAACCAGAGCCATCTGAGTCGCCTGGTGAAGGTGTTATCGGTTCATTTTCAACTGTTGGTAATTTTTCATCTGTCACAAACGCAGCCAAATTCGGTAAGCCGTTACCATATAAATCATCACGTCCTGACACACCTAAATCTTCACTATATTTTTTTAATAAAGCCTGAAGCTGTGCTGTAGTTGCTGTTGGGTATTTTTCCTTTAATAAAGTAATCATTGCTGTAATATGAGGTGCGGCAAATGACGTACCTGAATCCACTCTTATACCGCCGGATTTTGATAGCAATCGAAGAGACTCTCCTGGCGCTACAAAATCAACGGTATCACCTACATTTGAAAAATACGAGCGCACTTTTTGTTGATCTACCGCTCCGACACCAATCACACCTGAATAGGCTGCAGGATAATCAACCGGTGCCAATGCAGATAACGAACTTTCATTGCCGCTAGCAGCAATAATGGTGACACCTGCTGCATTTGCTGCTTTAATAGCACGCTCTAAAATAGCATCGGGTTCTGCAGAGCCGAGCGACATATTTAGCACAGTAAGATTGTTTTCAATACTCCATTCTACTGCCGATAAAATTGTCGACATTTCAGCGTTGTCTCCTTCGAAAACCTTTAGACTATAAACATCGGCATTAGGTGCCAGTCCCACAACTGTATTCGTACCATCTTTTACAGAATTCGCTGTAATGATACCAGCTACTCCCGTACCATGGTTTTCTGTGTCATAAACTGTACTCTCGTCTACTGAAGTCGCTGGATTGTCTTGTACAAAGGATAAACGTGTCACATGATCCATACCTGAGACCTTAGCAACACCTGTATCAATGACTCCCACTTTTACACCATTGCCGGTTAAACCTAATGTCCAAGGGCGTGTTATCCCCGTCATTTTCGAACTCCATGATAAATTGGTAATCGATAATAAATCAGCCGTTGTATAGCGAGCAGAAGTTTCGTATGTAGTTGCATTTTTTTCGATTACTTGAATATTCGCATCCGATTTTAATATGCGCAGTGCGTCATCACTAAATGTTCCTTCGATTGTTTTAAAGGCTTCGAAATCTTTTACAATAGCCGTTGCATTCTCCTCAATTGCTTGTTTACCGGCATCATTTTTATAAATAATAAAAACATCCTCATGCTCTGCTGCATGGGCAAATTGTGGTGCAGCTACTGCTAACCAAGCGGAAGCTCCAATTGTTAAACACCATTTTTTCCAATTCATCTTTCTTCTCTCCTACTCACTGAAAATTGGCCAACACATCCATTTATTACATCTGAATTGTTCATATTGTATCATAGAGCGTCATATTCTACGTTACTTTCATATGTCATTTCAATTACATTTCTAGTAAAAAAAGCACCCTAGCTATATGCTAGAGTGCTTTTTAATGAATCCTTAAACCATTGGCTCATCTGAACCCCATTTGCTTTCTTTTTTACTAACGTCAAGTTTGCCGCCTTGCTTTTTCATTTGGCGTACTTTAAGCACATACCAAATTTGAGCTGCGATATAAATTGATGAGTAAACACCGGTAACTAAACCGATTAATAATGCAAGTGAGAATGTTTGAATTGATGTTGCACCGAAAATCATTAGGGCAATAACAACAACTAACACCGTTACGACGGTATTCACAGAACGTGTTAATGTTTGACGTAATGATTTATTGACAATATGCGCTAAATCTTCTGCATTTTTAATAACACCAACGCGGTGAAGATTTTCTCGAATACGGTCAAATGTAACAATCGTATCATTTATCGAGTAACCGACAATCGTTAAGACTGCAGCGATAAAGGTAATGTCAACTTCGATACGGAATAAACTAAAGATCGCAATCATAAAGAATACGTCATGTAGTAATGAAATAATCGTACCGACACCCATGCGCCATTCGAAACGAACCGCAACATAAATAATAATACCAATTGCAGCGTAGACTAATGCTTTAATCGCATTTGAAACAAGCTCTGCACCAATTGTTGGCGATACAGTTGAAATGACAACTTCCGTATCATCACCGTATTGTGCTTTCATATGATCACGGAATTGTTTCACTTCGTCTTTTGAGAAATCCTCTACAAAACGTAGTACAGCTGTTTCTGATTTATCACCTGCGATTGAAATATCTTTTGGTGTTAAACCTTCTTTTTCAACTACTTTTTGAACTTCTTCCGAATTTAACGTTTGTGTCGTTTGAACTTCTACACGAGAACCAGCTGTAAAGTCGATACCTAAGTTTAATTTAAAAATACCTAGCACGATCATACCAGCTAAAATTAACACTGCTGAAAGCGCAAAGAATTTCTTACGATTATGCACAAAGTCAAAGCGGTCAAAGTGTGTTTTTAAATCAAGTGTATCAATACCTTCTGATAGCTTGTGTACTTTTTTCTTGTTTACACCAAATAACCAAGGTTTATTATCTAAATAACCTGATTGAACAAGTAAGCCGAGTAATATACGTGTACCTGCAATTGCTGTAATAAAGGTTACGACAATACTAATAATTAATGTTGTTGCGAAACCTTTTACGCTACTTGTACCGAAGTAGAATAATACAGCGGCAGCAAGTAATGTCGTGATATTGGCATCAAAGATTGCTGTGAACGATGATTTAGAACCTGATTTGAAAGCTGCTTTAACAGACTTCCCGACACGCAATTCCTCTTTAATACGTTCATACATGAGGATATTCGCATCGACGGCCATCCCAATCCCTAATACTAACGCGGCGATACCTGGTAACGTCAGCACGGCATTAATCATTTCAAATACCCATAATACGATGTACGTGAAGATTGCTAATGTAATGACTGCGATTAAACCAGGTAAACGGTAAACAACTAACATAAAGATAAAGATAGCAGCAACACCGATGATACTCGCAAATACTGTGGCTTTTAATGCGTCATCACCAAATTGTGCACCAACAGAAGTTGAATACATTTCAACTAATTTCGCTGGAAGTGCACCGGCATTTAAAATACCTGCTAAATCTTTTGTTTCTTGTACAGTGAAGTTACCTGAAATTTCAACATCTGTAGTATTTAAAACTTTATTAACTACAGCAGCAGAGGCATATGCGGGCTCTGCTTTTTGTGCTTCTTTTACGTAGGAGTCACCTTTTTGGTAATCCAACCAAATAACCATCATACGCTCATCAGGGACTGTAGGATCCGTTGAACTAGGTCTACTTGAAATATCGGCTGTAATATCTGCAAATTTTTGTGCGTCTTTTAATTTCAAGGTAACAATCGGTTTATTCTCTTGATTGAAAGCCGCTTTTGCGCCACCTTGTACTAAGTCATTACCGTTAAGTAATAGCTTATCATCGAAGTCACGGAACGTTAAGTTCGCTTGACTTGATAGCACTTCCCGCGCTTGGTCTTGGTTTTTAACACCGGCAAGCTGTACGCGAATACGATTTTTCCCTTCAATTTGAATGCTTGGCTCAGATACACCTAATACGTTGACACGTCTAGAAATCGCATCTGCTGTTGCCTTTACATCCTCTTCCGTTACTTTACCGCCATCTTTTAGCGGTTGTACTTCATACAGAACCTCAAAGCCACCCTGTAGGTCAAGACCTAAGTTGATGTCTTTTAAGACTCCGTTAATCGTCGTGCCCATTGTTGCGAATAAAGCGATCACAATCAATAAAAAGGCCGCGATTCGGCTTCTTAATTTCATTCAAAAATCCTCCTCAAACGAATGCCACAATATGTTATAAAAATAACAACATGAAAATATTATTCTTATAAAGCATTAAGAACATATACCTATGCTCTTTTGCCATTTTCTACATAACAGCCTTATTATGAAACAGCTTGGCGTTTGTGTCAAATGACGTCAAAAAATTATGATGATTCCGCGCTATGCAGGCGCCAATAATCTTGCATCGATAAGGAAAATAAATCTGCAATTAAGCTATGGATATGAAGCTGTTCTGGTTTTTCATGCTGCCATAAATACTTCAAGCAAAATTCCCACAGCTCTTCTGGTGTAAGATGTGTCCCTTGTAATGCAAAATCTTCGCATTTCATCGATAGGACGAACGCGACTTGTTGGTACAATTCATTAAATGCGACCATGCTGAACAACCTCCTCTTACTTGAATACTATTGTTATTATACCAAGAACTCGAAACTCTCGCTCACTTCACGTAGGAATATTTCGCCAAAAAAAGAAAAGGACGCCCGTTTGGACATCCTTTTTGACTTATAACGTCATTATTATTTTGTTAATGATACGCCTTCGCCTTCTAACACACGTTGAATCGCAGCGCGCTCAAAGCGTACTTTTGAACCGTCTTCAATTGATAAAACAACTGTTGAATCGTCAATTGCTTCAACTGTACCGTGTAAGCCACCAATTGTGACAACTTTGTTACCACGTGATAAAGCATTTTGCATTTCTTGTTGTTTCTTACGTTGCTTTTGGCTCGGACGAATTAACATAAAGTACATTAATGCAATGATTACGATCATTGGTAATAAACCCATTAAATCCATTTCTATCTAGTCCCCCTTTCTATCTATACAAGAAATAATTATACAAGACTTAGAAGTTTTTTGCATTCGGTTTGTTGAAGCCATATTTTTCGAAGAACTCTTCACGGAAATCGCCTAGACGGTCTTCACGGATTGCTTCACGCACTTGACGCATTAAGTTTTGCAAGAAATGTAAGTTATGTGTTGATGTTAAACGAATACCAAATGTTTCATCGGCTTTAATTAAGTGACGAATGTATGCTTTTGTGTAGTTTTTACATGTGTAGCAATCGCACTCAGGATCGATTGGTGTAAAGTCTTTTGCAAATTTCGCATTTTTCACAACGACACGACCTTGGCTTGTCATACATGTACCATTACGTGCAATACGTGTTGGTAGTACACAGTCAAACATATCGATACCGCGGATTGAACCATCGATTAATGAGTCTGGTGAACCAACACCCATTAAATAACGCGGTTTGTTTTCGGGCATTAATGGTGTTGTATATTCAAGCATACGGTTCATGATTGGTTTTGGTTCCCCTACAGATAACCCACCGATTGCATAGCCTGGGAAGTCCATTGCTACTAAATCACGTGCTGATTGTTTACGTAGCTCTTCGAATTCGCCACCTTGAATAATACCAAATAAACCTTGTTCATCTGGACGTGCATGCGCTTTTAGACAGCGTTCTGCCCAGCGTGTTGTACGCTCAACAGACGCTTTCATATATTCAAATGTTGCTGGGAATGGTGGACATTCATCAAAGGCCATCATAATGTCTGAGCCTAATGCATTTTGAATTTCCATTGCTTTTTCAGGACTTAAGAACATTTTCGAACCATTTAAGTGGTTACGGAAATGCACGCCTTCTTCTGTGATTTTACGCATATCAGATAGCGAGAATACTTGGAAACCACCTGAATCTGTTAAGATAGCACCGTCCCAGTTCATAAATTTGTGTAAGCCACCCGCTTCTTTAATTAGCTCGTGACCTGGGCGTAACCATAAATGATACGTATTTGACAGGATTATATTGGCACCCATTGCTTTAATTTCTTCTGGCGCCATTGTTTTAACTGTTGCTTGTGTACCTACTGGCATAAAAGCAGGCGTTTCAAATGAGCCGTGTGGCGTATGCACGATACCTAAGCGTGCGCCTGTTTGTTTACATTTTTTAATCAGTTCATAACGAATTGGTTGTTGAGACATGTATTAATTTCCTTTCTTTTGTGGGCGAATAAACATTGCATCACCAAAGCTGAAGAAGCGATATTTGTTTTCTACAGCGATTTTATATGCGTTTAAGACGTTTTCACGACTTGATAATGCACTAATCATCATCACAAGTGAAGATTTTGGTAAGTGGAAGTTTGTTACCATACCATCGATTGCTTTGTATTCAAAACCTGGGTAAATAAAGATTTTTGACCAACCAGATTCAGCGACAATTTCGCCATTATTATTTTGAGCGACTGTTTCAAGTGTACGTGTTGACGTTGTACCAACTGTAATAACACGACCACCATTCGCTTTTGTATCATTAATAATTTTCGCTGTATCTTCTGGAAGATTGTAAAATTCCGCGTGCATATCATGTTCTTCGATATTATCAACACTAACAGGACGGAATGTACCGATACCAACGTGAAGTGTCACGAAAGCAACTTCTACACCCTTTGCACGGATTGCATCTAGAATTTCTTCTGTGAAATGTAGACCTGCTGTTGGTGCAGCCGCAGAACCCAACTCTTTAGAGTATACAGTCTGATAGCGCTCTTGGTCATCTAATTTCTCATGAATGTATGGAGGAAGAGGCATTGTACCTAATTTTTCTAGAATTTCGATAAAAATTCCTTCATAGTCAAATTTAAATTTACGGCCACCATGGTCCATTTCACTTGTACATGTAGCAGTTAGTAAGCCATTACCAAATGATACAACGGTACCTTCTTTAATACGTTTTGCTGGTTTTACAAGTGTTTCCCATTCATCGTTTTCAGTTTGTTTAATTAATAATACTTCGATATGTGCACCAGTGTCTTTCTTTTCACCGATTAAACGAGCTGGTAATACACGTGTGTCATTTAAAATAAGGCAATCGCCTTTTTCTAATTCGTCGACAATATGTGGGAAATGGTGATGTTCCACTTCGCCTGTTTCTTTATTTAATACCATTAAACGACTCGCTGCACGATTTTCCAATGGTACTTGCGCGATTAATTCTTCTGGTAGGTAGTAATCAAAATCTTCTAATTTCATCAGTTTGTTCCTTCTTTTCTTTAAGTTTCAGATGGGTAGCTATAGCCAAAATGCTCGTACGCTGGCGCTGTTGCCATACGTCCGCGTGGTGTACGTTGAATAAACCCAATTTGCATTAAATACGGCTCATATACATCTTCGATCGTCATTGACTCTTCACCGATACTTGCCGCAATTGTATCAAGCCCTACAGGACCTCCGCGGAAGCGTTCAATCATCGTCTCCATCAATTTACGATCAATATGGTCAAGCCCTAATGGATCGACCTGTAAGAGCTCTAATGCTGTTTTGGATAAATCAATTGTAATGGCCCCGTCTCCAATGACCTGCGCATAATCTCGTACACGCTTTAATAGACGATTGGCAATACGTGGTGTCCCACGTGAGCGACGAGCTAATTCAACAGAAGCTTGGTCGTCAATCGCCACGTCAAATAAAGATGAACTACGTTTTACAATTTCGGCTAATGCTTCCTCATCATAATAGTCCAACCGTAATAATACACCAAAACGGTCTCGAAGTGGAGCAGATAGCGCGCCGGACCTTGTAGTTGCCCCAACTAATGTAAATGGTGGTAAATCTAGGCGTACAGAACGAGCAGTTGGCCCTTTTCCGACAACGATATCGAGACAGTAGTCTTCCATTGCAGGATAGAGTACTTCTTCGATCGAACGAGGTAGGCGATGAATTTCATCAATAAATAACACATCACCCGGCTCAAGGTCACTTAAAATGGCCGCTAAATCCCCTGGACGTTCAATAGCAGGGCCACTTGTCATGCGGATATTAACCCCCATCTCATTGGCAATAACGACTGCTAATGTCGTTTTACCAAGTCCTGGTGGGCCATATAATAATACATGGTCTAATGACTCTTCGCGCATTTTTGCGGCTTCAATAAAGATTTTTAAATTCTTTTTTACTTTTTGTTGTCCAATATATTGTTGTAAATTTTGTGGACGTAACGATAATTCAAATGACTCATCAAAATTTGTAGCGCTTCCTGTTACGACGCGATCATCCATCGAACGTCCTCCTCTCTTATTGTTGCTTTAATAATAATTTCAGTGCTTGTTTCATATAAGCTTCTGTTGTCGTTAAATTTTCATCATCTGCTAAAATTTTCGTTACTTTTTCAAGCTCACGTTCTGAATAGCCTAATGCAGCAAGTGCTAGCATGGCTTCGTCTAATTCATGTTGATACGCATTAACGCCGAATAAAGGCAATTCATCTTCAGCACTTTTAAGGTCAATATTTTCAAGGAATTGATCGAGCTTGCCTTTTAAATCTAAAATCATTTGACGTGCTGTTTTCTTACCGACACCCGGGAATTTCACAAGGAATTTTTCATCTTCTTGCTCAATTGCTGTCACAACCGCATTTGGCGTGCCGCTTCCGACAATCGCAAGCGCGCCTTTTGGACCAATACCCGATACTTGGATTAATTTACGGAATAACTCACGCTGTTCAAGTGATATGAAGCCAAATAATACATGCGCATCTTCGCGCACTTGTAAATGCGTAAAAACTTGTACAAGCTCTTCGC
>NZ_HE578957.1:505502-523012 GCF_000307285.2 Kurthia sp. Dielmo
TAAACGACTCGCATTATCAGTTTTAATGCGAATCCCTAATATTTAATGGTACACTATGTATGCACATTATGCGAAACGTATTTAGAGGTGATTATTATGAAAAAATTATTAGGCGAAGAACGTCGCGCCTTTCTAATCGATTTACTAAAAACAGAGCGTGCCGCAATTACAGGTACAGATTTAGCAAAACGTTCAAACGTATCACGCCAAGTTATTGTTAATGATATGGCACTACTGAAAGCACGTAATGAACCCATTATTGCCACAAGTCAGGGCTACTTATATTTTGTGCAGCCGCATGAAGAAATAGTTGAACGTCAAATTGCTAGTCATCATCGTGCTGATCAAACGGAAGAAGAATTGAATTTATTAGTTGATGCAGGTGTTACCGTTAAAGATGTGACAATTGTTCATCCAGTTTACGGTGACTTAACTGCATCCATCATGGTTTCGAGCCGCTTTGATGTCACACAATTTTTAAAACGCATGAGTGAAACTGCTGCCTCCCCGCTACTTGAATTGACAGAGGGCGCTCACCTACACACATTGACAGCCGACTCTGAAGAGAAATTAGATGCTGCTGAACAACAGTTACGCCTACATGGCTTTATCGTCGAAGACTAATAAAAAAGAGTTCGTCCTAGCAAATTGCTAAAGGCGAACTCTTTTTTTATTCAAACATATAATAGCTTCCGAGTGATTTAACAGAACAACCCAGAGCACGTAACTCTTCCATTGCTCCTTGCATCATCGGTACACGTTCATCTTCTAACACATCAACAATGAAGAAATATTCTCCTAGTTTCGTTTTAAGAGGACGAGATTCGATTTTACTCAAATTCAAACGTCTCCATGAGAACACAGATAATAATTGATGCAGTGCCCCTGGATTATCATTTGGTAATTTCACCATTAATGTTGTTTTAACTTGTTCATCATGTGTAAGTGATTCGACACGAATATTACTTTTCGATAGCACGAAAAAGCGCGTATGGTTGAAATGAAAATCATGAATATTGGATTCAACAATCGCTAAATCATATTGTGCAGCCGCTGCCTCATTGGCAATTGCTGCGACACATTCCTCTGGATGCTCTGACACATATTTGGCAGCAGCTGCTGTAGAGGAATGCGCTTCCTGCGGCACTGTACGGAAACGATAGTATAAATATTTATGACACTGCGCAAGTGCATGTGAGTGTGAATAAATATGTTCAACGTTTTCCCAGTTATCTAGCTGTGCTTTGTTAACCATCAAATGTTGTGCAATTGGAATCGCCATCTCAGCAGCTACAAATAAATTTGCTTCATGATATAAATAGTCGATTGTAAGGGGCACAATTCCTTCTAAGGCGTTTTCAATCGGCACGACAGCTAAATCTACCTGCCCTTCCGAAACAGCCTCTATACACTCAGGAATCGTTTTTACTGGAATCAACCAATCGTTTTCAAACAAACGTTTTGTTGCTAAATGCGTAAATGTACCTTCAGGACCTAAATAGGCCACACGATTTTCCCATTCTTTTTCTGCCACGAAAATTCCCCTCTCGTTATAACGCTCCTGAACTAATAACCTCAGCTGATTCCACAAAGTCTAATTTTTTAAGATTTTGTAATAAATCATCTAATTCTACGTCCATTGCCGTTACATCAAGAGATAATGTGACATTCGCTCTTCCTTGGATAGGAATCGTTTGGTGAATCGTCAACACATTACAATGCGTCTCCGTCACAGTGGAGAGCAAACGAGCTAACGTTCCTTTACGATCCTCTAATTGTAAGAAAACTGTTAAAATGCGTTCTTGCACAATAGAGTGGAAGGGAAAAACAGCATCTCGATACTTATAAAAAGCACTACGAGATAAATCGACTTCTTTTACAGCATCCCAAATTGAAGATACTGAGCCTGTTTGAAGCAAATGTTTTGCCTGCAAAGTTTTTTGCATAGCATCTGTTAATACATCTTCACGAACTAAATAGTAACGTTGATCCGCTACATTTTTCATGTCTTTCCCCCCTTATCACTAATCGACAAATTCGAATTCAAATTTCAGGATTCGTACTGTATCGCCATTTTCGATGCCATTATCGCGAAGTGCTTCATCAACACCCATACCACGCATTTGACGTGCGAAACGACGTACAGATTCTTCACGGCTGAAGTCTGTCATTTTGAATAGACGTTCAATTGTATCGCCACTTAATACGAATGCGCCATCTTCATCGCGTGATACGACGAAGTCTGGACCTTTCGCTTCGTGTTTGTATAGAACAGTAGCATCTGTTTCTTCTTCTTCAACATCATGAAGTAAGAACTCAGGTGTTACATCTAATAGCGCATCAATTTCGTAAAGTAGTTCTTGTAATCCTTGACGAGAAATAGCTGAAATTGCGAAAACTTTTGCTTCATCACCAATTTTTTTACGGAATACTTCTAAGTTTTCTTCCGCATTTGGCATGTCCATTTTGTTAGCAACAATCAGCTGAGGACGCTCAGTTAAGCGTAAGTTATATTCTTCTAACTCTTTATTGATTGTTAAGTAGTCTTCATACGGGTCGCGACCTTCCATACCACTCATGTCAATAACATGTACGATAACACGTGTACGTTCGATATGACGTAGGAATTGGTGACCTAAGCCGACACCTTGTGCTGCACCTTCAATTAGACCTGGTAAATCCGCCATTGCAAATGATTTACCTTCGCCAACTTGTACCATTCCTAAGTTTGGAACGATTGTTGTGAAGTGATAAGCACCAATCTTCGGTTTTGCAGATGATACAACGGATAATAATGTTGATTTACCAACGCTTGGGAAACCAACTAAACCAACATCTGCTAAAACTTTTAACTCTAATATAACATTAAGTTCTTGTCCTGGCTCACCTTTTTCAGATAATTCTGGCGCTGGATTTGCAGGTGTCGCGAAACGAGAGTTCCCACGACCACCACGACCACCGCGAGCGATAATTGCTTCTTGGCCATCTTCAACTAAATCGGCAATTACTCGACCAGTGCCTTCTTCTGTTACAACAGTACCTGGTGGTACAGGAACAACATATGGTTTCGCACCGCGACCGTGCGCGTTTTTACTCATCCCATTTTCACCGTTTTGTGCTTTGAAATGGCGTTTGAAACGGAAATCCATTAATGTACGTAAGCCTTCATCTACTTTGAAGACTAGGTCGCCACCTTTACCGCCGTCGCCACCTGCTGGGCCACCATCCGGAATAAATTTTTCGCGGCGGGACGCTACCATACCGTCCCCGCCGTCACCACCTTTTACATAAACTTTTACGTGGTCTACAAACATTGTTTAAAGTCCCTCCTTATGGGCGTAAATACTATAATACCAACGTTCTTCACAAAAAGAGGGTTCCTCTAGTTGTAACTCGGTACCTGTCAAATCAAACGAAATTGTTTTCGTTGACGTTTTCCCTATAAAATCAAATGAAATCTCAAATTCTATTTCATTCGCAAAAACATTTAATGAAAGTCGTTGTTCTACTAAAGGATCAAGTCCCTTGTAAATTGCTTGTACAGATTGCTCTAAACAATCGCGCAAAGGCTCGTCCCATGACTCTCGCGCCGTACCTTCTATATTGCAATCGATCAATATTTCTAATGATGGAAAGCGCCACGAAGCCGTGTGGAGCCATTCAATTGTTCTTTGAATACCTAATCTATTTATATTAAAGAAAGTTTGAGACGCTTCTACGATGTCACTCATCGCAGATTGAGCGGCCTCAACCCGTTCTAAATCAAGGTTCATTTTCACAAGTTGCAGCTGATTCATAAAATCATGATGAACAAAGCGCAACACCTCATTTATCGTTAATGGCCGTTCTGTCACAAGTACACGCTCCTTCGATGAGATGTTCATGTTTTTAGTATACCAATTTTCTATCAGAAATGCGTTATGAAATGTGCTGAAAAGAGATGTTTCAACAAAAAAAGGACGACTCCGCATAACGCAAGCCGTTCCATTGTCACAAAAAAAGGACTGCAACACATGCAGTCCTTTAGTGAGTGCTCTTAAATTAAGCTTCTTGAGCTACAGGGTATACGCTAACTTTTTTCTTATCGCGGCCTAAACGTTCGAATTTAACAACGCCGTCCACTTTCGCGAATAAAGTATCGTCACCACCGCGGCCTACGTTTTCACCTGGGTAAATTTTAGTACCGCGTTGACGGTATAAAATAGAACCAGCAGATGTAAATTGACCATCAGCACGTTTAGCGCCTAAGCGTTTTGACTGAGAGTCACGACCATTTTTAGTAGAACCTACACCTTTTTTAGATGAGAAGAACTGTAAATCTAAAGATACTAGTAACATATGTTCCACCTCCTACATCATTTTATATTTTAACTCGATAAAATCTCCATAACTAGCAACCATTGTATACACTTGGGTTACCATTGTTTGAAGAATAATTTGCAGTTTTGCATCGGTTTCAGTGTCCAAATCAGAAGGATCGATAACGACGGATAAAAAGCCGCCCTCATCACCTTGTTCAATGCCAGGTGTGATTTGTAATAGTTGATTGATTGCATTGACTGTACCAAAGGCAATAGCCGATGCACCCGCACAAACTAAATCACGACCAGGATCGCCAGAGTAGGCATGACCTGAAAATTCAAAGCCATATGATTTGTGTTCTTCAGTAGAATGAATCTCAACAGTAATCATATTGTCACCTCACTTATTAAGCGTTGATAGCTTCAACTACTAATTTAGTGTATGGTTGACGGTGACCTTGTTTACGACGGTAGTTCTTTTTAGCTTTAAGTTTGAAAACTGTAACTTTCTTTTGACGACCTTGTTTTTCAACTTTAGCTGTAACTGTTGCGCCTTCTACGAATGGAGCGCCCACTTTAACAGCGTCACCACCAACGAAAAGAACTTTGTCGAAAGTTACTACTTCACCAGCTTCTGCGTTGATTTTCTCAACGTAGATTTCTTGGCCAGCTTCTACTTTGATTTGTTTACCACCAGTTTCGATAATTGCGTACATAACTGCACCTCCTTAATTGACTCAGACTCGCCTTCAAGCAGTGTTTCTTAACGAAAACTTTAAAACTGTTTCAGTGCGGTTGTAGCACGGGTGCTACATAACGTTACAAATCATACCACACCACTATATTTGCGTCAAGAATAATTACAAAATAACTTTGGTCACATAACATTCAAACAATTTAAACAGAAAAAGGATCGCCTATAAAAGTGATCCTCTCTTAATAAGATATCATTATTTTTTGAACATTGATTTTAGTTTCGCAAAGAATCCCGGTTTTTGTTTATCTAATGTCATAAGTGGCACAGATTCACCTAAAACACGACGGACAATATTACGATACGCTTTTGAAGCGCCACTTGAAGGATCCATTACAATTGGCTCCCCTTTGTTTGATGAAGCAATAACATGCTCATCATCTGGGATAATCCCAATCAATTCAATTGATAGATGTGTCGTAATCTCATTCACATCAAGTGTTTCACCACGTTCCATCATTTCTGGACGAATACGGTTAATAATTAACTTCGGTGCTTCAACATTCGGTTCTTGTTCTAATAAACCAATGATACGGTCAGCATCGCGAACCGCAGAAATCTCTGGTGTTGTCACAACAATCGCTTTGTCAGCACCTGCTACAGCATTTTTATAGCCTTGTTCAATGCCAGCTGGGCAATCGATTAAAACAAAATCAAATTCTTGTTTCAAACCATCGATAAGTTCTTTCATTTGTTGCGGTGTCACAGATGTTTTATCGGAAGTTTGAGCTGCTGGTAATAGGAATAATAATTCATCAAAGCGTTTGTCTTTCACAAGCGCCTGATGAACTTTACAACGACCTTCAACAACATCCACTAAGTCATAAATAATACGGTTTTCTAAACCTAAAATAACATCTAGGTTTCGTAAACCAATATCTGTATCGACTAGGCAAACTTTTTTCCCTTGAAGCGCCAATGCAGTACCTAAATTTGCAGAGGTTGTTGTTTTACCAACGCCTCCTTTACCAGAAGTAATTACAATAGCTTCCCCCACATTAGCTTCCTCCTTTAAACGTTGCCAAATTCGGTCTTATATTACGTAAATTTTGTAGACGATCAATGACAATATGTCCATTGTCATGTAAATAAGCACATTCCATTTCTGGTTGCTCCGATAAAATCGTCGTTTCATTCGTCATAATTTCAATGACATCATCGACCATTAAATGCGTTGCTTCGAGCCAAGAAGCAACAATCACTGCTTCGCGATTGCCACCCTTACCTGCATGTACAATGCCCTTCACACGTCCTAGTACGAATATACTACCTGTTGCTTCCACGCGCCCGTTCGGATTAACGTCGCCAATAACAACGACATCTCCTTCAATCTTCAATACTTGGCCGGAGCGCACGATACCAATATATGTAGAAGATTGATGCTTTAACACTCGCTGATTGCTTTCTTCAACAGTTAAAACATCACTCTTGATTTTGGAAACAGTCACATGCTGGGTTTCTTCTACAGCTTGCAATAACTGTTTGAGTTTTTCATGTGTACAATAGCGGTTTCCTAGATGAATCTGTACATCTAAATGTTCATCATCGTCATGCTGCGTTACTACTTTCGTTGACTGTAAAGCATCTAGTAAATCTGCAAATCCGCATTGGTCATCCAGTTTCAGCACTAGGCCTTCTTTAGTCCCCTTCATTGTTACTAGTTGCTTTGTTGCCAAACTTATACACCTCTTATTTTATAATTTATAAAATGGAGCGATTTGCTCGCTGATAAGAACGATATTCTAGTAAATATTTAAAGCCGCCACCTAATAAGGCAAGGAAGATTACATTCGCAATCATCGTTGGGATTAGACGCGTATTTAAAAACTGTGCAAATGATATATCTGTAAAGCCAATCAATGCAAAGAATTGATACAGCGCTACTTCTATAATCGCAATTAACACCAATGACAAGGTTGTTGTCACGACTAGATGTTGATGTATATATTTTACTGTAGAACCAGCAATAAAACAAATAAATGGATATAAAAACGTATAAAGACCTATGATATCGATATAAACAATATCATTAATCAGACCAAAAATGAGCCCGTAAATCATCGCTTTTTTACGGTCATAATAAATAGCCATAAAAATTAAAAACAAAATTAGAAAACGTGGCACTAAATAAATCAAATGACCTTGCCACTCAATTGGTGAAAATAGAGAAAACTCGGTTTCAGCAAAGAAAAGCACGATAACGACAGCCGGAATGAGATAACGTACCATTATTTCCCAGCTCCTGCTGTATTATCTATTGTTGCATCTTCTGCTTTGTTTGTATTGTTACCATCGACACCATCAACAGTAGTTGTAGCACGTTTCGCAATAACAACATGATCAATCATTGAGAAGTCTGCAGCTGGTTTAACATAGGCTAATTTCGTTAAGCCAAAGTCATCTGTTGTTACTTTTGTTACTTCCCCAATTAAAACACCTTTAGGGAAAATGCCACCAAGTCCAGATGTTGTGACTTTATCGCCTTTTTTCACTGAAAGCTCTGAATCAACACGTTTTAAAATAAGTTCGCCACGCTTACGATCATAGCCTTCAATTAAACCATTTGTTTCTTTTTTCTTATTTGCAATCGTTGCTGAAACACGATAATTCGTATTGCTTGTAGACAATAACTCAACTTCTGATGTTTGTGGTGTTGTTTGAACAACTTTACCAATTAAACCTTGGGAAGTAATAACGGCCATGTTTACTTTAACACCATCCGTAGAACCTTGGTTTAAAATCAATTTTTCTTCCCATTGGTCCGGATTACGAGCAATAACATTTGCTTGAATTGGATCATATTTGCGGAGGCTCGTTTGTTTACCAGCAAGCTTTTGTAATCGCTTGTTTTCAACATTTAATTCTTTCACCTCTGCTTGTAATGAGCCGAATTCTTCCAAGCGCGATTTTAAACGTTTATTTTCTTCATAAGTGTTAATCATCGCATCGATATCTTTAATAAATCCTGTAACATAATTAGTTGGCTTTGCAACAATTGATTGCGCAAAGCCAACAGTATCTTTTACGATTTTTTCAGGTAGCGATGCGTTTTGTCGATCGCGTAAGGATAAGCCGATTAATGCCACGAGTAAGATTACACCAATTATTAGAAAAATAACTTTTTTCTGTTTAAAAATTGTGGCATTACTTAAACCTCCTTATTTCGTTTGATGACGCTTCATTAAGTCAATATGCTCTAATGCCATACCTGTACCTGTTGCTACACAATCTAAAGGATCTTCTGCAATAAATACTGGCATGTTTGTTTCGTCACTAATGACTTTATCTAAGTTTTTAAGAAGTGCGCCACCGCCTGTTAAGACGATACCACGTTCCATAACGTCAGCAGATAATTCTGGTGGAGTTTGTTCTAATGTTTTCTTAACGCCATCAATAATTGCTAAAATTGATTCACGTAATGCATCAACGATTTCAATTGAAGAAATTTCGATTGTTTTTGGAAGACCTGTCACTAAATCGCGACCACGGATATCCATTTTTTCTTCTGGCATACCTTCTGAAGATGCAGAACCGATTTCCATTTTGATAGCTTCAGAAGTACGTTCACCAATTGTTAAGTTATATTGTTTGCGAATGTATGCAACGATTGCTTGGTCCATTGCGTCACCAGCAACACGCACAGATTCACTTGTTACGATACCACCTAATGAAATAACAGCTACTTCTGTCGTACCACCACCGATATCAACTACCATTGAGCCAGTAGGTTCCCAAACGGGTAAGTTCGCACCGATTGACGCTGCAAATGGCTCTTCGATTGTGAATGCATCTTTTGCACCCGCTTGACGAGCTGCATCGATAACCGCACGTTGTTCAACTGATGTAATTCCATAAGGTACACAAATCATTACATTTGGTTTTTTGAAGTTACTACCTGAAGCTTTCATTGCCTCTTTTAAATAATAACTAATCATTGTTGTTGTAATTTCAAAATCTGCAATAACGCCATCTTTCATTGGACGAATTGCTACGATTGATCCTGGTGTACGACCAATCATATTTTTTGCATCGTTACCTACTGCTACGATTTCACCTGTTTGTGTATTCTTTGCTACTACTGATGGTTCGCGTAAAACGATCCCTTTTCCTTTAATAAATACCAATGTATTCGCTGTGCCGAGGTCAATACCGACATCTTTTCCACCTAATCCAAACACTTTTGTTCTTCCTTTCTCTAAAGCTGTTACTTTTAACTAGCTATCTTAAAATCATACGTTTCATTATAACGAAAAATGCTGAAAAATTACAGTCTTTACATAAAACCTTTCTCTTTTAAGCTAATAAATTGATGATCACCTATAATCACGTGGTCTAAAAGCTCAATTCCTAACACTTCGCCGGCATGCTGAATCCTTTTGGTAACGTCGATGTCTTCGGAGCTAGGAGTTGGGTTTCCTGATGGATGATTGTGCGCACAAATAATTGATGCTGCGGAACGTTTCACTGCTTCACGAAAAATTTCACGTGGATGGACAATACTCGCATTTAAGCTGCCCATAAAAATTGTTTGTTTATGAATCACCTGATTTTTAACGTTTAAATAAAGCACCACAAAGTGTTCCTGCTTTAAATTCGTCATATCGGACATTAAAAGCGTGGCCGCATCATCGGGTGTACGAATCGTCCAACGGTCCTGTACTTGCTTTGCCGAAACGCGTCTTCCCAGTTCAATCGCCGCTAAAAGTTCGATTGCTTTTACTTCTCCAATACCATTGATTTCAATTAATTCTTCAATTGTTGCCTCTTTTATATCATGAAGATGTTCAAAATGTGTCAACACATTGGCCGCAAGCTGAGTTACCGAAAGATTTTTAATACCTACGCGAAAAATAATCGCTAACAGCTCTTGATTTGTAAGCTGTTGCGCGCCATTTTGACGTAGCCGTTCGCGCGGACGATCGATTGCATGAGCATCACGAATCATCATTGCGTAACCCCCACATCAAGCAAGTTCTTCACGTAATATTGCGTATGTTTTAACACTTCATTTATATCCTGCACTCCATCAATTATAAATGACGTTGATTCTCCTAATATATTATAACCAATATTATATAAAAAAGGTTTCCGATAACGAATATATTTTGTAATATTTTTTGAATCTTCTTGTGTATAGAATATTAATTCAACAGTTTTGAATATTTCTGCACTCCAAATAGCCAAGGCAACTGTGATTTTATTACATTTCACGGATTGCTCTACCGCTGAAATAATCGACAAAGCAACCTCTCCTTTTTTCCTTGTTGGTGCAAGCTGTACAAGTTGATGCACAGCTCTCGTATAAGCATCCTCAAATGTAATATCCGAAAATCGAATATAGCGTCCATATACTGGTTCAAATCGATAAGCTAGTGTACGTAATATGGTTTCACTAAATGGCTGGGGATTGATTAAGTACAACATATTTAACGCCTCCTTTTCGTTATCATACGAAAAGATTGGCTGTCATGAAAAAACCTTATACTCATCAATCGCTTTTAAAAGTGCGTCATCAGTCAATAAAGACAGCGATTTCAAAACATTTCTTAAAAATCTACTAAAAAAACAAGTTGTTCAGCTGTTCTATAAAATTCCATAAAAAAAGGAATCGTCCATTTGAATGATTCCTTTTGGTGATATTTATTTTGTTGTATCTTTTGTTGTATCTTCTGTTGCTTCATCTTTCGGTTCTTCATTTGTTGTTTGTGTCGCTTCATCAACAGGCACTTCATAATAAAATGTTGTTACTTGAATTTTAGCTGCAACAATATCTTCAGATGTTGCATCTTCTGTATCAGGTGCTTCAAATTTTACTTTTTCAACATTATAAACACGGTTTGCATTTTCAAGTTGATCGATAAAATTGCGGACATCTGATTCTGAGTAGCCACTAACTGCTAATTGCATCGTAATCATTTTCGTATATTTTGGTAATGTGCTCTCAGGAACTGAAGATACAGGTTTTTCTTCCACTGCATAAGCTGATTTTTCCTCTGCTTCTGTTAGCGCTGTTGTTACTTGCGCTTGTTTAGCTACTTCACTTTGTGCATCATAGGCATTGAAGTTAAAGTTCGTAATTTGTGTTGCACTTGCTGATTCAGCAGCTTGTAAATCATCAACTAATGTATCCATATTGGCACCATTCGGAATTTTTTTACCTGCTTCTGTTGTATCAGATGGTTTGATAGGTTGTTGTAAATCTGCTAATTGTGTTTTAGCTGTTTGTAATTCGGTTTTTTGAACAGCAACCTTCTCATTTATTGCATCACGTTTATCCATTTGTGGCTTTAACATGTAGTAATATAACGACAATGCGATAACAGCAGCTACGATAACGATAAGTGCATAAAGTAGGGGTTGTTTAGATGTCTTTGTATTTTCCATTAGTTAGACCCCTCCTTATTTTGTTGTGCTTGTTGTAGCTTTTCTTTATTAAGCGTGATATTAAACACTGCTTGATAGCGTGCAGTAGATGAAATTTCGGGTTTTGATGCTAAATCATCTTCTGCTACTGGTGTATAAGCTGCTACTTTTTCCATGTCAACAGCAGTAAATACATCTGTGTTTTGTGCTAATGTTTTTTGATATTTTGTAGCATCTTGTAAAGTTGAAAAGTTCATTTTTAGTTGCATACCCTTTTCATCGTATGTGATACCAGTAAGTGCTGCACTGCTACCACCGTCTTTTAGCAAAGCGGTAAATACTGGTGTTAATGATAATTTTTCTTCTTTCGCAAATGCTGCTGCTTCTTTTAAGATAACTTCTGATTTGCGTTGTTCTTCTTCAATTTTTTCTGATGCATGATCGATTTCTGTTGCAAGCTTTTGACTTTGTTTTTCGGCATCTTGAATATCATTATGTACTAAAAAATAATTGATACCAAAGAACAATGCGATTACTACTACAACAAAAATACTCAGACCGAGTACCGGATTTTTCTTTTTCGGTTTCTCAGCTCTTTGCTGTGCTTCTTCTTGAGCCATGACGAATCCCTTCCTTTTCAATATTCTTCTCAGGCGTGTTACACATACGTTAACTACATTTGTTAATAATACAAATAACACAGCCGTTTTTCAAATGTTTTCCTGTTTACGTTTAGGTTTCCACGAGATAATTGCCAACTTTGATAATACTGCTTTCTACACTATCTCACAACAAAAAAATAAATTTTTCCTTTTCAAATTTTACCTTAATCACTTATCATAGTAGTTTAGAATCGTTTTGTTGGTTCAGAAATAACAAAATAAGTTGTTTAACGCTTTAAAAACGCTTATCATTAAAGCGTTAACGTCAGGCTACTTTCGCAATAGAAAGAAGGGTACATAAATGGAAGGAAAAATGACTAGAATACTAGCGGCTATCCTACTAGCACTGGTCTTTGTATTCGTTGTTGTCCATCATAATCAAACGATTTCGGCACACGATAAAGAAGTGGCTAGCTATGCTGATGCAACGGCTGATGCTGACCGTGAGCTTACAACTATGAACAAAAAAGCAACACAGTATCACGCGGTAGACCAATTAGAAGCATTGCAGGCACTTGGTTATGAGCGTGTCCTTGATTATGCTAATAATGAAGTGACAATGGCGCGCATTGAAGCCGCGAAGAACCGCACGTATGCCGTAACATTAAAACCGAGTCATTACGATGGGCTATCTCGCGCCATTATGACGGTTTACGATGGTCAAAGTAACACATTAAATCTAACAAAATTAACTGAAAAAACAAAGATTGAAACCGTGATTTCTTGGAAAAACGGTTATTAATATGCGGTAAGAGGTGACTACAAGAACATGAAGAATATGAAAAAAAGTTCTCTCGCTTTGCTTATAGCGGCAACCGCTATTATTATTTGTGCTATTGCCTTTTTATTTATTGAGCAATCCAATGCGAAAGAACAAGCAAAAAAAATGGAAGCTCTCGATACGGCTTCACGCAATATTGCAGAGGCTGGGCTTAAAACAACGCGTGCAGAGCTACAACAGCTCGTTGAACAAGCCTATGATGAAACGATGACACGCTATGACGCTTTATCCGCTACAGATAAAAAAGGATTTGAAGTCGATAAAATGTTTTATGCACGCGCAGAAGCATTATTAGCAAGTCGTGTAAATAAACCCATCACATCTACTGATTTTGATTTGGTTCGTGGTGAACAACCAACAGCTGAAACCATTTTAAGTCATGTAGACGGCGAGCATTACACATTAACGGCAACAGGTAAAATTGCCAAAACAATCGCAACCGTTGCGCAAGACTACACATTGTCGTTAAAAGTACCGGTTTCTAAAACGACAGATCGTTATCATTATCAATATGCCGTACATGCCACAAATCAAATTGTTGTACAAAAAGGCTCAAAGGTGGTCGGCAATTTAGCAACAGCTAAAACAAGTGATATTGCGGTGGATAGCGCGAGCTGCCAATACTTACAAAATGGCAGTGGCTATTATGATGAATGTTATAACGACGGGAACACAGATGCTTCCCCGCTGAAAATGCGTAATGCACAAAGTTTCAAAACGTATTTACCATCATTCCCTAAAAAAGATTTAAAAGCATTTGATGCACTCCCAATTCCAGCTGAAAACTTATACTTACCAATTCCTGAAGCAGATCAATACAATGAAGTGACAGAAGAGGATGGAACGATTCGTAAAGTGAAGAAAACCGAGGCTGAGTTAGAGCTACTGAAGAAATATTATTATAAAGATGGCGTGTTAACGATGAATAGCATGACACAAGAAATGTTTACACCAACTGAACCATTTAGTTTTAGTGAATCAGAAGTGCATATTCGCGAACTAACAGTGGACGGTATTAATGCAGTCATTGATATTGGTGATAGTGACCAAGTTGTTCGCGCAGATCGTGTAAATCTTCAAAACGGTGCAACGCTAACAATTAAAGGTGCTGGTTCATTCAAGCTGTATACGAAAAACTTCGGCATGACAAACGGTGAAATCACCGCAGCGGATAAAGCGTCGATTGAAACATATCTTGATGGCAAAGAAGCTATTACATTTGATGATACCTTCAAATCACCAGGTTTATTGTATGTACGTGCAGCTCACGTAACATTACCTGCAACTGGTGGATTTGAAGGTAATATTATTACAGGTGCGAAACGCTTAACATTAAATGGTGTAGTCAATAACACAAAACAACTTATTTTAGCACCAAAAGCAACCGTGTCCTTAAAAAATGATACGGTGTTTAACGGCGCCATTATTGCAAAAAATGTTTATATGGAGGAATCCACACTGATTTTTGCCAAACCGGAAGATCAGATTCCCATTCCATTAGCAGTTGAACAATTTGATACACCAATTCAGCTTGTACAAGTTGGCAATGTAGCCGCAAAATAAAGTTCGCATCAAAAAGAGGGAATCGTGCCAAAACACGACTCCCTCTTTTTTTATGCTCATTTCCCCAATTAGCTATATCTTTTTGATATTGATTTACTGTGCACGAAATACTTCTTGCAGTGTATGTCGCCACTGTGCTAATAAATAAAGTGAGCCCGTCATAATGACAATGCCTGGCTCTTTACGTTTCTCAAGTACTGCTTCGAGTGCATTGCTAGATACATGCTTATTCGTTGCTTGGCTATGTGCTAAAAGTTGCTCAGCAGGCATTAGACGATGTTGTTCGCGCTCTACTTCAACAAATGTAAAGTCATCACATACTTGCTCGAGCTCACGTAATACTCCGTCTACATCTTTATCTCTTAAAATCCCCATAACAATGTGAATTGGCGTATTTGGATATAAATCAGTAATTGTTTTACGCAGGGACGCTGCACTTGCTGGGTTATGTGCGCCGTCTAAAAATACATTTTTACTTAATTGCTCGAAACGTCCAGCCACGGTTGCTTTCGCAATCGCTTGGCGCACTAAGTCTTCATGAATCGTGCGTGATAATTTTTGCGCGATTTCGATAAAGGCTGTAATCGCTAATGCCATATTATGACGTTGATGTGCCCCTTTTAAATTACGTGTTAAATCATTTATTTCTAATAAGCCTTGTACATATGTGTCGCCAATCAACGCTTCAAAATCTTCTCCATCGACACGCAGTATCACCTCTTGCTTAATGGCTTCTTCTTGTACAACATCAAAAGCCTCTTGTGGCAATTCACCGATGACTGCAACTGCATTTGGTTTCAAAATACCGGCTTTATGATATGCAATTTTTGCAAGCGTATCTCCGAGGAAATTCGTATGTTCAAGTGCAATGCTTGGAATGATTGAAACAATTGGACGAACCACATTCGTACTATCAAAACGTCCCCCCATGCCCGCTTCAATAATCGCAATATCTGGCTTATACATTTTACATGCCATAAACGCAGCTGCCGTCAATAATTCAAAATCTGTGAGCAATCCACTAACACCTGCTGCTTTTAATTCCTTAAAAATAGCATCCATTTGAAAGGGTGCAAGTGGGCCATTATTAATTTTAATTTGGTCATGTACATCTTCTATACAAGGTGATGTAAACGTCATCGTTTTCAAATCATGTGCACGGCAAATTGCTTCAAGCATCGCAATTGTTGAACCTTTCCCGTTCGTCCCTGCCACATGGACTACTGGCACACTTAGTTCTGGATGACCGAGCATCTCCATCGCCTGTTCAATTGCTTCGAGCCCCGGTTTAATCTCGTCACTACTCTCTACATTAAAACGTTCTTTATAGCTATCAAAAGCTGGTATCATAAGCTCTCCCCCTTGCTATTCAATTCAATTTATTCATGCTACACTCTATTATATACCATTTCTCGTTGGAGGCTTTAATCGTGAAAAAAACTTGCTGGATTATTTACAATGGTAGTCTTGTGGCCGATAAATTTCTTGACCAAGCTCGCTTAATGGCAGAAGCTTGTACACACCACAATGTCGAACCCATTATTTATAAAAACTATGAAATCCCGATGACGTTACATGCGCCACTGGAGGTCAAACCTGATTTTGTTATTTTTTTAGATAAGGACATTTTATTAGCTACTTATTTGAAAAATCAGGGTATCCCGATATTTAATGATCCGGATGTGATTGAAACATGCGACAACAAAGCCAAACAATACATTCAATTAGCACAGGCACATGTCCCGATGCCAAAAACAATCGTGGCGCCAAAAGTGTATCCTAAATTCACAATCCGTGATAGTGGTTATTTTGAAGGCGTACTTAATACACTTGGTCTACCAATGATTATTAAAGAAGGTCATGGCTCATTTGGCATGAAGGTTTATTTAATTGAAACGGCCGAGCAATTTTTTGAAAAAGTCGAGAGCCTGCGCGGTGTTGATTTCGTATTCCAAGAATTTATTGCATCAAGTAAAGGACGCGACATTCGTGTCAATACGATTGGAAATGAGGTCGTAGCCGCAATGTATCGTCATTCTGAAACGGATTTCCGTGCAAATGTTACAAATGGTGGCATCGCAGAAACGGTCGTCTTAACTACTGCGCAAAAAGACCTTGCATTACGTGCTGCAAAAGCCGTTGGTGCAGCCTTCGCTGGGGTCGATTTATTATTCGGTCCACACGAAGAACCGATTGTTTGTGAAGTAAATGCCGCAAGTCATATCCGCAATATTTACAACGTAACGGGCATCAATGTAGGTGACCGCTTCGTTGAATACATCTTACATGAACTGGAGGCTAGCCATGAAGCAGGCGTATCTTCTTTATAGTGAATCTGATGCAGTAAAAAATCAGTCATTTATTGAACAACTGCAACAAACGGGATTGCAACATGATGTAACGCTCACATTACTAATTGAAGAACAGCATGATATTATCAAAGCTACAAAGGATGCCTTATTTATTTGGAACCGTACGCGAAACGCTGAGCTTGCAAAGCAATTAGAGCAGCTTGGGCGTCGCGTCGTCAACCGTAGTGAGGTCAACCGTATTGCAAATGATAAGCTACGCGCGATGCAGCTAGCCATCTTACAAGGTATTCCGACCGTACCACGCGTGCTTGAACAGCGTCTGACAGCAGATGACTTCCCTGTTATCGTCAAATCAATCGGTGGTCATGGTGGCAACGAGGTCTTTAAATGCGATACCCTGGAACAATTTGAAACGGCAAAAGCAAAGCTTACAACCTATTTAATTGAACCTTATATCGAAACAAATGCCACTGATGTACGCGTTTGGATGATTGGCGAAGATATTATTGGTGCTGTAAAGCGCATCGGTGCCCCAGGGGATTTTCGTTCGAACTATACACTTGGCGGCTCGATTGAAAAATTTGACTTAACAGCTGAACAGCGTACGTACGTGCAGCGTATTCAAAAAGCGATTAAGAGTGATTATATCGGCATCGACTTTTTACATGTGACGCACGACCAACTATTATTCAATGAAATGGAAGACCCTGTTGGTGCAAGGTCATACTACGAGCTCTTTGATAAAGATTTAACTGAGCTGTTATGGCAACATTT
>NZ_HE578957.1:523314-587032 GCF_000307285.2 Kurthia sp. Dielmo
CTTTTTTTGTCTTACATTTCTTTTAATTCAGCGATACGTTTTTGAACCGTTGCTTGTTTTTCCAAGTAATCGGCTTCTTTTTCGCGCTCTTTCGCCACAACTGCATCTGGTGCACTTGCTACGAATTTTTCATTGTTTAATTTACCTTGAACACGTTTTACTTCTTTATTCCATTTGTCTAATTCTTTTTCAAGACGAGCAATCTCATCTTCAATATTAATTAAACCTTTTAATGGTAAGAATAGCTCTGCGCCTGAAACAACAGCTGACATTGTTTTACCTTCTGGCTCTACATTTAAGCCTACTGTTAATGTTTCTGGGTTACAGAATTTTTCAATATACGATTTATTCGCTTCAAGTACAGCAAGTTCTGCTTCTGTTTTAGCAGAGATGAACATTGGTACTTGTTTGCTCATTGGTGTATTTACTTCCGCACGAATGTTACGTACTGCGTGGATAATATCCATTAGCAGTTGCATGTTTTTCGCTTCTTCTTCGAAGTGAAGATCTTCACGAACTGTTGGCCATGCTGCATTGACGATTGTTTCGCCTTCATGTGGTAAGTGTTGCCAAATTTCTTCTGTGATAAATGGCATTAATGGGTGTAATAGACGCATTGTATTGTCTAATACGTATGCTAATACAGAACGCGTTGTTTTCTTCGCTGCTTCATCTTCACCGTATAATGGTAATTTCGCCATTTCGATGTACCATGAGCAGAAGTCATCCCAGATGAAATTGTTTAAGTAACGGCCTACTTCACCAAATTCGTATTTATCAGCAAGCTCTGTTACTTTTTCGATTGTGTCATTTAAGCGTGTTAAAATCCATTTATCTGCTACTGATTTTTCGCCTGTTAAATCGATTTCGTCATAAGTCATGCCATCCATGTTCATTAATGCGAAACGAGAGGCATTCCAAATTTTATTTGAGAAGTTCCAAATAGCTTCTACTTTTTCAGTTGTGTAACGTAAATCTTGACCTGGAGATGAACCAGTTGCTAAGAAGAAACGTAATGAATCCGCACCGTACTCAGCAATAACGTCCATTGGGTCAACGCCGTTACCAAGTGATTTTGACATTTTGCGTCCTTCGCCATCACGTACTAAACCGTGGATTAATACGTCTTCAAATGGGCGTTCGCCTGTGAATTCAAGTGATTGGAAAATCATACGAGAAACCCAGAAGAAAATAATGTCATAACCTGTTACAAGTGCACCTGTTGGGAAGTAGCGTTTGAAATCATCTGCTTCCTCATCAGGCCAGCCCATTGTAGAGAATGGCCATAATGCAGATGAGAACCATGTATCTAATACGTCTTGGTCGCGTGTCCAGTTTTCTTCGTCTGCAGGTGCTTCTTTCCCTACATACAATTCGCCTGTTTCGTTATGATACCAAGCTGGAATTTGGTGACCCCACCATAATTGACGAGAAATACACCAATCATGAACATTTTCCATCCAACGTGTATACGTGTTTTCAAAACGTTGTGGTACGAAGTTTACTTTTTCATTTTCTTTTTGTTGAAGCGCTAATGCTTCTTTCGCAAGTGGTTCCATTTTTACGAACCATTGTTTAGAAAGATAAGGCTCAACTACTGCGCCAGAACGTTCTGAGTGACCTACTGAGTGTAAGTGGTCTACGATTTTAATTAATACGCCTTGTTCTTGTAAATCTTTTACGATTTCTTTACGGCATTCAAAACGATCCATACCAGCATATTTGCCCGCTTTTTCGTTCATTGTACCGTCGCCATTCATAACCATGATGCGTTCTAAGTCATGGCGGTTACCTACTTCAAAGTCATTCGGGTCATGCGCTGGTGTCATTTTTACAACACCTGTACCGAATTCCATATCTACATAGTCATCTGCAACGATTGGTAATTCGCGGCCTACGATTGGTAGGATAGCTGTTTTACCAACTAAGTGTGCATAGCGTTCGTCGTTAGGGTTTACAGCGATACCTGAGTCACCAAGCATTGTTTCTGGACGAGTTGTCGCGATTTCAACTTTTTCGTCGCTATCTTTAATTTGATATTCCATGTGGTAGAAAGCACCTTGAACATCTTTGTAAATTACTTCGATGTCAGATAATGCTGTTTGTGCTGCTGGGTCCCAGTTGATGATGCGTTCGCCGCGGTAGATTAAGCCTTTTTCGTAAAGTTTTACGAATACTTCTTTAACCGCATCTGATAACCCGTCATCTAATGTGAAGCGTTCACGTGAGTAATCAAGTGCTAAGCCTAATTTAGACCATTGTGAACGGATTGTAGACGCATATTCTTCTTTCCATTCCCATGTTTTTTCTAGGAATTTTTCACGACCAAGGTCATAACGTGAGATGCCTTGTTCGCGTAATTTCGCTTCAACTTTTGCTTGTGTTGCGATACCGGCATGGTCCATACCTGGTAACCATAATGCATCGTAACCTTGCATACGTTTCATACGAATTAAAATATCTTGTAATGTTGTATCCCAAGCGTGACCTAAGTGTAATTTACCAGTTACGTTTGGTGGTGGAATGACGATTGAATAAGGCTCTTTACCACTTTCTGGTTGTGCTTTAAAACAATCTTTTTGTAGCCACCATTCATAACGACCGTCTTCGATAGCTTTTGGATCGTATTTCGTTGGCATTGAAATGTTTTGTTGTTCTGTCATGAGTACGCCTCCTAATTTTGTGCATAAAAAGAATCCCCATCAATCCTTAACATAAGGACGAGAGAACTTCGCGGTACCACCTTACTTCTAGCAACTTGCTAGCAGCTTCATTCGACATAACGGGTCGGCACCGGTTCTTGCTACTATTAGTTCACAAAAACTGCTCTGGGGCTACCTTCAAGCATCTACTTGAGGAACTTTCACCAACCGTTCCCTCTCTAACAAGTAGGAGTGCTCTACTCCTCCCCTTCATCGCATTGTATTTAGCTTCAATTCATTGTATCTAATTTATTTCCCTTTTTCAAGTATTTCTGTTATGTTGGAATCAAGAGGTGATAAGCATGAAACGATTTATTCATCATATTTGTATTCAGACAAATGATTATGCAGCATCGAAAAATTTCTATGAGACACTCGGCTTCACGCTTGCCAAGGAATCGCAGGGCTTTCATTCGCGCGATTATAATAGCTGGTTGAAGATGGACCACTTTTATATCGAGCTACAAACAGCAAAGCAAGGTGAGTTACTTCGTGATTTTTCGAAGCATTCTGCCGGACCTGTGCACTTCTGTCTCTATATCGAAGACTTACAAAAAGAAGTGGCTCGCTTACAAGTGCTCGGACTACCATTTGCGAAAAAGAACGGTCAAGTACTTTATGACGTTGAAGGTAGCCATCTAGCAAAAGTTGTTGCCCCAGAAGGAACAATTATTGAATTACGTGATTCATTTTAAATAAAAGAGGACTCCGTACAAATTGTACGAAGTCCTCTTTTTTCGTCTTAGCGACGTAATTGTTTAAATACTTTTTGGAATGCAGCAACCGTTTGGTCAATATGCGCTTCTGTATGAGCTGTTGACATGAAGACCCCTTCAAATTGTGATGGTGGAAGGAATACGCCTTCTTGTGCCATTAAGCCGTAGTATTCAGCGAATAAATCAAGATCCGCTGTTTTTGCTGTATCAAAGTTAATAACTTGTTCATTTGTTAAGAAGTAACCAATCATTGAGCCTGCGCGGTTTACGGTGTGCGGAATGTTATATGTTTCTGCCGCTTCACGGAAACCTTGCTCTAGACGGTCGCCTAATTTTTCAAAGTAAGCATATGATTCAGGTGTTAGGCGATTAATTGTTTCTAAACCAGCTGTCATCGCTAATGGATTCCCCGACAAAGTACCTGCTTGGTAAACTGGACCTGCTGGCGCAATTTGCTCCATAATGTCACGACGGCCACCGAACGCACCAACTGGTAGACCACCACCGATTACTTTGCCTAAGCAAGTAAGGTCTGGTGTCACCCCGTAGTAACCTTGCGCTGAGTTAAAGCCTACACGGAAGCCTGTCATTACTTCATCAAAGATTAATAATGTGCCCGCTTTTGTTGTAATATCACGTAACCCTTCTAAGAAACCAGGTAGTGGTGGCACACAGCCCATATTCCCTGCTACAGGTTCAACGATAATCGCTGCGATGTCTTCACCGTAATGTTCGAATGCTAATTTAACCGATTCTAAATCATTATATGGCACCGTTAATGTATTTTGAGCAATCCCCATTGGTACCCCAGGACTATCTGGTAAGCCAAGTGTTGCAACACCTGAGCCTGCTTTGATTAATAGTGAGTCACTGTGACCATGGTAAGAACCTTCAAATTTCAAGATTTTATCGCGACCTGTGAAACCACGTGCTAGACGAATCGCTGATAAGGTTGCCTCTGTACCAGAGTTCACCATACGCACCATTTCAACAGATGGTACACGTTTGATTACTTCTTTTGCTAATTCATTTTCAACAGCAGTTGATGCACCAAAGCTTGTACCTTGCATTGCAACGTCTTGAATAGCTTTAATAACATTTGGTTCTGCATGGCCTAAAATAAGTGGGCCCCATGATAATACATAGTCGATATAGTCGTTGCCATCAACGTCTGTGATAATAGCGCCTTTACCATGGTCCATAACGATTGGTGCTTGGTTTACAGCTTTAAAAGCACGGACAGGTGAGTTAACGCCACCTGGCATTAAATTAACGGCTTCTTCATAAATAGCCTTTGATTTATCGAACGAACGAGTCATGTTTATTTACCCTCCATAAAACGAATCGCATCTTTTGCATGATACGTAATAATTAAATCAGCGCCTGCGCGTTTCATTCCTAATAATGTTTCAAGCACTACTTGTTTTTCATCAATCCAGCCATTTAGCGCAGCTGCTTTAACCATCGCATACTCACCAGATACATTGTACGCAACAACAGGTACGTCATAGTTATTGCGCACATCGCGTACGATATCTAAATAAGCTAATGCGGGTTTAACGATTAGGAAGTCTGCACCCTCTTCAATATCAGATGTTGCTTCACGCATTGCTTCCATACGATTTGCTGGGTCCATTTGATATGTTTTACGGTCACCAAACTGTGGTGCGCCGTCTGCTGCATCGCGGAATGGACCATAATAAGCTGAAGCGTATTTTACTGCATAGGACATGATTGGCACATCTTCAAAGCCTGCTGCATCTAAGCCTTCGCGGATTGCTGCAACAAAGCCGTCCATCATATTTGATGGGGCGATAATGTCTGCACCCGCTTCTGCTTGAGATACCGCTGTTTTTGCTAATAAATCAAGAGATGGGTCATTTAATATTTTTTCATCAGCCGATACAACGCCGCAGTGACCATGAGAGGTGAATTCACATAAGCATGTATCTGCTATAACTAAAACGTTTGGATAATTCTTTTTAATAAAGCGTGTCGCTTCTTGAACGATGCCATGATCGTGATAAGCTTGTGAGCCTGTTTCATCTTTTTCAGCTGGTAAACCGAATAAAATAACAGCTGGAATGCCTAACGCAACAACTTCATCCATTTCTTCACCTAAGCGGTCAATTGAAAATTGGAACACACCTGGCATTGAAGACACTTCATTTTTAATGTTTTCACCATCTTGAACAAAGATTGGGTAAATGAAATCTTCCTTGTGTAAATGTGTTTCTTGAACCATTTTGCGCAGTACGGCTGTTTGACGTAAGCGACGGTGGCGTTTGAATGTTAATTGTGTCATGTTTAATTCGTTCCTTTCTGTTTGACGAGTTCATCAATTACGGCGCGCATCGTATACGTATGAGGCATGATAATATTCATTTCTCCCGCATTTTCGAGTGCCGTTTTTGTAATATGTCCAATTGCCGCGACATGATAAGGTTTTGATGCTTTATGTGCTTCAAACACCTCTACCGCAGATGGACTGGCAAAAATAATCGTGACTCGCTCCGTTAACAGTTCATTAAGTGCTGGCATATGCCGAGCAGTCTGAACTGTGTCATACACAGTATAGCACTCTACATCACAGTTGAGACCATCGGGGATTGTAGATTTCGCTAAATTACCACGGAAAAACACACATTTCTCCACAATTGCTGGCTGAAATTCCTTAATGAAAACATCTGCGCTATAAATGCTTGGCATAAAATCAATTGTAAAACCGATTGCGCTAAGAGCTGCTGCTGTTTTTTCTCCGACAACAGCTACCTTGCCGTGCCAATGTGCTGCTGTATAGCCGTAACGAATCAATTTTTGCTTAAAAAAACGGACAGCAGACTGACTCGTAAAAATAAGCCACTCTGCATCCATACTTGCAATAAATTTTTCATGATCCTCTGCCGTACGCTCTACAACTTCAATGAGCGGTAGATGTACTGCTTGACCACCGAGTTTTTGAATATACTCAGCAATCGCTTTTGTCACACTTGTCCCCGTGAGTACAAGCGTGTCGCCAGCAAGAGGATTAGTGTTGTTCATTTTGCTCAGCCTTTACGCGTTTAATTAACTCGTAAGCACCTTGCTCTGTTAAAATTTTCGCTACTGCTTTCCCTGCTTCTTCTGCATTTTTAGATGTCGCAGAATCCTCGTAAAACTCAGAAGCATCCGGTGCCGCTACAAGACCTGTAAAATGAATCTCTTCATTTTCATACGTTGCATAGCCAGCGATTGGCACTTGACAGCCACCATCCATTGCTGCAAGGAAGGCGCGTTCAGCGTGTGCTGTTTCCCATGTTGCTTTGTCGGTTAATTTCGCAAGCTCTTGTAATAATTCCGTATCATCACCACGACACTCAATACCAAGTGAGCCCTGTGCGACTGCTGGAAGACAAATTTCTGGCTCTAAATATTCTGTAACAACATCATTTGACCAGCCTAGACGGTTTAAACCAGAGGCCGCTAAAATAATCGCATCGTACTCTTCTGTTTCAAGCTTTTGTAAACGAGTATCAACATTCCCACGAATCCATTTAATCTTTAAGTCAGGACGTGCTTTTAAAAGCTGTGAACTACGACGTAAGCTTGACGTTCCGACTACCGCTCCTTGTGGTAAGTCTGCGAATTTTACGTGACCGACAGAAATAAATGCATCGCGTGGATCTTCACGTTTTGGAATACAACCAATGACTAAGCCTTCTGGCAATACAGCCGGCATATCTTTCATGCTGTGTACAGCAAAGTCGATTTCTTTGTCGTATAAAGCTTGTTCGATTTCTTTTACGAATAAGCCTTTGCCGCCTACTTTAGATAATTGCACGTCTAAAATGCGATCCCCTTTTGTGACAATTTCTTTCACTTCAAATTCAAATGGCACACCTGCTTGTTTCAATTGCTCGATAAACCAATTTGTTTGAGTTAATGCTAATTTACTTCTTCTTGAACCTACGATAATTTTACGCAAAATAATTCAACCTCTCTTAATACCAAAAATGGAATGCTGAAAAACGACTGCCTAGGAAGAAATTGATGAGTATGAATAAAAACGCATACACATTTGCCCACGCATATTTTGTCGCATATAACTTTCCTTTTTGGTTTCTATAAATAATAATCGAATACATAAATAATGAAATGAAAGAGCCTAGAATTTTAATATCCCAGAACTTCAAATCTGGTAATGCAATATATGCCCACATCATCCCTAAAATCAGACTAATGCCAAGCAATGGAATGCCACAATAAATCGTGTAGCTCATACCGCTTTCTGCCTGCGCTAACGATGGTAAGCGTGAAAATTGTTTTGGCCATTTTTTACTTTTTAATACATTATGCAAAACAATATACAACATCGCAAAAACAAAACCAATTGTAAAAGCACCATATGACATAATCGCAAACATAATATGAATCACAAGTAGTTCTGACACAAGTGTGTCACTTACAGGTGACGGTGCAAGTTCGTTTGGTGCAAATGTATGCACAACCATAAAGCAAAAACCAACGACATTAATTAAAATAACCGGTAAATCTAATTTAAATATACAATGCATCGCAATGGAGATAGCTACAAGCAACCAAGCATAAAAATAAATGCCCTCAAATAACGTCAGTACGGGGAAGCGATGTGTTTCCCAAATATAAAGCGCTAAAAAAGCAGTTTGCAGCAACCACACAATTGAGACACCCCAAAAGGCATAACGGTATAACCGCCTGTTCTTTTTCCAATAATCAATGAAATAAAAGACAAGGCTAATGGCATAGATGATGACCATTATTTCATGTAGCCTTGTCATCGTCATATCCGTCATAAGATCTCCTTCTGCTACTTAACTAAATTGCACAAAAAAGCGCCCTCATATCTACAAGTTTAACATATAGATACGAAAACGCTCGCAAAAAGATTTAATTAAATAGTAAATTTGTTTGGTCAATTGTCGCTTTAACACGGCGTTCTTTTTCCGCTAATTGATGCTTTTCTTTTTCTAGTTCGACAGCCTCTTCAATCCCAAAAATACGCTCGAATAATGCCAATTGCTCTTTTGCATTTACTTCACCTGCAAGCTCTTTTGCTTGAAGAATTGGTTCTTTCAACAACTGATTGACGATTGATTTTGTATGTTTACTCAATACTTTACGCTCGCGATCTGTTAAATCAGGCATTTTATTTTCAATGCTCTTCATCGTTTCTTGTTGAATGATATTCGCCTTTGCACGTAATGCTGAAATGACTGGTACAACACCAAGTTGACCAACCCATTCATTAATTTCATCTAGCTCGCCATCAATCATGTTTGTAATTTGCATAGCTGCACGTTCACGCTCTGCTAAGTTCGCCTCTACGATACCATGTAAATCATCAATGTCGTATAAGAAAATATTTTCAAGCTCGCCTACAGTTGGATCGATATCACGTGGTACGGCGATATCTACCATAAATAGCGGTTTACCTTTACGCATACTATCCACAAATTCCATTAACTCACGGTCAATAACATAGCTAGTAGCACCTGTTGAAGTAATTAAAATATCCGCATCTAATAGCGTACATTGTAATTCCTGCATCGATTTCGCTTCACCATGGAATTTTGCTGCAAGTGATTCTGCTTTTTCAAATGTACGGTTAATAACCGTTACTTGACCAACACCACTGCCATATAAGTTTTCCATCGCAAGCTCGCCCATTTTACCAGCGCCTAAAATCGCGATATGTTTTTTCTTTAATGAACCGAAGATTTTTTTTGCAAGCTCTACTGCTGCATACGATACAGACACAGCATTTTCACCAATGCTTGTTTCGTCATGCGCTTTCTTCGCAAATGTCACGCTCTGTTTGAAGACATGATTAAAAATCGTACCTGTTGTACCAATTTGTTGCGCTTCTAAAAAGCTGCTTTTTACTTGGCCTAAAATTTGTGTTTCGCCAAGTACCATCGAGTCAATTCCCGCTGTCACTTTAAATAAATGATTTAGCGATGCATCGTCTTCACGAATATATAAATGTGGTTCGAAGCTTTCCACTGGCATACGGAACCACGTAGCTAAAAATTGCTTCACAAAATGGCGACCTGTATGTACTTGGTCGACAACTGCATAGATTTCTGTGCGATTGCATGTCGATACGATTACGTTTTCTAAAATGCTTTTTTGTCCTTGTAATGCTCTCATCGCATCCGCTAACGTACCATCAGCAAACGAAAATTTTTCACGGATTTCGACGGGAGCTGTTTTATAGTTCAAGCCTACTACTAGGGTATGCATGAATAATACACCTCTCACGTTCAAATTAACTTCTCTATTATAGCATAGTCCATCTTGAGAAACTGCTTCTTTTTTATGTCCTATGTGCATTGTTCTATTGTTTAATTATAATTATTCTAATTAAGAATATACTCGTTATCACCTAAAATTTCAACCTTATTGTCTTGAAATGAAGGGAACTTCACGAAGCCGTCACAATTATACCTCTCTTCCTTTCACTTCCCAATTCCACTTTCAAAAAACATTTGACAACAAAAAAGCAGGATGCATCCTTATTGGATACCCCTGCTCTTTGTTACTTTTTCATATTTGTTGTATCTAAATCAACATCTTCTAAATCTTCACCTAGATATTTTTCAATTTCTTCCCATGCTTGGTCATACCCTTTACCTGTTTCAGAAGAGAATAAGATAATTGGGTCACGTGGGTCCATATCAAGTACTTCTTTGATCACTTTTTTATTGTGTTCCCATTTCCCTTTTTTCACTTTATCCGCTTTTGTGGCAATGATAATTGTTGGGATTTCATAATGTTTTAAGAAATCATACATCATACAGTCATCATCTGTTGGTTCATGGCGCAAGTCAATGATTTGCACAACGGCTTTTAATTGACGACGCGCTGTTAAATACGTCTCAATCATTTTACCCCATGCTTCACGCTCGCTTTTTGATACTTTCGCATAGCCATATCCTGGTACATCGACAAAAAATAATTGCTCTTCGATTTTGTAGAAATTAAGCGTTTGCGTTTTACCAGGTTTCGCTGAAATACGCGCCAATGCTTTACGACCAATCATGCGGTTAATAAATGAAGATTTCCCTACATTTGAACGCCCTGCTAGCGCAAATTCTGGGTAGCCTTCCTCTGGGTACTGCTCAGGTCGAACCGCACTCATTATCATATCTACATTATGGACTTTCATTTAATTGTTTCCTCCATCTAAAGCGATTGCTAGTACGTCCTCCACGTTCGATACGGCGTGGAATGTTAATTCATCACGCACGCTTTGTGGAATATCGTCTAAATCGCGTTCGTTTTGTTTTGGAATAATAATCGTTGTTAAACCAGCGCGGTGTGCACTTAACGATTTTTCCTTTAAGCCACCAATTGGTAGCACGCGACCGCGAAGTGTTACTTCCCCGGTCATACCAACTTCCTTACGAATCGGTGTATTTGTGATAGCAGATGTTAATGCTGTTACCATCGTCACCCCAGCAGATGGACCATCTTTTGGTACGGCACCTTCTGGAACGTGAATATGCACATCATGCTTCGCAAAGAAATCGTCGGCAATATCATACTTTTCTTGTTGTGAGCGCACATACGATAACGCCGTTTGTGCAGACTCTTTCATAACATCGCCAAGTTTCCCTGTTAACTGAATTTTCCCTGCTCCTGGTGAAATCGACACTTCGATTTGAAGCGTATCGCCACCAGCTGTTGTATACGCAAGACCTGTTGCAACACCAACAAGGTTTTCTTCGTTCGCTTGTCCGTAATGGAAACGGTGCTTTCCGAGTATATCCTCTAATGTTTTCGCTGTAAAGACGACTTTTTTCTTATCGCCGCGCACAATGGTACCTGCTGCCTTACGACAAAGCGTTGCAATGACGCGGTTTAAGCCCCTTACACCTGCCTCGCGTGTATAATAACGAATTAAATCTTTTAACACATCTTCTTTTACTTGGACTTGTGATTTTGTTAAACCATGATCCTCGATTTGACGAGGTGTTAAATGATTTTTTGCAATCGCCAATTTTTCAAGCTCCGTATAGCCAGCAATTTGAATGATTTCCATACGGTCACGTAAAGGACCAGGAATGCCACCTAAATCATTTGCTGTCGCAACGAATAACACATTTGATAAATTGTATGGTTCTTCAATGAAGTGATCACTAAATGTACCATTTTGCTCGGGATCTAATACTTCAAGCATTGCCGCCGCAGGATCGCCGCGGAAGTCATTCGCCATTTTATCAATTTCATCTAATAAGAAGACAGGATTTGTTGTGCCAGCTTTTTTCATACCTTGAATAATACGTCCCGGCATCGCGCCTACATACGTACGGCGATGACCACGAATTTCAGATTCATCACGTACACCACCTAGTGACATGCGGACAAATTCACGATTTAATGATTTTGCAATTGATTGTGCTAGTGATGTTTTACCAACACCGGGTGGACCAACTAAGCATAGAATCGGGCCTTTTAAGGAGCCTTTTAATTGCTGTACCGCTAAGAATTCTAAAATACGCTCTTTTACTTTTTCAAGACCTTCATGATCTTTATTCAAAATTTGCTCCGCTTTTTTCAGGTTGTGGCGGTCTTTCGTTGCTTTTGACCACGGAATTGCAACCATCCAATCTAAATAATTTCGGATAACACTGCTCTCTGCAGCTTGGACAGGAATCGCCTCATAGCGTGCTAGTTCCTTTAAAACCACTTTCAAAGTTTCGTCTGGCATACCCGCATTAAGAATTTTTTCGCGTAATGCTTCACTATCTTTTTGTTTGCCGTCTTTATCGCCAAGTTCTTTTTGAATTGCCTTCATTTGCTCACGTAGATAAAACTCTTTTTGTGTTTTTTCCATCGCGCGCTTCACCGTACTATTAATCCGTTTTTCAACAACTAAAATTTCTTGCTCATTTTGCAAACGATTCATTAACGTCTCTAAGCGTTCACGCACATCTGCAATACGTAAAATCTCTTGTTTCGCCTTCATTTTCAATGGTAATTGTGTCGCGATGTAATCGGCTAAATGGCCCGGCTCATCAATCTCTTGTGCATGATCGATTAAATCTGGAGACATACGACCATTCATTTTCACATAACGAGAAAATTGATCGGTTACAAGACGCATAAAAGATTCGACTAATACATCTACTTGTGCGTCATCTTCAAAAGCTTCGACATTTACAAAAGTTGCGCTATTCTCTTCAATCATTTCTGTGACAGAAGCACGGTACTTTGCCTCAACGATTAAACGCATTGAATCATTGGGCAATTTTACGAGTTGCTTCACGTATGCAACAACACCCATCGCGTAAAAATCTTCGCGTGTTGGGTTTTCAGTAGCTGCCTGCTTTTGCGTTACTAAAAAAACAAGTTGATCTGCTTTCATTGCATCATCAACAGCAGCCATCGAACGTTCACGACCTACATCAATATGTAAAGACATTTTTGGGAATACAACGAGACCACGTAGCGGAATCATTGGGATATGTTGTGTAACTACCATGCGGGGCCCACCTCCATCATTGCATATTCAATTTACCCGCAAATCGAACTGCATTTTTGTTATATAAACAGAAAAAAAGCTGGCTGCGACCGTTCATTGAGACAATCGAAGCCAGCAAAAGCTGTTAAAGTTTATGCCGATGTTTTTTCATCGTCTTGAACTTCAGTTCCGTCTTCTAAAATAAGTTTCGGACGTGCTTTATCTTGTAGTGTTTCTTTTGTGATAATGCATTTTACAACATCTTCACGAGAAGGTAATTCGAACATGACATCAAGCATCGTATCTTCAATAATTGAACGAAGACCACGAGCACCTGTTTTACGTTCGATTGCTTCTTTGGCGATTTCAAATAACGCTTCTTTCTCAAATACAAGCTCAACACCATCTAACTCAAGCATTTTGACATATTGCTTCGTTAGCGAGTTTTTAGGCTCTGTTAAAATTTGAACAAGCGCTGCCTCGTCAAGTTGTTCAAGACTAGCCAATACTGGCAGACGACCAATAAATTCAGGAATTAAACCGAATTTTAATAAGTCTTCTGGAATCAAGTATTGCATGAACTTATCGTCATCTACTTTTTTCTGTTCAGAACCAAAGCCAATTACTTTTGAACCTAAGCGGCGTTTGATGATTTGTTCAATACCATCAAATGCACCACCAACGATGAATAAAATATTCGTCGTATCAATTTGTAAAAATTCTTGATGTGGATGCTTACGGCCGCCTTGTGGTGGAACGCTTGCTGTTGTACCTTCTAAGATTTTTAGAAGTGCTTGTTGTACACCTTCACCAGAAACATCACGTGTAATGGATGGGTTCTCAGACTTACGTGCGACTTTATCGATTTCATCAATATAGATAATCCCTTTTTGTGCACGTTCAATATCATAATCAGCTGATTGAATTAATTTTAATAAAATATTTTCTACGTCTTCACCAACGTACCCAGCTTCAGTTAATGAAGTGGCGTCTGCGATAGCGAACGGTACATCAATAATGCGAGCCAACGTTTGTGCTAATAACGTTTTACCGCTACCTGTTGGTCCGATTAAAACGATGTTTGATTTTGCCAATTCGACATCATCAATTTTACTATTTGAATTAACACGTTTGTAGTGGTTATATACTGCTACAGAAAGGGCTTTTTTCGCACGATCTTGACCGATGACATAATCATCCAAAATGGTACGAATTTCTTGTGGTTTTGGAACATCTTTGATTTCTACTTCTTCTTCTGTGCCTAGTTCTTCTACTACGATTTCAGAGCAAAGATCGATACATTCATCACAAATGTAAACACCAGGACCTGCCACAAGCTTGCGCACTTGTTCTTGCGGTTTCCCACAGAAAGAACATTTTAAATTGCCTGTTTCATCATTAAATTTGAACAATTATTTCACCCCTATTCAAGCCAATGTTACAAGATAGTTACTGTTTTAGCAACTATAATGCCCATGACTCCTCTTTATACGTCTATGTATGACAAAACAAGGTACGGAAAAAAACCGCACCTTGTCTTTGATGTTTATTCTTCTATAGAAGAAAGATTAAGCAATTTTAGCGTTTTCAACTAAGAACTCAACAGTTTTTTGTACTTTTACATCATGTGTGATGATTGAAGTACCACCTAGAGCAGCTGTGATTTGGTCAGCTGTCATTTTGAATTGTTCAGCCATTTTAGCAAGTTCTGCTTCAATGTCAGCTTCAGTAGCTTCGATGCCTTCAGCTTCAGCGATTGCATCTAATACTAATGATACGCTTACGCGTTGTGCAGCTTCTTCTTTACGTTCAGCGCGGAATGAAGCTTCATCAGTACCTGAGATTTGGTAGTAGAAGTCAAGGTTTAAACCTTGCATTTGAAGTTGTTGGTTGAACTCTTGTAACATACGGTTTAATTCAGTTTCAATCATAGCTTCTGGTACGTCGATTGTAGCGTTTGCAGCAGCAGCTTCTACTAAATCGTCACGTAATTTGCCTTCTACAGCTTCTTCTTTTTGTTTAGCAGTAGTTTCTTTTAATTTAGCGCGTAAAGCGTCTAAAGTGTCAACTTCGCTATCGATTTCAGAAGCTAAGTCATCGTTTAATTCTGGAAGTTCTTTAGCTTTGATTTCTTTAACTGTTACTTTGAATACAGCAGGTTTACCAGCTAATTCAGCAGCGTGGTATTCTTCTGGGAAAGTAACTTCTACTTCTTTTTCTTCGCCAGTTTTAGCACCGATTAATTGTTCTTCGAAGCCTGGGATGAATGAGTTAGAACCGATTTCTAAAGCGTAATCTTCGCCTTTACCACCGTCGAATGCTTCGCCATCTTGGAAGCCTTCGAAGTCGATTACAGCAGTGTCACCGTTTTCAACAGCGCCATCTTCTTTTACTACTAATTCAGCAAGACGTTTTTGGTTTTCAACAAGGATTGCTTCAACTTCTTCGTCTGTTACTTCTACAGATTCTTTAGAAACTTCTAAGCCTTTGTAGTCGCCTAGTTTTACTTCAGGAATAACAACAACTTTCGCTGTGAAAGTGAAAGGTTGGTTTTTGCCTAGAGCATCTGGAGCGAAGTCGATTTCTGGTTGATCTACTGGAGAGATACCTGTTTCATCGATTGCTTTTGTGTAGTTAGCTTGTAGTAAGATATCAAGTGCATCTTGGTATAAAGATTCTACGCCGAATTTTTTCTCGAATAATTGGCGAGGCATTTTACCTTTACGGAAGCCTGGTACGTTGATTTGTTTTACTACTTTTTTGAATGCTGCATCTAATGCTGCATTTACTTCTTCAGCTGGCACTTCAACTGTTAATAAACCGTTGTTGCCTTCTTGTTTTTCCCATTTTGCTGACATGTGTATAACCTCCAAAATTAAATTCAAAGAGCTTAAAATTGTGTTTTACCGCTCATTTGATAACTGTTTTAGTATATCATAGTTCCGTTCACTTTCAACTCATTTTCACGCTTCAGGGAGCTCTGAAAATTTTTCGAGTTCTGCAAAAAAGTTTTGCAATTCGGAATTGCTTTGTGCAGGGTGGCCAAACATCTGATGTACATAATCAATATAGCCTTCTACGATCTCTTCCGCCTCATAGTCAAACCATGCAAACGGATACGTAACGAGCACGTGACGCGCTATTAAATATTGTACCATGTCACACGTTGAAACTTCTTGTTCTAGCTTATTTTCGACAAGTTCTAGTACACGAGCGACAATTTCCATATTTTCAGGCAGTACAAGCGTCGCCGTATTAACAAGTTCTGTGTGACCAAATTTTGATACTTCTACATAAATCGATACTTCTTGCTCTACCAAAATATAGAGCGCAATCGATTGCACCATCGGATGAACATCTTCTGATTCAATAATGTTTTTTAAACGTTTCGCAATCGGACGCACATTCGTTTGTTGCAGAGTACGTAGTAATTGAACTTGTTTTAATAAAGATTGTTCAAAAAAAGCATCGAGTAAATAATTAGATTCATCTAGTTGCTCTTCAACATGCGTTTGCTCTTCTTTGTTACGCTCAGAAGCCGCGATGCGACCATTCAAGGCGCGAATATGTTCAAATTGCTCGAATGATTGCGGTGGAATAACATTTTCCGTCATCAATTGTGAAATAATAGCTTCCACATGTTGAAATTCACGTAATTCCATACAAGTTGATAAATAAAGCTCCATCACTTCAATATACATATCTGTACCCATCGCGAATAATTCTTCGCAAATGGCACGGGCTTCTTCAAAACGCTTCACTTCAAATAATGAAAAAGCATAGGCACTGAGTAATTGCTCATCACCTTCTTCATACGCCAACACTTTTTCAAACGCTTCAATAGCTAAGTCATATTGATAATTTTCCGCATAATGATGCGCTTGCGTCTTAAAACGTTCCAGCGTACCTGGAAACATAATAACGTTCTCTTTTGTAATGTATTTTTTCTTTGGCATGCTCGGACGCTCCTTTTGCAAAATCATATCATATTATATTGACTGAAACACTTGATTCCTATGCCATTTCACATACTTTTTCTGCTCTTTTACAAGCACAACTTGTTGTCCCTCATACAAACCAAGTGCATACTGATCATCCATTAAACGCTCGGATACGAGTAGCTGCCCTTTATCATTCATCGTCACAAGCCCTTCCTTAAACAACATATGATGATTATGACAAAGTACAAGCGCATTATATTTATCAAGTCGCTCTTCTTGTGTACATTTTTCAGGTGCTTTTATAAACGGCACATCTAATAAAGGTGCAAATGCCGCCCCACAAATGGCACAGTTCGTATGCTCTGTTAGTGCATCAAGACGTCGTTGTTGTAAGAATTCATCACGTTGTGCGATAAATGCTGTTTGCCAATCACGGAGTTTTCCTAACAACGACACCGTCAAATTACTTGTTTCCTCTAATAAAGTCGGCTGAATCAATTGATCCTCGACAACAATTCGCAATTGCTTAATTAAATAAAGCGTTAATTCTACATGAATCGGAAATAAATAGCCGCTATTGCCACTACCATCTTGTTGGAATGGCGCATATTTTTCAGGTAACAATGGACGAATGTTTTCAAATAAAGGCGCAATGTCTAATGGTCGTTCTAAATCAGTATACGCCACCTTTGCCCGGTATTTTTTTTGCCCTGCCTCATCTGTCACAATATGCGTCGGCTCTTTGACAACACTAAGTGCTTTAATTTGCCCTTTCACATAATGCATCACTAAATCCCCCGGCACTAAATCATTCATATATTCCCATGAAAAATTGCGCGCGCCTGATCGGTCAAAAATAGCTGTTTGAAGAAGCGATTGTTTGCGCTCCTCTTCATATGTTTCACCTTGCATGACGATTAACCCGTTCATAACATTCCCTCATTCGTTGATAGTTTCGTTACTTCTAAGTATACACATTCTGACGAGAGAACAAAATGCTTGCAACAAAAGCAAAATAAAAAGCAGAAACCCTCTATATGACGAGGATTCCTGCTTTATCTAGCCTATTACTTTGTTTTCTTAGCTGTGACAACTACATCATCATTAATAATTGTTGTAACAACGGAGTCAATCAAGGCCGTTGAAGATGACCCGCTTGTTAAGACACTCACAATTAGTGGATCTCCGTCTTTTTGGGTCATATAGCCACTTAATGTACGTACATTATTAATTGAACCTGTTTTTGCCACAATACGATTGGTCATATCAGCTGTTGTAAAGCGGTAACGTAATGTGCCGCCTACCATACGTTCATCATTTCCTGCGACTGGTAAGCTTGTGTACAATGTTTTATAGTATTTTTCCTTTTGTGCATGGTATAAAAATTTCGTCATTTGATTTGCGGTTACTTTATCTTGATGTGATAAGCCCGAACCATCAATATACGTCCAATTCTTCGCTGACACAGAATGAGCTGTCGCATATGTTTGAATTGCTTTCACGCCGCTTGCATTTGTCCCTTTATTGAATACTTTTTTACCCATTGTTTTTGTTAATGTATCTGCAATCCCATTATTACTTAATTTCATAAATGGCACCATAATCGATTTAAGTGGGACAGATTTATCTGTAATACGTGTAGTCGTACCTTTTTTCGGTGTAACTGCTAATTTATACGCAGGATTTTTTAGTGTAATACCGGCTTTTGTTAATTCCGTCGTAAAAATTGTCATCGTATGTTTGGATGGATCATCCACTGAAATCCATTTATCGGTTTTTGAACCTTCTGCAATTTTCCCTGTTACATATACTTTATTTGTTCCATATTTACGTGAAATTTTAATTGCTGTTGTATCGCCTTTTTTGACGGTCTTTGCTTTATTCACAACTTTTAAATGACCTTTTGCGCTAAAGGCTACTTTTGGTTCCTTCCCCTCTTTATCGCCCTTCACATAAACAACGACTGTGCCGGTATCATATTCTTTGTTTGGTGATGTTGCGAGTGCAGATACGGGTGCACCGTAATACGTTAATGAATCAGCTTTATTAATGCCTGGCGCTAAATATTTATTATCAAACCAGCTCTCATCACCGTACACATGGCCACTAATTTTTTTGATTCCTTTTGCTTTTAATACTTTCGCGAAATGCGTCAAATCTGATTTATGCAGCGTCGGGTCCCCTTGTCCAACTAAATAAATGTCCCCCATTAGTGTGCCATTTTTCTTTAATTTCCCGGTCGTTTTTACCGTTGTTGTAAAGCGATAATTTTCACCTAATGTACTAAGTGCTGCAGAACCTGTTAATAATTTCATATTCGATGCCGTCGACATTAAATTTTTGGCATTATATGTATACAAAATTTTACCCGTTTTTGCATCTCGTACGCTAATACCTGTTGTTAATGTTGAATCTTCTAATGTTTTATTTAATGTTTTTATTGTCGAATTTGTTAAAATTTCTTTTTGTGTCGTATTAGTTGTTGCCGCCTGTGATTCCATAACGGGACTAAATAGAAATAGCCCTGCTAAAGCACTTGCGAACGATACACGTTTCATTTTATTCACGTCATTCGCCCCTCTCTCGTTTTATTATAGGTGCAAACAATAACAAATTTATATTACTTTTTGATTACAAATTTTAACACCTTTTTTGTGTGCATTAAAAAAAGGCTTTGCACTATGCAAAGCCTCTTCAAAATCTATATGGCTTAGTAAGCTAAACCGTAAAGTGCTTTAATGTGAGATAAGTAGCGAATGTTAGACGCTTCTTTCATTAATGATGCTGGTAAACCTTTTAGTTGTGTGCTGTTGCCACCAACTGTTGCGACGCCGTCTTTACGACCTAGTGACGCAAGTGTACCAGAATCTACTGGTGCGAATTCGTTCATTTCTTTGCCTGTTAAATAAGCGAATAAGTTGTACCCAACTAATTCACCCATTTGCCAAGCATTTTGAGCTGTTGGCGCATATGGACGATCTGTTTCTTTGTTTGCACCTGGTGCGTAAGCTGCTGCTGCATCCCCTACAACGAATACATCTTGGTGAGAATCTGATTGTAAGAAGTCATTTACTACGGCTTTCCCGCGGTTACAAACTAAACCTGATTCTTCTACGATTGGATATTGGGCTACGCCACCTGTCCAAACGACTGTGTTTGCTTCGATTTTTTGGCCATCTTTAAGTGACACAACATTGCCTTCAACGCCTGTTACAGGAAGACCTGTTAAGAATTCAACGCCGCGGTCTGCAAGTGATTTTGTCGCGCGTTCGATTAATTCTTGAGGAAGTACTGGTAAAATACGTGGGCCAGCTTCCACTAATTTAATGTCTAAATCAGATGCTTTTACGCCGTATTTTGCTGCGATTTTCGGCATATTATCAACGATTTCACCAACAAGTTCAACACCTGTTAGACCACCACCACCGATAACGATTGTGGCATCAGCTTTGTTACCTGTTTCAGCGAATGATTTGATTTTAGAGATGATGTGTTCACGGATTGTGTTCGCATCTTCAACTGATTTTAGAACGAATGAATTTTCTTCAAGTCCCGGAATACCGAAGTAGCCTGTTTTTGAACCTAATGCGACAACTAATGCGTCGTATGATAAGTTTTCACCGTTATCTAATTTTACTGATTTGTTGTCTACTGAGAATGATTCAACAGTTGCGATTTTTAGCTTGATGTCTTTGCCGCGGAATAATTTTCCTAAGTCAAAAGCAACTGCTTTTTCGTTTACTGTGCCACCTGCTAGACGGTGTAATTCCGTGATGATTTGGTGTGTTGGGTATTTGTTAACAACAGTTACTTCGGCTTCGTTGCCATCTAAATATTGACGAACTGTTAATGCAGATAATACGCCGCCGTAACCTGCACCTAAAATGACGATTTTTTTCATTGGTTAAACCTCCATGTTACTAAGTGTTGTGGAATATTAGTGGTTTTGTTTTCTTTTGAAACTTCTAAGAAAGCATTTGCAAAACGGAATACGCTTTGTACTTGTGGGTCTTTCATTAATTTTAAAATGCCGAATAAGCCGATTTGTTCGTGGCTTACATCTGCGCGGTCTTTTGCTTCAATTGCAGTTGCAGCTAAACCTTTTGCAGATTTTACGACTGGTCCTACGATTTCAGAAGTCGCGTTGACCATATCATTTTTGAATACCGTATCTGTAGCAAGACCTTGTGCCACATCATACACTTGTGTAAGAGTTGTCACCATTTCTGCAAGTTTTGGTAATTCGTTCACTAAAGCTGTTAATGAAGCTTGTACTTGTGGATCTAATAATTGGTCAAGTACGTCTAATTGTTGTTGGTTTACTGCTGGTTGTTGTGATTGAGTAGTCTGTTCTGACATATCCAATTCTCCTTTACAATAACTATTTCTGTGACTTCACAAACGTGAAATTTGTGTCTAAGAGCATTTTGCTCTAGTGTAATGCGCTTCTAAATGATCTTTCAGGCATCGCCCATCGTCGCGGTGCAACTTTCCATTACTTCATCAAACTTCCATTCAATGAAGTGAAGAAACGACAAATAACAAGTAACATAATGCGAATGTTCAAGACTGTTCAAATAGGTGTTGTCAACAAATCTCAAATCAATTTTAACATAGATTACTTTGAAAAACAGTTGTTTATCGAGATTTGCACGCATTCGGAAAACTTCCTTTTTACGATTTCGTGAAGCCTTTCACAAAGGATTATACACCTGTCTAACGATAATTCCTATAGTGATTAACTGAAAATTCTTTCAATAACTTTTTTTCATAGAATTTTTTCAAAACTTCTATGAATCTTTAAATATTTTAACGTTAAAATATTTAACACCTTCACTATCATAACATAAATCGTTATAAATCGCCGAAATGAATACTTAAGTTTTTAAAGAAAACAGGATACCGCTAACTATAAATACTGCGAAACTGCTTTGGTGTACAGTTTGTGAATTTTTTTAAAACTTTTGTAAAATGGCTTTGATCATGAAAGTGAAGCAACTTCGCAATAGAGTGATTGACCTTTCCTTCATCAATCATTGCATATGTAACGCGTATTTCATCAGTAAAATGTGCTAATGAAAAGCGAAAATGTACGACAGGTCAAACAATAATCGTAGTTGTCTGTCGCTTAAAAAGATAATAGCATTCGATATTATTAACACGCCATTTTTGATAAGACGCCCATTCTTTAGGAAATGTTTTTTTAATAACTTGTGCAATAAAAGGTTGAGCCCCTATATAAGCCATTGTATGTAAAATTTCTTTTGTTGCATTATGCACAACAGTTACTGGGATATGAAACGTTTCTTCAATAACTAAACGTTCTTCGTCTACTCCCACAAAAATTCCTCCTTCACGATTGCCAACATCTAATTTAGCGACAAAATAAATGAATTTTCGAGAGAAATTTCGCGTACTTTAAAAAAGGCGCCAAAAGGAATTGGTTTTTACACAAAATTACATTTTATGGATTCTATATCCTTCCACCTCTTGCCTACTTTCATTCCATTCTCCGTGAATTTCAAACACCCCCTCTTCAAAAAACAATGGAAATCGACGTTTAAACCATGGCTGCATTGGTAATGACATTGCTTCATCTAATGTAACCCAGCACAATTCGCCTTCTGGTGGATGTTCGAGTAATGTACCTTCAAAATCTGTTGCGACATAATTAAATACCATATAGCGATAATTATTTTTCGTATCCGCATAGCCATCCACACCTTTATAGATGAGATTTTTCACCTTGAGCCCTGTTTCTTCAAAAACTTCACGAGCTGCACCTTCTGCAATGCTCTCAGGAAAATCCACTTTACCACCCGGCCCTAGATACCCTGGAAAGCCTCGTTCTGGTGGACGATTTAGTAATAAAATACGCTCTTCTTTCTTCACAATACACATCGTATAAATATCCGTATTAATCATATTTGTTCACGCCCCTTTTCTACACTTATCATACTGCTTTTAAAATATTGATTTCAATCCTACAATAGCGCTTAAAAATTGAACAAGCAGGAAATTGAAATCTCCCGCTTATTTATTTTTGATGACGACATTTTTTACAATAGCTATTTACTAAAATAAGCAGTTCCTCTGGCTTTATCGCATCCCCAAGTCTTATTGTTTTAATGACTACTCCACATTTTTTACAATGTACTTCTTTTTCAAATGGTATTGGCATATAATCCCCCCCTCATTCCTTTATCGGAGAATTATGGCCGTCTTAAATGTTTCATAATCTCTCTTCACTTGCTCCTTATACATAAATGTCGCATACGATACATAGTGAATAAACTGCTCTTTGTCAGTAATCGCCTCTAAAATTTCTTCTGCGCTACGATATGCCCCTTCGATATCTGCACGCGTATGGATTTTCGCCGCGACACAGCCCATCGTCTCAACCGTCCGCTTATAATCCTTCTCCGTCACTAAATCGTTCGGCTTCACTTTCTTTTTATATGGGGACCGTTCACGAATATAAAACTCCTTATCGCCAATAGTCATATAGCCAACATACGGATCATTTAAATGATGCATCGCTTTTTGTGTCGCTACAACGCGTTCTCCTTGATGCGGATGTTTCTGCCAAAATGTTTCGTTGTAGGGTAGAAAATAAGCTGGCACTGGCGGACGTGCTTCTTTCATTTCAAGCACCAAATCATCATGACCTCCCGCTTCTAGCCCGCCCTCAATCAAAATATAATAGCGGCTTAGGCCAATAGAAGCCGTCCCTGAGCCGTATTTACGCGCAATATCTTTAATGCGAAAATGCTGTGCATTGGGCACATGTTTTTTCTCAAGCGTCTTTATATAGTCCTGCATAACCTCCCCAATTTGCATCGCCTCATGTCCCGTTACTGGCTGCACCTCTTCGTCAAAATGAAATACGCGTTCGCCTCGCTCATTACTGTACGTAATGTCGGCTAAGAGATGATTGCGCTTACGCTTTTCTAATTTCTTTAATACTTTTTTTATCGGTTTTTTCGTATTGTCTACTGTGAATACAAGCGTTAGCGGATCTTGTTCGTTCGCCACAAAACGTGCTAGTTGCTTATAATAGCTTTCCGTAAACGTCCGAATGAATGTCCGCTGCTCTTCAGCTGTGCGTCCTTGCTCATCGGCATAAAGCGCAATGCTCGTACTCATGCGCAAAATATCGTATAAATAGGAACCAACATAGCCTTCATCAAAATCATTGGCGTCAAAAACGATTTGTCCCGCTTCATTTTGGAAGCATCCGAAATTATCCATATGCATATCTCCTTGAATCCATACGGGTCTATGCTCAGGCGTATGATAAAGCGATGGAATCTTCGTCACATCATAGTAAAATAAATAGGCACTCCCTCTAAAAAATCGGTACGCACTCTCCTGCATCTTGTCATACTTTGCTTGGCGCTGTGCCTCACTTAGTCCCATACAGTCCACATCAAATTCATGTAGCACGGTTTCAATAAAATGCTTACGCAAAGCTTGGCGTGTATGTTTCACACGTTCATTATTAATCGGCATCGAACTCCTCCTTTAATATTTCAACTATGTAACGAAGCTATCAATTTCATGTAATTTCACTGTTTTGCCTATATTATTACCCTCCATTTCGATACACTTAACAACGTAAAAAAAGAAAAGGTTGGTGATTCGAATGATGAAACGCACACTATGTACCCTACTGGTCGGTACAAGTTTTTTATTAGGTGCTTGCACACAAGAAGATACAGCAACCTATGAAATGCAGCAAGACGGCATCGACATGACCGTCAAAAATTATTATGTAGATGATACTATTACAAAACAGCATATTGAAACGACGATGTCATATAAAACGCTTGGCTACGCTTCAAAAGAAGCTGCACGTGAAGCGAATTTAGATGCTGAGCAAGAATATAATCACGAAGCTGGTATACGCTATAAAGCAAATTATAAAAGGAATGCGATTGCAACCAATTTGACGATTGATTATGATAAAATCGAACATTTAGAGGCACTTGAAAACTTGCGGGGCGTTACCTTTGAAGTAGAATCGACAAATCCGGTTCAAGTAAATAAAATCAAGACCGAAATGCTTTTAAAAGAAAATGGTTTTAAGAAGCTTGAGGAGTAATTTGTAAGCTATTGTAGGGCGAAAAAGGACATAGGCAATTTCGACTGTTTCTGTTACACTAAATGTATTGATTTAAAGGGGATTAGACTATGTTGCCAACTACCGTAAAACACCGTTATACAGGCGAACAAATTACGTTTGTCGAACGCACGAAAGACTACACCATTATTGAAGTAACACTACCAGCCAACGGGGATGGCCCACCACTACATAAGCATGACCGCTATGAGGAAAATTTTGAAGTCATTAGCGGTCAACTAACGGTCACTGTAAATAAAAAAACGACCATTTTAAAGCCAGGTGATGCAGCACTTGTTCGTCTAAAACAGGCACACCGCTTCACAAATGCACATCCAGAGCCGGTAACATTCCGTGTGACACTAACACCACGTTGTGATTTTGAGACGTCTGTGCGCATTCATTACGGACTGATGGACGATAATCTAACAGATGATAAAGGTAATCCGAAAAAATTTACCCATCTAGCTATTATCCTGTACTTCCAAAACACATGGATTGCTGGTATTCCAATTAGTATTCAACGCTTTATTGCGAAGCGCATTTTAGCGAAAGCTGAGAAAAACGGTACGTTAAAAGAATTAGAAAAATATTATATTGAAGCATAAAAAAAGAGGCTCTCACACATGTGAAAGCCTCTTTCTTATTATTTCCCTTGCTTTGCTTGTTTCTTTTGTAAATATGCCTCACGTAATTGTGCAAGACGTTCTTGTTTATTGGACTGAGCCGGCTTGTTTTTTTCGTGGAACTTCGTTACTGCTGCCTGGCCTTTTGAATCTAATTGATATTTTCCCATTTTGGTTCACCTACTTTTTGTTAACGTAACCATACTACTATACATTATTTTCGTCGATTCGTGTAAAGAGAATGTTTGGAAAAAGATGCTACCTTATTTTTTCTTTTTAACCTCATCTTAACCTTTGGCCTATAGGATAGGTAGTAAGAAGTGGTAATCTACCACTAAAAATGAATGGAGGTTTACAATGAAAAAACGTTTAATTAGTAGTAGTATGGCTGTTGCTTTATTATTTACAGGTGCTGGACACTCGTCTGCAACTACAGTAACAACTGCAGCACAAACAAATTTATCAAGCTTGCAAGGTATGGATCTCGAGAACGCATTATTGGCCGTGCAAAGTCAGCGCGCAGGTTTATTGGAAGATCAACTAAAGAATCAGCTAGAACAGGTACAAGTACGAAATGCTGAGATTTCAAAACTTAATGAACGGTTAGCTACTTGTAAGAATGAAGAGGAAAGAGCATTGATTAAACAACAAATGGATACGCTAGCCAATTCGCAGCAAATGGATACGCTTCGTCTTCAAAGCTTATCAAATAAACGCAACGAAGCATTTGATACAATGACTAATTTCATTAAAAAAATGCAAGATAATCGTTCGTCTATCCTAACAAATATGCGCTAATAAATAAAACCTCCACCGTCGTTTGAATACGGTGGGGGTTTTCATGTTTATATATGGCTTTCTATCGTTTAAAATTCCGCTTCAATATGCTCAAAATATCATCGCAATTTAGCTTGAAATATTGAAAACCCTCTCCTAGTGATTTCATTCCTATTCTCGTATGTACTGTTAGTCACTCGTCTCAAGCAATTCTCTTGTCTTCCAGTCATATACTTTGTAATCCATTTCAAACTGATGATTGTGACTTACCGTAATCTCACAATAATATGGATTGGCCTCGCCATATGCGGGTAGCTCGGGTTTCCCCTTACTCCTAATTTCCTCGTCTAAATACACCATATCAAAATACGTTTTCGTCGTATGATGTCGCCCACTTTTAGCGGTATCAATCGTACATTTCCCCTCTAGCTTGTCATAGTCTTTTGCCACAATTGATTTTAAATCCGGTACCGTAAATACGAGTAGCCCGATTCCCACTACAAATAGCCCGAGCGTTTTTAAAATACTTAAAAACGGGAAAACCCGGTCCTTAACCATTATGATTAAAAGAAAGATACTGCCAGCCGCCATCACAATACCCACAAGCAATACAAGATAATAATCGATTATTCTCCACTTCCCTATGCCATATTCTCTTTATTTTATCATTTTCTAGAAAACAAAAAACGCATTAAATTCTTATCTAATAAGAATTTAATGCGTTTTTCGATGACACCTTGATGTCCCAGGAGGGATTCGAACCCCCGACCGACGCCTTAGAAGGGCGTTGCTCTATCCAGCTGAGCTACTGAGACGGTATTGCCTAATTCGATTAGGACAATACTTATTATATAGGACGTTTCTATAAGCGTCAATAAATTTTTTTAATATAGAATTAGAAATTAATTTTTGTAATGAGCTGATGTTGATCGTCTAAAAATGTAACGCTATAGCTATCGGCTGTTGTCTCAATAACCGCATAGCTTTTTTCTTTACGGCCACGTGGTGATTTGAGGCTACCAGGGTTTAAAAAGAGTGTGCCATCAACTAATTCAGCGCCTAAAGCATGCGAGTGACCAAATAAAACGATATTGGCACCAACCTCCTGTGCACGCATCGCAAGTGGTGTCAGTGTCGTTTTGACATTAAATAAATGACCATGTGTCATAAATACCGTCTTATCCTCGACATCGACCACTTCCTCTACTGGATAGTTCACATCATAATCACAGTTCCCGCGTACACGTTTACAATCTTTTATATGCACATCCTCATAAGCAAGCTCACTATCGCCACAATGGAAATAATACGCTGCATCTGGATGTGCTGCGATCACATCAGGAATAATTGCAGCATCTCCATGCGTATCACTTAATACGACAATCTTCATCGAATCCCTCCTATAATTTACCTGCTAATTTTTCTGTTAATAAACGCAGTGCATTGCCTCGGTGAGACACCTTGCCTTTTTCCTCTGCGCTTACTTGTGCTAATGTTTTGCCGAGCTCTGGCATGTAGAAAATCGGATCGTAGCCAAAGCCAGCCTCTCCTCGGCGTTCACGTAAGATTTGACCCTCACAGTAGCCTTTTACAGTCATCGTGTCCATCTCTGGACCTGTGATTGCTAGGCAGCATACGAAACGTGCTGTACGGTCCTTATCTGGCGTTTCTGAGAGCTTTTCAAGCACTTTATCGATATTCGCTTCATCATCATGGTCGCCTGCGTAACGTGCTGAATAAACGCCTGGTTCGCCGTTTAGTGCATCCACTTCTAAGCCACTATCATCGGCAATGACTAATTGCTGTAAATCTTTTGCTAGTGCCTCTGCTTTTAAAATGGCATTTTCCTCAAATGTTGTTCCTGTTTCCTCAATATCCATGCTTGGTGCGACATCAAATAGTGTTAATACATCATAGCCAAGTGGTTTAAAGATGGCTTCAAAATCATGTGCTTTCCCTTTGTTTTTTGTAGCGATAACGACTTGTTTCATAATTAATTCCCTCCATATGTAGAAAAGGAGCTGCCATGCAAAACCTTCTTCTGTTGAAGAAAAGCTCCTGCGGGACAGCCCCTTGTTTGTTATAACGTAATGCGCGCTGCATTCACGTCATCGATTGGTAGCCAGTTCGTTGCGATATCTTTAAAGATTGGCAATGAGCCTGTTGCAAAAAATCGATGTTGTGGTGCAGTTGTGGCACTTCGTTCGATACCTTTGAATTGTAGAATATCTAATGCTTGCTTCGCTGTCTCAGTAGCTGACGATACGATATGTACCTGGTCGCCAACTGCACGTTGAATCAAATCTTTAATAATTGGATAATGGGTACATCCTAAAATTAATGTGTCAAACTGATTTTTTTCTAATGGTTGTAATGTCTTTTTCACTAAGTCAAAAGCAAATTCACTTTCATACTCGCCACTTTCGACAAGTGGCACAAGCGGTGGACATGCAAGCGATGAAATTTTACTTGATGAATAAAGTGATGCTACGGCATTTTCATACGCCCCGCTTTTCACTGTACCCGCTGTTGCGATAACTGCGATATCATGTGTTTTCGTCGCCTTGATTGCGGCTTGTGCACCTGCATTGATGACACCGATGATTGGAATGTTGCTATGTTTTTGTAGACTTTCTAATGCTACGCATGTTGCCGTATTGCATGCAATGACAAGCATTTTTATACCCATCTCTTCCAGTTTATTCGCCATTTGCCATGTAAATTTCACGACTTCTTTAGGCGTTCTTGGACCGTATGGGCAGCGCGCTGTATCACCGATATAGTAAATCTCTTCATTAGGTAAATAGTGAAGCATTTCTTTTACAACGGTTAAGCCACCAACACCTGAATCAATAACTCCAATTGGAGCATTCACGTTAACCGCCTCATTCCTCTTTCATTTCTTGATACATTCGTAAGAGGAGTGTTGAAAGAACCTCCACTTCCGAATCGTCAAAATCTTTAACAACGTCTTGTAAATAGCCTTGTCGCTTTTCAACAACCTCCGTAATAATTTGTTTACCCTTTTCCAACAAATGTACACGGACCACACGACGATCTTTCGTATCGCGAGAACGAATGACTAATTCTTTCTGTTCCATACGATCGACTAAATCAGTTGTTGTACTAAACGCTAAATACATTTTAGTAGAAAGTTCGCCAATTGTCATGTCCCCAAGTTCATCTAACCACTGAAGCGCGATAAATTGTGGTGGCGTAATTGTATAATTACTCAAAATTTCGCGACCTTTTTGTTTAATGTTTCCGGCGATATGTCGCAAACTTTTTTCGACACTTAAAATATTTTCAGTTAACTCGTCATGCGGCATTAAAATCACTCCCGTAAAGTATATATAACCTCTATTTTGACTTTAAATGCCTTAATAAGCAAGTCATTTCTGAATTATTTAACTGTTCCGGCAAGTGACTCTAATTGCTCATTATTGAACGCTATAGATTTCCCTGTATTTTTATTCATTTGTACGACTGTGCTTGTGCCTGTAAAAATAATTTCTTGCCTCTTCAGTGCAACATAATGCATATCAATCGATGAGCGACCAACACGTGCTATTTTCACACCAACCTTTAACACATCGTTGTAGTAGGCCTGTTGCACATAGTCACAATGAAGATTTGCCATGACCGGCACACCGAAGACACCTGGCTCAAGCTCTTGTGCCATTAAGCCGCTATTTTCCATATACGCTGTACGTACCTGCTCAAAATAAATAAACGGTACGGTATTATTCATATGACCAAATAAATCTGTTTCACAAAAACGTACTTTAATATCCTCGAAATAATAAAAATCAGCCAACCATGTTTGTACATCTTCAATATATGCTGGTAACATGTAAATCCCCCTAAATAAATGAATAGTTGTTCATTCTCATATTTTACCAACTTTTTCTCGTAATTGCACATATTTTCTTTTTACAAACAAAAAAGCCACCCGCAGAAGCGAGTGGCTTTTGTTCAATATTCTTAGTCGACCATGTGGTCAGAACCGAAGAAGTTTTTGAACATTTGAACTGTTGCAGCACGGTTAAGTGAAGCAATAGAAGTTGTTAAAGGAATACCTTTAGGACATGCTTGAACACAGTTTTGAGAGTTACCGCAGTTAGCAAGACCGCCGTCTCCCATAATAGCGTTTAAGCGTTCGTCTTTCACCATTGCACCAGTTGGGTGAGTGTTGAATAAACGAACTTGTGATAAAGGAGCTGGACCCATGAATGAAGAGCCAGAGTTTACGTTAGGGCATGACTCTAAGCAAACACCACAAGTCATACATTTTGATAACTCATAAGCCCATTCACGTTTACGTTCTGGTAAACGAGGACCTTCACCTAAATCGTACGTACCATCGATTGGAACCCAAGCTTTAACTTTTTTAAGTGAGTCGAACATGCGTGAACGGTCAACTTGTAAGTCACGGATAATTGGGAATGTGCTCATTGGTTCGATTGTAAGTGGTTGTTGTAATTGGTCAACAAGAGCTGAACATGATTGACGTGGACGGCCATTGATAACCATTGAACATGCGCCACAAACTTCTTCTAAACAGTTCATGTTCCATGCTACTGGAGTAGTTTTTTTACCGCTTGTAGTTACTGGGTTCTCACGAATTTTCATAAGAACAGAGATAACGTTCATATTTGGGCGGTAAGGAACTTCGAATTCTTCCCAACGAGTCGATGCCTCTGGACTATCTTGACGTTTTACTTTAACAGTAATTGTTTTTTGTTCTGCCATGATTAGTGAGCACCTCCTGTGTAGTCACGTTTACGAGGTTTGATCATAGAGCAATCAACTTCTTCGTAAGTGATAATTGGATCAAATGACGGTGTGAATTCAGCAATTGTTGTTTTTAAGAAGTTCTCATCGTCACGTTCAGGGAATTCAGGTTTGTAGTGAGCACCACGAGATTCATCACGTAGTAACGCACCTTTTGTAATTACGTTTGCAAGCGCAAGCATGTTACGTAATTGACGAGTAAATTGAACACCTTGGTTAGACCATTTAGCTGTATCATTTACGTTGATGTTGTTCCAACGTTCTTTGAATTCAGCTAATTTTTCAAGTGTTTCTTGTAATTGTTTGTTGTAACGAACAACTGTTACGTTGTTTGTCATTAATTCACCAAGCTCTTTGTGAAGAAGGTAAGCATTTTCGTTACCTTTATCCATTGAGATAACTTCATTCCATTTAGCTTGTTCTTCGCGAACTGCATCATCATAAATTTTAGATGGAAGGTCTTCAACGTGTTTGTCTAAACCTTTAATGTAGTTAACTGCGTTTGGACCAGCTACAGTACCACCGTAGATAGCTGAAAGTAATGAGTTAGCGCCAAGACGGTTACCACCGTGTTGAGAGTAATCACATTCACCTGCAGCGAAGCAACCAGGGATTGTTGTATGTTGATCGTAATCTACATATAAACCACCCATAGAATAGTGAACTGCTGGGAAGATTTTCATTGGTACTTTATGAGGATCATCACCTACGAATTTTTGGTAGATTTCAATAATACCACCAAGTTTAACATCTAATTCGTGTGGATCTTTGTGAGATAAGTCAAGGTATACAACGTTTTCACCGTTAATACCTAATTTTTGGTTGATACATACGTCGAAGATTTCACGAGTCGCAACATCACGAGGTACTAAGTTACCGTACGCAGGATATTTTTCTTCTAAGAAGTACCAAGGTTTACCGTCTTTATAAGTCCAGATACGGCCACCTTCACCACGAGCAGATTCTGACATTAGACGTAATTTGTCATCGCCAGGGATTGCTGTTGGGTGGATTTGAATCATTTCACCGTTTGCGTATTTAGCACCTTGTTGGTACACGATAGATGCTGCAGAACCAGTGTTGATCATTGAGTTTGTTGATTTACCGAAGATGATACCAGGGCCACCAGTTGCCATAACAACTGCGTCACCACGGAATGCACGGATTTCGTGAGTTGCAAGGTCTTGTGCTTTAATACCTTTACATACGCCTTGTTCATCTAAGATTAGGCCTAGGAATTCCCAGCCTTCGAATTTTGTAACTAAGCCTTCTACTTCCCATTTACGTACTTGTTCGTCAAGTGCGTATAGAAGTTGTTGACCAGTTGTTGCACCAGCGAACGCTGTACGGTGATGCATTGTACCGCCGAAACGACGGAAATCTAAAAGACCTTCTGGTGTACGGTTGAACATAACGCCCATACGGTCTAGTAAGTGGATGATACCAGGTGCTGCTTCACACATTGCTTTTACTGGTGGTTGGTTTGCTAAGAAGTCACCGCCATAAACAGTATCATCAAAGTGGATCCAAGGTGAGTCCCCTTCACCTTTAGTATTAACGGCACCATTCATTCCGCCTTGCGCACATACAGAGTGTGAACGCTTAACCGGAACTAATGAGAATAATTCTACTTCTGTGCCCATTTCAGCAGCTTTCATTGTAGTCATTAAGCCGGCTAAACCGCCGCCAACAACTAGAAGTTTGCTTTTCGCCATGTTTTTTCTCACTCCTCGTTCAAATAGTAGTTAGCGTTTTCAATAAATTAGCTTATCGATTAAACGAAAGCTAAAATTGCCATTACGCCTACTACAGATAGCAATACAAAGAAAATCATTGTTACCCAAGTTGCAACTTTTTGAGATTGTTTAGATTGTGTAATACCCCAGCTAACTAAGAATGACCAGATACCGTTAGATAAGTGGAATGTAGCTGCGATGATACCAACAATGTAGAATGCTAACATTGCTGGGTTTGATACGATGTCAGCCATCATATCGTAGTTAACTTCAGCATCTGCAAGCGTTTTTTGTAAACGTGTTTGCCAGATATGCCAAGCAATGAAAATTACTAAGAAAATACCTGATAAACGTTGTAACATGAAGAACCAGTTACGTGTTGTACCAAAACGTTTTAGATTTGATTTTGCAGTAAATGCAATATATACACCATAGAATGCATGGAACATTAATGGAATATAAATTACAACCCATTCTAAAACTAATAAGAATGGCATTTTTTCAACTAAGCCTGCTGCTTCGTTGAAAGCTTCTACACCTTTAGTAGCTTGGAAGTTGACTAATAAATGGAACACTAAAAACAGACCTACAGGAATTAAACCAAGTAGTGAATGTAGTCGACGCCAATAAAACTCTTTTTCTTTCGCCAAGACTGTTACCCCCCTCAGTACTTAAAACTTGCAGCACAAGATTAACCATCGTTAGATTCGCTAACGTATGGTTTCACTACAAGCTTTATCATGGTACAATATTATGACAAGTTCATTGTACTCTCATAACTATTGAGCGTCAAGGAAACCAAAGCAATTTCAAAGCGTCCTATACGTGTGGAAACCGCTATAAATGAGTTGAATTATCTATTTCGAGCAAATATTTTCTATCTCATTCAAATTTTAGACAAATTTTAAGAAAGAAGTGGTCATATGTCGCAAGAATTAACACAAAATGTTTCTGCGTTTGGCTACGAGCTTATTCGAGACCATATTCTGTCTTCTATCTTAGGTAAAAATGAAGAAGATATTCTCTACTGGGCTGGTAAAGAGCTAGCACGCAAATTCCCCGCTACGACACTAGAAGAAGTATTACAATTTTTTGCAGATGCTAGTTGGGGCACCTTAACACTTGATAAACAATCAAAAGATGAAGCGTTCTTTACATTATCAGGTGCTGAAGATTTACTACATATTACACATCGTTGCTTCCGCTTAGAAGCTGGCTTTTTAGCTGAGCAGCACCAAAATATGTCTGGACTTCTTACAGAATGTCTAGATGATAAGCATGAACGAAAAAACAGCGTAACCTTCCATGTAAAATGGGATTTAAAAGATCCAATCGAACGTTAATTCCTTCAATGCTCAAAAAAAGGATTGCGAAAGCCGCAATCCTTTTTTTATATAATAAAATGACTGATTTATGAAAATAATCGTTTATTATTGATGCCTTTCATGTCATTTCATTTTTAAATAGAAGAAACTCAAAATTTTTAGAGATTTCTGTTCAATTTCCACTTGGATAACTGGACATTTGCCTACACAAAAGACTACTCTTTTTTTTATTTCTTTTCCGTTTAAACTTCTACTGAAACTTTACTTAATTCAAATTCCTCATGTAGAGCATTGGCTGCTTTTAACATATCTTCATGCGCTACTACGACCGACACTTTGATTTCAGATGTACTAACCATCTTCACACCGATGCCTTCGCGGTATAGACGGTCAAACATCGCCGCCGCAACTCCTGGATTAGAGGCCATACCTGAGCCAACAATCGATACTTTTGCTAATTGACTCTCATGCTCGATATGGTCATAGCCTAATGTACTTTTATGTGCTGCTAAAACGGTTAATGTCTCTTGTAACTGTGATTCTTTAACAGAGAATGACACCGTTGGACTGCCTTGTGCGACAAGCGCCTGTACAATAATATCAACATTGATATGATTTTTAGCTAATGTTGTAAAAATATTGGCAAGTGAGCCAGTATAGCTTTCATTATAATAAACGGTCATACGCACGATTTGCTCTTCAAAGGCAACTCCGCGCACTACTAGATTTTTTTCCACTATAACTTCCTCCTTCAAAATCGTTCCCTCAACTTCTTCATAACTCGAGCGAACAGTCATCGGCATACGATGATTTTTAGCGACCTCCACGCTACGTGGATGAAGCACACCCGCGCCTAAATGTGCGAGTTCAAGCATTTCATCATAAGACATCTCCTGTAGCTTACGCGCGCCTTTAATATAGCGTGGGTCACTTGTATACACGCCGTCCACATCGGTGTAAATATCACAGCGTTCTGCGCCAAGAGCTGCCGCAAGTGCCACCGCTGTCGTATCCGAGCCACCTCGACCGAGCGTCGTAATATTCCCTTGTGCATCAATGCCTTGGAAACCCGCTACAACAGCAATTTTATGCTCATTTAATGCTTGCTGAATCGTTTTTGCTTGAATGTTTTCAATACGTGCATTGCTCGGTACTTGCTCCGTCACAATGCCCGCTTGCCACCCTGTAAAAGACTGTGCTTCAATGCCTAAAGATTGAAGCGCCATCGATAATAATGAAATTGTCACCTGCTCACCTGTTGTTAGCAGAACATCCATTTCACGTTTTGAAGGAGTCGTTGCTATCTCATTTGCCATTGCGACAAGTTGATCGGTCGTTTTCCCCATTGCAGATACAACGGCCACAATGCTATGACCTTTTTTATATTCCTTTTGAATTCGCTGTGCTACGTGCTGAATTCGTTCTGTTGTCGCTACCGAAGTACCGCCAAATTTTACAACTAAAGTACTCAAATTTATTCGCTCCCCACATATTGTCTATGTCAGGCAGTCAACATGAATCAAAAAAAGGCCGACCTAAATTTTAGGCCGACCTTCGCATGTACGTTCATCGTTCGAACATTCATGTGTGATAGCCCTCCAGAACCATTGCTGATTCTGACAATTCCACATTTCTTAAATGTAGAACCAACAGTTAGAAAGAATAGATTTCCTAACCATTTCGGCGGCCTCCCCTTTCAACACTCCTCACCGGTTCTATCCAACCTAAGAATGTTTACTATTAGAGTTCCGCGCCTCTATCATCACTAATCTAGTGATTTCATTTGGTGCTTTAACATTATCACAATATTTGGAAAAGGACAATTATTTTTTTGAAAAATACGCAATTACGGTATTACTCAATGATTTTGGTAGTCCAGCTTCTACTAATTGTGCCTCATCTGCTTCTTTAATTTTCTTAATCGAGCCGAAATGACGCAGTAGTTGCTGCTTTCGCTTTGGACCAACGCCTGGTATCTCATCTAATACCGACGTAATCGCATTTTTTTGGTGCAACTGACGATGGAACGTAATCGCAAAGCGGTGCACTTCATCTTGTATACGCTGTAATAAATAAAAGGCCTCACTATTATGCTTGAGTGGCACAAGCTCCGGTGGCATACCGTATAGCAGCTGCTTCGTACGGTGCTTATCATCCTTTGCCAGACCCACAATCGGAATATCGAGCCCTAGCTCATCCTCTAGCACCTCGCGCACGACCTCCATTTGCCCTTTACCACCATCTGTGACGATTAAATCAGGCCAAGGCTGGTCATCACGTAGCATCCGTGTATAACGACGACGTACGACCTCACGCATCGCTCCGTAATCATCATGCGCCTCTGCCTGCTGAATTTTAAATTTACGATAATCCTTTTTACTCGGCTTACCGTCAACGAATACAACCATTGCAGAGACGGTATCGGCGCCAAAAATATGTGAGTTATCGAAGGCTTCGATGCGCAGCGGTGTAACGATTTGTAATGCATCCCCTAGTTCCTCACAGGCTCCAATCGTGCGCTCCTCTTGACGCTCAATCAGCTTAAATTTCTCATCAATCGAGTTTTGCGCATTTTGCGTCGCAAGCTCTAGCAATTCTTTTTTCTTACCCTTTTGTGGCTGTAGTACAGTAGCATGCAGCGCCTCTTCTAGCATCTTCGCATCAATTTGTTGTGGGACGAGTATTTCCTTCGGTAGCAAATGCCCTTTTTCATAAAAGCGCGCCACAAATGTTAAAAATTCTTCTTCCGGCTCTCCGTAGGACGGGAACATCGATACTTCACGCTCGATTAGCTTGCCTTGACGTACAAAAAAGACCTGTACACAAATCCAGCCCTTATCGACCGCATAACCAAAAATATCGCGATCTGTGAAGTCATTAATAATAATTTTTTGATGTTCTACAACTTTTTCGATATGCGCAATTTGGTCTCGAAATTCCTTTGCTCGCTCAAAATCAAGCTGCTCAGAGGCCTCATACATTTTCTTCGTTAATTCTTTTTTGACATCATCCTGCCCACCCTTTAAAAAGCGTGAAATTTCCTGCTTCATGTCATCATAGGTTTCCTTAGGAATGTCTTTGACACAAGGCGCAAGACACTGGCCAATATGATAATAGAGACAAACGCGATTTGGCATCGGATCACATTTGCGTAATGGATATAAACGATCTAGTAGCTTCTTCGTTTCAGCAGCGGCATAGCCGTTTGGATAAGGACCAAAGTATTTTGCGCGGTCCTTTTTCACTTTACGCGTAATCATTAGGCGTGGATAGCGTTCATTTGTTATTTTCAAATAAGGATATGTTTTATCATCCTTCAGCATAATATTATATTTTGGGTCATGTAATTTAATTAGATTAAGCTCTAGTAAAAAGGCTTCCATATCCGAGGATGTCATAATGTATTCAAAATCGACAATTTCACTAACTAAGCGCTCCGTTTTCGCATTATGTGAACCGGTAAAATACGAGCGCACACGATTTTTTAAAACTTTCGCTTTCCCTACATAAATAATCGTTCCTTGGCGGTCCTTCATTAAGTAGCAACCCGGCTTATCCGGTAAGATGGCGAGCTTTTGTTTTAATAAGTCATTCAACGACGTTCCCCCCTCATATACTCATTATACAAAATCGAACAGGCGTTCACAAAAAAAGAGCGCTTATGCCGTAGCACAAGCGCTCTTCTTTCTATATGTTGTTGCTTATTAAGCGTGTTTTGATACGAATTCAGCTAAAGCTTCTTTTGGTTGGTAACCAACAACTTTATCTACTAATTCGCCATCTTTGAATAATACAAGTGTAGGAATTGACATAATACCGAATTCAGCAGCTGTTTGTTGGTTTTGGTCAACATCTACTTTTACGATTTCTGCTTGTCCTTCGATTTCAGGTGCTAGTTCTTCAAGAACTGGCGCGATCATTTTACATGGTCCACACCAAGTTGCCCAGAAATCTACTAATACTAAACCTTTTTCAATATCGCCATGGAATGACGCGTCTGTTGCATGTTTAATTGCCATAATTATATAGCCTCCTTAGTTCTCATTATCGAAAGTTTAGCACATTTCAAGGGTGCCTGCGACTTTTTTGCTTGATATAAAGATATATCCGCATAATCTAGCGAATGAATCTTCCGGTATCTCTTTTATCCAATGCGGATTTCCTATAAAATCGTCTCTTTCATATCTTTTTTAATACAAAAGAGGAACCACATTGCTGTGATTCCCCAGTGTTTTTAAAATTACGCGTTCACTTGAAGCGCTTTAACTTCTTCGATTAGAAGAGGTACTACTTCGAATAAGTCGCCTACGATTCCGTAGTCAGCTACGTTGAAGATGTTTGCTTCTGGGTCTTTGTTAATAGCAACAATGACTTTTGAATTCGACATACCCGCTAAATGTTGGATTGCACCAGAGATACCTGCAGCGATATAAAGGTCTGGCGTTACAACTTTACCTGTTTGGCCGATTTGTAGTGAGTAATCACAGTATTCTGCGTCACATGCACCACGAGATGCACCAACCGCACCGCCAAGAAGATTAGCAAGCTCTTTTAATGGTTCGAAGCCTTCAGAGCTCTTTACGCCACGACCACCAGAAACGATTACTTTCGCTTCTGAAAGGTCAACGCCTTCTGTCGATTTACGAACAACGTTTTTCACGATTGTACGTAAGTTTGTAATATCTACTGATAATGCTTCAGCAGAGCCCGACTTCGATGCATCTTTTTCAAGAGGCTCGATGTTATTCGGACGTACAGATACTAATAGTGGAGAGCTTTGAGATTCCACTTTTTCAAACGCTTTACCAGAGTAGATTGGGCGGATAAATTGTGCGCTATCGCCTTCACCCTCGATTTTTGTGACGTCTGAGATAAGACCTGCTTCTAGTTTTGCCGCAACTTTTGGTGATAAATCTTTACCAAGTGCTGTGTGACCAAACACGATTGCTTCTGGGCCTTCTTGGTCGATTACGGCGTTAAGCGCTTGACCGAAACCATCAGAAGTATAATGTTGTAAGTGTGGGTGCTCCACTGTAATAACACGGTCAGCACCATAAGCGAATAGCTCACCTGCTAAGTCACCTACTGATTGGCCGAATAATGCTGCAACGACTTCGCCGCCGCCAGAGATCGTTTTACCTGCTGCGATTGCTTCAAATGATACATTTCGTAACGCGCCTTCACGTGCTTCTGCTAAAACAACTACTTTTTTTGACATTGTAAATCCTCCCATCAATTTGTTTACTTAGGATGTTAAATAACTTTCGCTTCAGAATGTAGTAATGATACTAATTCTTTCACTTGAGCTGGTAATTCACCTTCAAGTACGCGACCTGCTGCTTTTGTTGGTGGAAGGAAAATTTCCACAACGTTTGTTTTTGGTTCTACATCGTCTTCATCGATGTCTAAATCATCTAACTCTAATTCTTCAAGCGGTTTTTTCTTCGCTTTCATAATCCCTTGTAGTGAAGGATAGCGAGGTTCATTTAAACCTTGTTGTGCTGTGATTAATAGAGGTAGAGCTGTTTCGATTTCTTCTGAATCCCCTTCAACGTCGCGAACGATGTTTGCTTTACCGCCACTAATTTCAAGAGAAGTAATAGTTGTTACATAGTTAATGCCTAATAATTCTGCTAAACGTGGAGCTACTTGACCTGAGCCGCCGTCGATTGCAACGTTACCGCCTAGGATTAAGTCTGCTTCTTTATCTTTTAGGTATTCTGCTAAAATAGCTGAGATTGTATATTGGTCTAAATCATCTAAATCTTCTTCAGCGTTGATTAATACGGCTTTATCTGCGCCCATTGCTAATGCTGTACGAAGTTGTTTTTCTGACTCCTCATTACCGATTGTCAGTACTGTTACTTCGCCGCCCTCAGCGTCGCGGATTTTAATCGCTTCTTCGATGGCATATTCATCGTACGGATTGATGATAAATTCAGCACCGTCTTCTTGAATTTGACCTCCGTTAATAACGATTTTTTCTTCCGTATCAAAAGTTCTTTTTACTAATACAAAGATGTTCATAATCGTAAACCTCCCTATGTGTATTATCTATTTTCCCTTAAATACTGGCTTGCGTTTTTCTACAAACGCTGCGATGCCTTCTTTTGCATCTTCTGTCTTAAAGCATGCTGCAAAGTGCTCGGCTTCCGCTTCTAATGTTTCCTTTAGATTGGGTGTATCGCCTAAACGAAGTAGGTCGATGGCTGATTTTAATGCTAGTGGACTCTTTTCAGCAATTTTTTGTGCTTTTTGAAGTACACTCGCTTTCAGCTCCTCTTCTGGAAAATGGGCATTAGCTAACCCCCACTGTACAGCTTCCTCACCTGTTAATGACTCAGACGTAAACATCATTTCTGCTGCTTTAGCAAGTCCAACATGGCTCGGTAATCGTTGCGTACCACCATACCCTGGAATTAATCCAAGGTTAAGCTCAGGAAGCCCAAGCTTGGCATTAGACGCGACATATCGGATATGGCAACTCATGGCTAATTCCAATCCGCCACCTAGCGCAGCACCATGAATGGCCGCGATAACTGGTTTCTCGAAAGTTTCGATTTTTCTGAAAATTTTATGCACAGCCATTGTCTGATCATGCATTTGTTTTTCCGTTTCAACTTGCGTAAACTCTTTAATGTCTGCACCAGCTGAGAAAAATCGGCCTTCGCCGTGAATAACGACAACACGTGTATCTGGATCGTTGGCAATTTTATCAAATAGACCGTCAAGCTCGACGATCAGCGCATAGCTCATTGCGTTCGCGGGTGGGCGATTAATCGTAATGACTGCTAGGGCGCCTTGGTTCGATAATTGTAGAAAGCTCATTCGCTAATTCCCTCCTATATGTAAGAGGCTGAGCAAAAGCTCAGTCTCTAAATTATGACTTAATACCATTTAGCAATAACTCATATACTTTGGGTGCTAGTGCGAGCAAATCAAATTTTTGGTCTTTCATCACCCATGAAGTCGTTACTTCATCAATGGTTCCAAAAATACATTGTCTCGCCAAACGAATGTCCATATCCGCTCTGAAGTCACCTGCATTAACACCTTGTCGTAAGATTTCATCGATTAAATCAAGATAACCTTTTAAAATAGCATTAATTTTCGCTCGAACTTCAATATTGGATTGGCGCAATTCTAGTTGTGTCACGATCCCGAGATGTTTATTATCCGTTTGTACTTTAAAGTGACTTTCAATCATCTTTTGCAGTTTCTCAGAAGCTGTTTCATTGCGATCTACAATCACTTGTAAGCGGTTAATAAAAACTGCCATCTTATCTTCAAAAACGGAGATTAAAATATCCTCTTTATTTTTGAAGTATAAATAAATGGTTCCATCCGCAACACCAGCTTGCTTCGCGATTTTCGAAACTTGCGCTTGATGATAGCCGTTTTCTGCAATAACAATTACTGCAGCGTCTATAATTTGCTTATACTTCGGCTTTTCTTTCCTCACTTTGTATCACCACCATATCCAAAAAATGAATGGTTATTCATTCACATCTTTATAATAAATGCACCTGGTAAGTTTTGTCAAGCAAGGTTATCATTTTGTTTTGCTTTTTCTTCATCCACAAGCTGACGACGCAAGATTTTCCCTACCGCGGTCTTCGGTAACTCTTCTCTAAACTCATAAATACGTGGCACTTTATACGATGCTAGATTTTTACGGCAGTAACGATTTAATTCGTCATCACTTACCTCTGCACCTTCTTTTTTCACAATAAATGCTTTTACAGTTTCACCGCGATACGGATCTGGTACTCCGATAACGACACATTCTTGAATCCCTTCATGCTCATATAGTACCTCTTCGACTTCACGCGGATAAATATTGTAGCCACCTGCGATGATGATATCTTTTTTACGGTCCACAACGAAGAAATAACCATCCTCGTTCATATACCCCATATCACCTGTTAATAGCCATCCGTCACGTAATGTTTGTGCTGTTTCCTCAGTACGATTCCAGTAGCCCTTCATAACTTGTGGTCCTTTAATGCATAACTCGCCCACTTCTCCAACGGCTACTTCCGTCATCGTCGTTGTATCCATAATCGCCGCATCAGTATCTGGCCAAGGCACACCAATCGAGCCTTTCACACGTCGGTCAATCCATAAGAAATTACTATGCGTTACTGGCGAAGATTCTGTTAGCCCATAGCCCTCTACTAGCTTACCGCCTGTTACTTCCTCGAACTGATCCTGTACTTCAACTGGTAGCGGTGCTGAGCCACTAATACATGCCTTAATCGATGATAAATCATACTTCGCAATATCCGGATGATTTAAAATGCCAATATAAATTGTTGGTGCTCCTGGGAATAATGTCGGCTTATGCTTATCAATTGTTTTTAAAAGCTCTGTCGCATCAAACTTCGGCACTAAGAGCATTTTAAAGCCCATCATGACACTAAGCGCTAATACCGTTGTCATGCCGTACACATGGAAAAATGGTAGCACCCCAAGTACCACATCCGGCTCCTGCTCATCCTCTGGAATACGATAATCATTCGTCCACATTGCACAGGCCTGCACATTCGAGACAATATTACGATGCGTTAGCATAACCCCTTTTGGGAACCCTGTCGTGCCACCTGTATATTGTAATAATGCCAGATCCTCATTAAAATCAAATGCTTCATCGATTGGTATTGCCGTATCTGGGCTTGTACGTAAAATTTCAGTAAATAAATGATTTACCCCTTGATGTTCCACTGAAACTTTGAAACCATACTCTTTTCGTTGCATGAACGGGTAGACGACATTTTTCGGGAATGGTAAGAAATCTTTTAAGCCCGTTACGACGATATGTTCTAAGTCTGTATCCTTCCATGTTTTCATAATACGTGGATACAAAATATCGAGTGTAACGATTAGTTTTGCACCAGAATCTTTTAGTTGATACGCCACTTCACGCTCGGTATAAAGTGGATTGGTCATCACAACCGTACAGCCGGCATACATCGCACCAAAAAAGCTGACTACCGCCTGTGGTGTATTTGGGAGCATAATCGCAATGCGGTCTCCTTTTTGAAGGCCAAGTTTTTGAAGATAATTTGCAAATTTATACGCGTATTGTTGTAACTCTTTGAAGCGAACTTCTTTTCCCATAAAATAGATCGCGACATTATCTGGTGTCTTATCCGCCATCTCTGATAAATACTGTTGCAGCGGTATCTCTCGGTAATCGAGTGATGTTGGGACTTCTTCCGGATAACTTTTTAGCCAAAGTTTCTCAGTCACTTGCGAACACCCCTTTGCAATAATAAGTTAAAAACTTACATTAAGTATATCGGACGGAAATAGAACTTTCAATGAATAGCCACTCATTTTTTCGTTTTTTCGAGAAAATTCGTAACAAAAATAGAATTTTTTATTTTCGAACGTCCGATTTCTAATTATTGATACACGATTATGGATGTTTGCCCGCAATATTTTTTCTGCATGTATTACCAAAAGATTAGCTAGCACAAAATGGTCAGAACCTCAGAAAGCGTGTTTTAGCTACGACATATTTCAAAATAAGTGTCAGCTAGCGACCATTGTCGGATAAATTTTTAGCGTTTTCCTAATGATGTTGCAAAAACTGTCAACAAAAACAATTAAATTGCGACAAACGCGCAAAAATATAGCAACGCTGCCCAGTCAACCGAAGCATTTTTGACCTAAAAAAACATAAAAAAGGCTGTTTTGCGCTCTCCGCCGGTTCTTTAAAGGACCGTTTCAGACGATACATTCACTTTACAAAAAAATAAATGACAACTTTTTATAAAAACAGCTTCCTAAGCAGATCTCATAAAATACCAGACCATAGTACAACAAAAATACCCCTTAATCTATTAAAACCGGACAAAAATAGCCCCTTAGAGCACCTGAAACGGGGCATTTTTTTATCTTTCGATTACAATAATGTTGTAACTATCGCCAGTAGTTTGATAATTATTTTTCATTTTCTTATTTTTATGCAGATGTTTAACAAAATAGCATGGCTATATTCTTAGCGATGGCACATATTTAAAGATATGTCGTATCCAAAAGCCGCTTCTTAGTGTAATGAGCGATTTCAAATGAATAAAAAAAAGAGACTGCTTTTACGCAGTCTCTTTAAAACTTATGGAATCGTCGAACCGATAACAAATGACAGACCTAACGAAATTGCAAATGAAATAAAGCCAACTGCCATATTGCCCTTTGCAATCTCCTTATCAACGTCAAGTCGCGGTGTAACAAATTCAAATAATAAGTACGCAATAATTAATAATACGAAACCAAACATACCCCAGCCAATTGTTGCGAGTAATGTGGCGTGATGCTCAATCGAATAGCGAAAGACATTACAGATACCAATAATCTTCCCGCCGGTCGCCAGTGCGACAGCGACGTTTCCTTTCTGAATTTCCTCCCAGTTTTTATAGCGTGTTACCACTTCAAACATTGCCATTGCGACAAGCAAGCATAGTAGTACAACGGTATAATAACCGGTCATTTCTACAACTGGATGTTGCCAAAATGCGTCCATGAGCACCGTTCCCCTCTACTTAAATTCTACAACCGTTACGCCATAGCCGCCTTCATTCGCATTACCAAAGTGGTAGCCTTTTACGCGAGGATGTCGTTTTAATAATTGTTGAATTCCTTCGCGGAGCGCGCCTGTTCCTTTACCATGAATAATCGATACTTGGTGATAATTCGATAGTAAGGCATCGTCTAAATATTTCTCCGTACGGTGCATCGCATCTTCATAGCGCTCACCACGTAAATCAAGCTCAAGTTTTACTGCTTGGCTACGATTTCGAACACTTGAGACATTAACGGTATCTTTCACTTTTTCAGGCTTGATGTATTCTAGATCTTCCTCTGGTAATTTCATTTTTAAAATACCAATTTGAACAGCCCATTCACCTGACTTATCTTTTTTCAGCAATGTACCGCGCTGACCATAGCTAAGCACTTTTACTTCATCGCCTGCTTTTAATTCCTGTGCACGCGCATTTAGTTGGCGTTGTTTTTTCAGAACGCGATTTTCCTGTGCAGGTGTCGCATCTTCAAGACGTTTTCTCGCATCAATAATTTCATGCTCCTTGACCGCTTCATTAGCACGGTGCTGCATTTTATGAAGCTCATCAATGACATCCTCTGCCTCGCGCTTCGCAGCATCAACAATTTTACGCGCTTTTTCTTTTGCTTTTTTCGTTAGCTCTTCTTTTGTCGCTTCGTATTCCGCTATTTTGCGGTCTAAGTCGGCACGGAGCTCATTTGCTTCTGCCACAAGGCGTGCTGATTCTTCCGCATCTTTCTCTGCTTGAATACGAGACGTTTCAAGGGACGCAATCATTGATTCAACTTCATGCGTTTCTGTACCTGTATAATTTTTCGCCGTATCAATAATATGCTCGGGTAAGCCTAAGCGCTGTGAAATTTCAAAGGCATTTGAGCGCCCTGGTACCCCGATTAATAAACGATACGTCGGACTTAATGTATCGACATTAAACTCCATACTCGCATTAATTACACCTGGACGATTATAGCCGTATGCTTTTAATTCTGGGTAGTGGGTCGTCGCCATTACACGCGCGCCGCGACCATGCACTTCGTCTAAAATCGAAATGGCAAGTGCAGCCCCTTCTTGTGGGTCTGTACCCGCACCTAATTCATCAAATAATACAAGCGATTCATGGTCAAACTCATGTAAAATATCGACAATATTCACCATATGGCTTGAGAAAGTTGAAAGGCTTTGCTCAATTGATTGCTCATCACCAATATCAGCAAATAGTTGCGTAAAGACAGCAAGCTCTGAGCCATCTAATGCAGGAACCGGAATCCCCGCTTGCGCCATTAAGGTACAAAGACCAACCGTTTTTAGCGTAACCGTTTTACCACCTGTATTTGGACCAGTAATAACGATTGCTGTAACATCATCGCCAAACTCAATGTCATTGGCAACGGCCATATCCATATCTAGTAACGGGTGGCGCGCCTTTGTTAATTTCATATAACCGCGGTCATTCATTTTAGGCATCGTGCATTTATTCGCTTGACCGTATTTTGCCTTAGCAAGGACAACATCAATAGCACCTAAAATTTGTACGAGTATAAATAAGCTATGTGCGACTTCTTGCACTTTTGCAGATAGCTCCATTAAGATGCGATCTACTTCTGCTTTTTCCTTTACTTTTAGACCTTGAATTTCATTATTCGCCTGTACAACGGCATCTGGCTCAATGTAAAGCGTTTGACCTGATGCGGATTGGTCATGGATGACACCGCCGTAATGACTACGGTACTCCGCCTTTACAGGAATAACAAAACGGTCATTACGAATCGTAATAATTGAGTCTGACAGCATTTTCGCTGCAGCACTACCGCGTGTTAAGCTCGCTAAACGGTCACGCACTCGGCCTTCTTGTGTACGCAGTTGTGTACGAATGCCGCGTAATGCTTGGCTCGCTGAATCCATCACTTTGGCATTATCATCAATACAGCTGTTAATTTCATGCTGTAAACCAGTTAAAATTGGTAACTCCTCTTTTTTTGCTTCAAATAATGGAATGGCAACTTCTTCGTCTGCCACTACGGTTTCAATAAATTCACGTAAAATACGGCTTGCGCGAATCGTGCTTGAAATCTCCATTAATTCTTTCGGACTTAGCATCCCACCAATTTGTGCGCGGCGTGCGTGTGGACGAACATCAAAAATGCCGCCCATTGGCACACTTCCTTTTAGACGTAAAATAGATAAAGCTTCATCCATTTCCGCTAGTAAACCTTGTACGGCTTCAAGTTCTGTTTCTGGTGCTAGTTTTGCTAATCCTTCTTGTCCAAGTGAGCATGTCGCAAAACTCGCTACTTGCTCACGTACTTTATCAAACTCTAGTGTTTTCAATGCGCGCTCGGCGATCATTCAAAACGCCCCCTACTTATTATTTAAAAAATCCATGAACTTTTCAAAGCTCCATGTGTTGACAATCATGTCTTTGTAAAGCCACGCTTTTTGTGCGTATTTCGTTCCAATATCCATATAACGTAGTTGTTCAATCGCATGTGCATCGGTATTAATCGCTACGGGTACACCTGCTTTTGCAGCCATCTCTAAATGCTCAACACATAAATCAAGGCGATATGGATTTGCATTCAACTCTAAAATTTTACCATATTCTTTCGCCCATGCAATGAGTTGTGCCATATCTGGGTTGTAACCGTCACGCTGATGAATAACACGTCCTGTCGGATGCGCAATCATATCGACATGCGGATTTTTTAGTGCAGTATGCAAACGCTCCATAATTTGCTCCTGCGGTTGTGAGAAGCTTGAGTGAATCGATGCAATAACAAAATCTAAGCTACTCATCACGTCATCACTAAAATCGAGTGAACCATCCGGTAAAATATCCATCTCTGTACCACGTAATAAATGAAATTCTGGATGTGCGTGATTGAAAGCATAGATTTCTTCTTTTTGCTGTTCTAAACGCTCTGGCGTCAAGCCATTCGCCACTTTTAAATATTGTGAATGGTCGGTAATTACCGCATAGTCATAGCCGCGCTCTATCAACGCCTCACCCATTTCGCGAACGGTATGTGCGCCGTCTGACCACGTCGTATGCATATGTAAATCACTGCGAATATCCGCAAGCGTTACGAGATGCGGAATATCGGCATGACGTTCAAATTCTGTATGTCCGGCACGTAACGTCGGGGGTATAAACGGTAAATCGAAATGATTGAAAAATGCTTCCTCTGTCTCAAATGTTAACACAGAACCATCCGGCTGCTCGACGCCATACTCGCTAATTTTTTCATCGCGCTCTTTAGCGATTTGACGCATGCGTACATTATGTTCTTTTGAGCCTGTGAAGTGATGCAGTGCTGTTGGGTACTCCGCATCCGTCACAATACGGAAATCGGCATTCGCGGCATCATCTCCTGCTAAAATAACCGAAATTTTCGTATCACCCGCCGCTACAATTTCGGTATACGATAATGCCGTTAATAATTTGTCCTTCACGACAAGCGGCTGTGCAGAGGCAATAATAAAATCAATATCCTTGCTCGTTTCTGCTACACGTCGGAATGAACCCGCTACAGAAAAGCGCTCAATCTCTTCAATGGCCTCTAAAACAGCATTAATCTCTTTAACATTTTCCTCAAGCTGCCAAATCGGATGGCGCTCTGAACGCTGACCAAACGTTTCAAGCTCTTTTAATAGCTTTTCAACCGTTTTCTTACCAAAGCCCGCAAGTTCACCTACTTTCCCTGATTCACAAGCTGCCTTTAAGCTATCTGCCGAATCGACACCTAGCTCCTGATAAAGCTTCGCGATTTTTTTACCACCAAGACCAGGAATTTTCAGTAGTAATGGTAAGCTTGCTGGCACTTCCTCTTTTAACGAGGTCAAATCACTTGATTCACCTGTTTCTAATAAATCATGGATAACAGCGGCTGTCCCTTTACCGATACCTTTAATTTTTGTGACATCTTCTATTTCTTCGATGCTACGCGGGTCATTCTCAAGCGCAGCTGCTGCCTTACGAAAAGCAGAGATTTTAAACGGATTTTCACCCTTTAATTCTAAATACGTTGCAATCGTTTCTAATGTGTTAATAATTTTCTTTTTATTCATACTGAGCATCCCCTTATTAAAAAACGAGCGCCCACAACAGTAGGCGCCCGCTTTTCGTTATTATTTCGTATAAACGAACCACAATTGTTGGAACATTGTCGAAATGAGTGGTGTATATTTAAGTATTAAGTTTGTTAAAATAGAACTGTCAATGAAGTTCTGAATACTTTCAATTGGTAGTAATGCCAAAATGTAAAGTAAGAAGAATAACATGAAGTACACCTGGATAAAGCCTAATAAACCACCTAGAAGACGGTTAAAGCCCCCTAGCACTGGTACGTACTGTACGAAATTGAATAGTGATGCAATAATTTTAAAAACGAATTTGACAATAAAGAAGATCAAGACAAATGCCAAAACGTTATAAAATGTTTGCATTAAGTCTGCACCATCCATACCAAATTTCAGCGCAGTATCATCGGCAACTGTTGGATATGGTACGTACATGACAAATTTTTCAGCTAACGATTTGTAGCCGATAAGCGCAGCAATAATCGCCGCTACTAGTCCTACTAAATTAACAAGCTGATACAGTACGCCACGACCGACGCCTGTAAGAATACCTGCAATTAGTACTATAATAATGATTAAATCAATCATTCACGTCATCCTTTAATTTTTTAAGTTGTGCTTCTAATTCTTCGATGCGTTGCTTGTAGTTCATTGAATCATTGACCGCATTAACTGCTGTTAGGACAGCTAACTTGGCAATATCTAAAGAAGGGCTGGCACTGCGAATACCTCGCATTTGTTCGTCGACGGTGTTTGCTACATGCCGCATATGACTCGGCGATTCCGTTCCCACCATGTTATAGGTTTGTCCATAAATGTTTACAGAAATACGATTTAAGCGTTGCTCTGACAATGCCCGTTCCCTCCTTTTAAATCCTATTTCTAATAATACCATGAAATGCAATATCATGTGAATAATCTACTAAAAGAAAGGGCGAGAAATTATGTCTACAATCGTTTTAAAGTTATCTGCTCAAGATCAACAAAAAGTTCATGACTACTATGATGCACAAGCTGTTCCAACAAATGCACCTGGAGCCGTCTTTATGGCGAAAACCCCGCATGCAACGATTACCTCTTATAAGTCTGGAAAAGTAATGTTCCAGGGTACGGAGGCGGAGCAAGAAGCAAATCGCTTCGGCGAATTTGAAGCACCTACTACTATGACGTTACCAAAGGGTGATAAGCTCCCAGAAAAATTCGCTAACATGAATGTACTCGGTTCAGATGAGACAGGAACGGGTGACTATTTCGGGCCGATTACGGTAGCGGCGGCGTATGTACCTCAAGATAAAATGGCGTTACTCAAAGAACTTGGCGTCAAAGATTCAAAAATGCTAACCGATGCCAAAATGCGTGCTATCGCACCTGCCATCATGGAAGCCGTCCCTTACAGCGTGCTGACACTGCATAATGATAAATACAATAAAGTAAAGGCACAGGGCTGGTCCCAAGGGAAAATCAAGGCGCTCCTACATAATCAAGCACTGCGCCATGTGTTATCAAAAATTGCGCCAACAAAGCCCGATTTTATTTTAATCGACCAATTCGAAGAGCGTGACACATATTATCGTCATATCCAAGAAGAAAAAGATATCATTCGTGATAACGTTTTATTCTCAACAAAGGCAGAACAACTGCATCTTTCTGTCGCTGCCGCATCGATTATCGCACGCTATGCTTTTCTTTCTGCGATGGACCAATTATCGGTGGAAATCGGTGTTGAGCTACCAAAAGGTGCCAGTGCGAAAGTAGACCAAGTCGCTGCAAATATCTTACTATCACAAGGTGAGGAAGCGTTACAATCCGTTACAAAATGGCATTTCGCCAATACAACAAAAGCATCGCGTATTGCCGCGAAAAACCGTATGATTTAACGAACAAAAAAGAGGAATGGCCCGCTATGGACCATTCCCCTTTTTTTGTGTTCTAAATCTTATTTTGCAGGAGCGTCTTCAGTTACTTCGATATCTTGTAAATGTTTATCAGAACCATCTAAATAGTTAATTGAATAACCTTTCACACGGTTGTTTACAGGAACGATTTCTGTACGGAAGTATGTTGGAACAGTTACTGCTTGTTCAAACATATACTCTTGCCAAGCTTTGAATGCTTCACTACGGTGAGCAGCATCTAATGATTCTTTTGAATCGATATCCGCTAATAGTTTTTCTAACTCAGGCGTTGTGTAGCGGCTGTAGTTAAATTGTGCATTTTTCGCATATAAGCCCATTGGTGATGGGTTTGTACCTGTACCCCATGCAGCCATAAACATGTCGATATCTTTATCATCTGCTTGTACTTTATCGTAGAAGCTGTTGAATTCGATTGGGCGACCTGTTGTTAATTCAACTTTAAGACCAACATCTTTCCAGTTTTGGATATAGAATTGAACGATTTTATCATCTTTATCCGTACCAGCCATTGTTGCCATTTTGATTGTGAATTCTTTACCGTCTGGATCTTCTACAAAACCATCATCATTTTTATCTTCGTAACCTGCTTCTTTAAGAAGAGATTTCGCTTTTTCAGCATCATAATTAAAGCCTGTTAATGAATCATCATAGAATGACTCGAATACTGGTGGAATTAATGAGTTACCACGTGTACGTAAGCCATCGTAGTAAGCTTTTGCTACTTCTTCAACGTTCATTGCGTAAGCAACTGCTTGACGTAATTTAACATCTTTCATTTTCGCATCTTCATTTACAACAACTTCGCCTTTTTTAGAATCCCATTTACCCATTTTGAAACCTAGGTAAGAGTAAGCTAATTCTGGGCGACCAAGAATTTGTGCGTTTTTAAGATCTTTTACATCTTCGTATTGGTTTGCTGCATAGCTTTGTAAAATATCGTGCTTACCTGCTTTCATCGCTGCTGCTGCAGAAGATGAAGGTACAACTTCGATAACGACTTTATCTAATTTTGGTTTGCCACGGAAATAGTTTTCGTTTGCTACCATTTGAACAGACTCACCATTAACAACTTTATCAACAACGAATGCACCAAGTGTTACTGGATTTTTACGTACTTCATCAGATTTTACTAAATCTTTTGCTTTAATGCCTTCAAGTTGGTGCTTAGGTGCTGCGTAGCCCCATAGACCGTCACCACCAGAGTAAATTGCTGGTGAAACTTTCTTAAGTGTTAACTCCATTGTGTAGTCATCCACTTTTTTAATACCGCTAATGTCTTTTGCTTTACCATCGTGGTATTCTTTTGCACCCTCGATGTTTTGGAAATCAGCGTCATAACGTACACCTGTGTAATCTTTGTCGGCAATAATATAGTACGGATAAATAACATCTTCGATTGTAAATGGTTTACCGTCAGACCATTTTACATCTTTTTTAATTGTTACAGTTGCCGTGTTTTTATCTTCATCCACTTTTAAAGATGCTAAGCCTGTATCGCTAATTAAGAAGTCTTCTTTTGTATCAAAAAGTGCGTTAGAAGTCCACTCCATGATTGTTGAATCATAAGCATCCTCGTATAATTCCCAGTTAAAAATCCCTTGGAATGGTGAGTCACTTACAAGGCCAACTTGTAATGTACCGCCGCTTTTTGCTTCTGCATCATTTTTCACAGTATCTGCTAACTTACTTGTGTCTACCTCTTCTTTACCACTATCCTTGCCTTTTTCACTGTCACTACCGCCGCCACAAGCTGCAAGTACTAACGTGATGATGCCGACAAGAAGTAGCATCAGCCAATTCTTTTTCTTCATCCAATCTCCTCCTCTTTTTTCCCTCTTTGTTACCCCAATCTTTGTTTAGCATCTGCTGAACGTCGTAGAGCTTGTCCAATATAATTTATGCCAAGCATCAATACTAAAATCAGCAGCGATGCTGGTAACCATACCCACCACTTCTCAGCGATTACCGTTTGATTATTGGCAAAGCTGACAAGGGTTCCTAGACTTGGTGTCGTATCTGGTAAACCAAAGCCTAAGAATGTAAGACCTGTTTCAATACCGACATTGCCGGCGAAGTTAAGCGTTAACTCGACGATTAATAATGAGCTCAAGTTTGGCATAATACCTTTGAACATAATCGCGAAATCGCTCGTACCCATCGTTTTTGAGGCGCTGACATAATCCCGTCGACTTTCCGACAATGCCTTACTGCGGACAAGCCTTGCGGTACTTACCCACATAAACGCACTCATAATAAGAATAAATGACCATTTATCATATTTTGGAATGATCGTCACGAATACGATGATGATCATTGTAGATGGTAATGTGATGATGAAATCGATTAGACGCATGAAGAAGTTATCGATGATGCCACCGTAGTAGCCACAAATAATCCCTACTGCAACACCCAATATACCGGTAATGACTGTAATGGCAATGGCGATAACAATAGAGTTACGCGCCCCGATAATTAATTGCCCTAAAATATCACTACCACCCTGGTCTGCACCAAGGATGAAGCCATTTTCACCTGGCTTCGCAAATTCATCTAATAAACTAATTTTCATTAATTCTTCTTGATTGATAAATGGTGCCCAAATAATCGACCCTAATATAATGAATGCGACGATGATTAAAGAACCCATCGCGATTTTATCTTTTTTAAACTCACGCCAAATGACCCGAAAACCAGTCGCTGGCGTACTTTCTAACTCATGTTCAGTTAATTGTTCATTGTTAAATTGTTGTTCCATCGTATTCACCTCTTCTTTCGGTTTAAGTTATTATTCGATACGGATTCGTGGGTCGACGATACTTAAAATAATATCCGACAATAGACTACCTAATAACGCAAGGAAGCCATATAGCATAACAAGTGCCGTAATAACACTGTAGTCACGCCCCATGATTGACTGAATGAATAATTGTCCCATACCAGGGAAACCGAAAATTGTCTCGATGAATACAGAACCACCAAGAATACCTGTAATAGAGAAACCTAGGAATGCCGCAATCGGTAATAATGAGTTACGGAAAATGTGACGTGTATACACTTTATTCATCGGAATCCCTTTACTGCGAGCTGTTTTCACAAAATCCTGCGTTTGTGCATCAATAATTTCAGAGCGTAAATACTGAATGATACTTGTTGTCGCTAAGAATGCGTACGTAATCGCTGGTAAAATTAAGTGATACACCTTACTCCAGAAGTACCCCAATGTACCAGGGTCCTCCCCAACAGATACAGTTCCTGAAGTTGGGAACCATTGTAACTGGTAGCCGAAAATATAAAGGAAAATTAACGCTAATACGAATGTTGGAATCGCATAGCTGACAAAGCTATAAAGCACAATTGTTTTATCGCGTAATGTATTTTGATAACGACCTGCAATCACACCTAATGGAATCGCAATTAAATACGTTAAAATAACACTTACCAGTGATAGCCATAGTGTATTTAGACCACGGTCACCAATTAGTGAGGCAACACTTACTTTAAAGGTATAGCTATCCCCGAAGTCCCCGCGAAACATATTTGTTACCCAGTGCCAGTACTGTACATACCACGGATCATAGAAGCCTGCTTGCTGACGTAACTCTTCTAAACGCGCCGGATCCGTTTGTGGTGTAATTAAGCCTGTAAATGGATCACCTGGCATAAATTTCGCCAAAATAAAAATCAACATACTAAGCACGAATAGCTGTGGAATCATAATTAAAAATCGTCTAACAACTGTTTTCCACATATTATTCAGCCCCCTTTTCGAGACCAATCATCGCCGTTTTATGCGTCGATGAAATTTCTTTTAATGGATATACTTTACCGTCTTGATCGTAGTAACGATGTGAATCGGCTTTATAAATGGCTTCGACCTTTTGACGCTCGATTTTACGCTCGATGCGTGTCTCAGGCTCGATATTTGGAATCGCTGATAATAAACGGTTCGTGTAAATATGTTGTGGGTTGTTGAAAATATCATTTCGTGTACCCGTTTCAACAAAGCGCCCTTTATACATAATTGAAATATGGTCACACATATGACGTACAACGCCCAAGTCATGTGAGATAAATAAATAGCTAAGACCATATTCCGTTTGAATATCCTTCATAAAGTTCAGTACCTGTGCTTGTACCGATAAATCAAGTGCTGATACCGGCTCATCCGCAATAATCATTTTCGGATTACAAGCAACTGCGCGTGCAATACCAAGACGCTGCTTTTGACCACCAGAGAATTCATGCGGGTATTTCACCATTGCTTCCTCAGATAAGCCGACAATTTCAAGCAGCTCGATAATGCGGCGTTTCTCCTCTTGCGGTGATAAGTTCAAGAAGTTGCGAATCGGTTCTGCGATGATTTCCTGTACGCGTTTACGTGGGTTCATTGCAGAATGGCTATCTTGAAAAATCATTTGGATATCACGATTATACGCACTATCACGTTTTCGACGTTGATTCGTCACATCCTGTCCTTCGTAAATCACTTTTCCAGATGTGATTTTTTCAAGACCAATAATCGCCTTCCCTGTCGTTGATTTTCCTGAACCTGACTCGCCTACAAGGCCGTATGTTTTCCCTTTTTCAAACTCCATTGATACACCATCAACCGCATAAACATGGTCAACGACTGTATTAAAGAAGCCACCGCGAATCGGATAATGCACATTTAAATCTTTTACTTCCATAAACGACGTCATTGTACGACACCTTCCTTCGTTTCTTGCTCTTCAAAATTGAAGGTTTGCCAGCATGTGCAGCGTACAAGATGTCCTGGTGAAATTTCATGCATTTGTGGTTCCACTTCATGTGCATTTTCGCTCACCCATGGAATACGTGGCGCAAAACGACAACCTGATTTTGGCATTTTCGTAAGCGTTGGTACCATCCCTTGAATCACTTGCAGACGGTCATGATCACGCTCTGTTTGTGGAATCGAATTTAGTAATGAACGTGTATATGGATGCTTCGGATTTCTAAATAGCTCCTCAACTGGTGCTACCTCGATTACCTGTCCTGCATACATTACAGCTACGCGTGTCGCAACTTCTGCTACAACACCTAAATCATGCGTGATTAGCATAATTCCCGCATTTGTTTCTTGCTGTAGCTCGATTAATAAGTCTAAGATTTGTGCTTGAATCGTTACATCAAGTGCCGTTGTTGGTTCATCCGCAATCATGATACGTGGCTTACACGCAATTGCAATCGCGATCATTACACGCTGACGCATCCCGCCTGATAATTGGTGTGGGAATTGACGCGCAACACGCTCTGGATTAACGATTCCTACTTGGTCAAGCAGCTCTAGCGCACGTGCTTTTCGCTCTTGATCGGTCATCTTCGTATGGAACACAAGCCCCTCTTCGATTTGGTCACCGATACGCATTAATGGATTTAGTGCAGAAAGGGGATCTTGGAAAATAAAACCGATGTCATTTCCTCGTATTTTATTTAATTTATCCTCCGAATAATTAACAAGATTTTCTCCTTTGTATAAAATCTCGCCAATTACGGTTGTATTGCCCGGTGGGTGTAGACCTACAATGGATGTTGCAAGTGTACTTTTACCACATCCTGACTCTCCAACAATCGCAAGTACTTCATTTTCATTTAATGTTAAGTTCACATCGTGAATTGCATCATAATATGTATCCTTAATTCGAAAACTTGTAAATAAATGATTAATTTCTAACAATGGCTTTGAAAGTGTCATCATGCCCACTCCTTTCTGTTTATATTCACAAAACTATTACGAAAGAAAAATATTTCGGTAATTAAAATGTTATATTGTTTATTAATATAACATAAATTTCTAAATTGTCTATATATTTAGAACATTAAAATGAATCATACCTATATAAAATTTATTTTTAGTCCAATAGGCGCTTGAAAGTTTTTTGTTATATTACAATTATTTACACATTTATTGTATTTTTCAAATTAACATCTGTCTTTATACAATAAAATTTAGTTAAATTTTCTCATTAATGTTTTATATCATCTATCTATTCCTCATTTTACTATAAAATCAAACCTAAAAAATCCCTTTTTATACTTTTTCAAGGTCGAAAAAGCAACAATCATACGCAGTAATACCCTGACATATTTTTACGCACAAAAAACACCTCCAACAAAATTTTGTTGGAGGTGTCTTACATTGCTTATAGTATTAACGTAATGTTACGCCATTTTCTTGTAATGCAGCAACAACTTTGTCATGTACTGCTGTGACATCTTCATCTGTTAATGTACGTTCAGGATCGAAGTACGTTAAACTAAATGCGATTGATTTTTTACCAGCTTCCATATGGTCGCCTTCATAAACGTCGAATACATTGACTGCTTTTAGTAATTTACCACCAGCAGCTGTAATAATTTCTTCTAATGATGCAGCAGTTGTTGTACGGTCTACAACTAATGCGATATCACGAGAAATTGATGGGAAGCGAGGAACTGCTACATATTGTAATGGTGCAATGTCAGCCGCAAGTACTTGCGCTAAATTGAACTCTGCTACAAATGTATCTTTCACGCCAAGATTTTTTTGTTCTTGTGGGTGCAATTGACCTAAGAAACCAATACGTTCGCCATCTAATAAGATATCCGCAGTACGTCCTGGGTGCATACCGTCAACTTTTGCCGCTACATAAGTGATGCGGTCTGCTACGCTTAATTTTTCAAATAATGCTTCAAGCGCGCCTTTTAAGACGAAGAAATCCACTTGTTTGTGCTCACCTTGCCAAGAATTTTCTACCCATTTGCCTGTCATCGCAAGTGCTACATGTTCACGTTCTAGTGGTAGGCCTTCTGCTGTTTCACCTAAGAATACAGAACCAATTTCATATAACGCCACTGTGTCAGCTTGACGAGATATGTTATAAACAAGTGATTCGATTAAGTGTGGTAGAACGGATTGACGTAATGTGCTACGTTCTTCACTCATTGGCATTAGAAGGCGTGTTGTTGGCGCTGTTTCTAATGCATATTTTTGTGCTAATGCATCTGATGTTAATGAGTATGTTAGTGCTTGGTAAAGACCTGCTTCTTCTAATTGGTAACGGATTGTACGACGGACTTGTTGATTGCGATTCAAGCGACCTGGTACGATTTCAGCAACTGGTAATGTTGTTGGAATTTCATCATAGCCGTACAAACGTGCGATTTCTTCAACGATATCTTCTTCGATTTTAATATCTTGACGGCGTGTTGGCGCATCAATAATTAATAAACCATTTGCAGGCTCAACATCAAAGCGTAAACGTTTTAAAATAGATACCATTTCGTTTAATGAAATTTTCATACCTAAACGGTTGTTAATAAAGTCAGGTGACACGACAACGCGTGCTGGTTCTTTATCTAATTCATCAACTAAAACTGTACCTTCTAAGACGTCCCCGCCAGCAAGCTCTGCCATTAATTGTGCGGCACGTTCTGCTGCTGGTAATACGCGGTTTGGATCTAAGCCTTTTTCAAAGCGAGCTGATGCTTCGCTACGTAAGCCAAGGTCTTTTGATGTGTAGCGTACTGATAAGCCATCGAAGTAAGCTGATTCAATGACAACCGTTGTTGTCGCTTCTGTTACTTCTGAGTCAAAACCACCCATAACGCCGGCAACTGCTACTGGTTTTTCACCATTTGTGATGACTAAGTTTGTCGCTTTTAGCGTACGGTCTTTTTCATCTAATGTTTTAATTGCTTCGCCTTCTGTTGCTAAACGAACAGCGATTTCACCAGTACCTAATTGGTCATAGTCAAAAGCATGCAGTGGTTGGCCATATTCTAAAAGAATATAGTTTGTAATATCAACGATGTTATTTAATGGACGGATACCTGAAACCATTAAATATTGTTGTAGCCATAATGGAGATTCTGCCACTTTCACATTTTTAACAACTTTCGCTGCATACATTGGATTCAATTTTGTATCTTCTACTGATACTTTGATGACATCTGCTGCTTTTTCAGCAATTGTTTCATGTGCTGTATCTGGTAAAGTAATTTCTTGGTCTAAAATTGCCGCTACTTCATACGCTACACCTAGCATAGACATCGCATCTGCGCGGTTTGGTGTTAAGCCTAATTCAAGCACAACGTCATCAAGACCTAATACTTCAATTGCGTCTGCGCCAACAGGAACATCATCTGATACGACATAAATACCATCAGCATAAGCTTTTGGAACTGTTTTACCGTCGATACCTAGTTCTTGTAACGAGCAAATCATCCCCATTGAAACCGTACCACGAAGTTTACCTTTTTTGATTTTTTTGCCACCTACATAACCATTTGGACGAACAGCAACGATTTTTTGACCAACCGCTACATTTGGTGCGCCACAAACGATTTGTGCTAATTCTTCTTCGCCAAAATCAACTTGGCAAATATTTAAGTGGTCTGAATCAGGATGCGGAATTGCTTCTTTGATTTGACCGATTTGTAATTTTTTAAGCCCTTTTGATAAGTGATTGACTGCTTCAACTTCGATACCTGAACGCGTAATTTTTTCCGCTAATTCTTCTGGTTCTAAGCCACTGATGTCAACATATTGAGATAACCATTTTAATGATACTAACATTGTTTCGTCCTCCTCCTAATCTTCTGCGCGGTGGAATTGTTCTAAGAAACGCACGTCATTTGTATAGAAGTGACGAATATCATCCACACCATATTTCAGCATTGCAATACGTTCTGGTCCCATACCAAATGCGAAACCAGTTACTTTTTTCGGATCATAGCCAGCCATTTCAAGTACGTTCGGGTGAACCATACCTGCGCCTAGAATTTCAATCCAACCTGTGCCTTTACATACGTTACAGCCTTCGCCGCCGCATTTGAAGCAAGAAATATCCATTTCAACAGATGGCTCTGTGAATGGGAAGTAGCTTGGACGTAAGCGAATTTCGCGGTCCTCGCCGAACATTTTCTTAGCGAATAAATCAAGTGTTCCTTTTAAGTCGCTCATTGCGATATCTTCGCCCACAACTAATCCTTCGATTTGGTTGAATTGGTGTGAATGTGTCGCGTCATCATTGTCACGACGGAATACTTTACCTGGGCAAATAATACGGATTGGTTTACCTTGTGCTTTCTCCATTGTACGAGCTTGTACTGGAGAAGTATGTGTACGCATTAAGATTTCTTCTGAAATGTAGAATGTATCTTGCATATCACGAGCAGGGTGACCTTTTGGAAGATTTAATGCTTCAAAGTTATAATAATCTTTTTCTACTTCTGGACCTTCCGCCACTTCATAGCCCATACCGATGAATAAGTCTTCGATTTCTTCAATGATACGTGTTAATGGGTGATGATTCCCCACTTTCACCGTACGACCTGGTAATGTGACATCGATTGTTTCAGATTCTAATTGCGCATCTAATGCAGCTGCTTCAAGCTCCACTTTGCGAGCATCTAAAACTTCTTGGACTTGTGCGCGTGTTTCATTTACTAATGCACCCATTTTTGGACGTTCTTCTTGAGGAAGTTTCCCCATACCTTTTAATAAATCCGTGATTGGTCCTTTTTTACCTAAATAAGCAACACGGACATCATTTAATTGTTTCAAGTCTTGTGCAGCAGCGATTTTTTCCAGTACTTCTGCTTTTAATTGTGCTAATTGCTCTTGCATTTTTTTGCTCCTCCTTCCAAGTGTAGGGTCTCTTCAACCCCGATGCATTTCTAGGTTTCGTTACATTCAATCGCAGTAAAAAAAGAAAAACCCCGCCCCCCAAAAAGGGACGAGGTTAAAATTCGCGTTACCACCCTAGTTACTGCCAAAGCAGTCACTCATTTGAATTAACGGCTCATCTGCCGGCCAACCTTTACAGCGTGATGCTGGTCCCGGTGGCTGCTAGCGGGGTGAACTTCTAAGAATGCGGCACTCGCCTCGCTTGCAGTCTATGGCGTGGCGTCCCTACTAGTCAACATCCTTATACTTTTCCCGGTCAATGCATTTCCATTATGTTTCCCATTCATTATAAACAAGTCACGTCATAACTTCAAGTGTTGTTACAGTGCAAAATGGTAAAGAACGATTCCTGTCGCTACCGCTACATTTAATGATTCTGCAGCGCCTTTAATTGGAATAATGACGTTCGCATCCGTTTGTGCAAGTAGTGATGCATCAATACCGCTACCTTCATTACCCATAATTAAAGCAAAATCATGCTCTTTTTCTACTTCATTGTAAACAACTGAATTTTCAAGCGCTGTACCGTATACAGGCACATTACGCTCTTTTAAATCTGCTACCCAATCATGTAAATCACCACGTACAACAGGAATATGGAAAATAGAGCCTTGTGTTGAACGTACTGTTTTTGGATTGTATGGATCGGCTGAGCCTTTGCCTAAAATAACGGCATCAATCCCTGCTGCATCGGCTGTACGAATCATCGTACCAATATTTCCTGGGTCTTGTACAGCATCGATTAATAATAGACGTGTCCAGCCTGCTTGTGCCGCTTCGTCCACTTCTTTTTGTTTACATTGTGCAAAAATACCTTGTGAGTGCTCTGTTTCCGATAATTCTTTTGCAATCGCCTCAGATACTTCGATCAAGAAAACATCATCTAAATTCCATGATACGGGAATCGCTACACCTTCACGAATGATTAAATGTAATACTTCTGTATGTTTTAGCGCTTCTTCAACTAAGTGGAAACCTTCAACAAGGAATTCTCCTGATTTATCGCGTTCTTTACGAGTTGTCGCAAGTTTTTTCCAATATTTTACGAGCGAGTTTTGGTTTGATTCAATATATTTCATGTTTTTACCGCCTTTAGTTTGTAGTCCTCCAAATAGTATACACGAAAAAAGAAGATGTCCCCATTATTTCGAGAACATCTTCTGATGGATTTTACGCAATCGGCTCCTGCACAGCAAAAACATATTGTTCAATTGCCCGTGCGACACCGTCTTCATCATTTGTGGCCGTAATATAGGTTGCCATCGCTTTTAATTCATCATTGGCATTTCCCATTGCGACTGCCGTACCACATTCTTCAAACATTTCCATATCATTATAGCTATCACCAAAGCACATCACGTCATCAAGCGAAATCGAAAATTCAGTCGCTAGCTCTGCTAAGCCATGCGCCTTCGATGTACCATATTTCATTACCTCAAGATTCAATTCATCCGAACTTGTAATTTCTATATCTGGTAGAGCATTAATTTCTGAGCGAACAGCAGCTAGCTGGTGCTCATCTTCAAAGAAAGCACCGAGCTTCATTGGCGGGTTTTGTAATACCTGCTGAAACATTTCAGGTGAAAAATCGCCCTGTTCATCATTGCCCCACATATGCTCCACACCGTAACGTTTAAAAATATGGATAATCTCTTGCCCCGTTTCAACCGGCATAAAACGACGTGCTAATAATTCAGCAGCATTTTTCCAAATTTCGGCGCCATTATTACAAATGAGTGGCTGCTCAAGCGCTACTTGGTCCGACACACATTGTAAAAAGCTTCGACTGCGTCCTGTTGAAATTACGACGTAAAGACCGCGTGCTACCGCCTCATGTAGTACTTGTCGTGTACGTTCTGTCACGATACCCTTTGAATTTGCCAGCGTCCCGTCCACATCAATTGCTAGTAATCGAACTGTCACTCCATTTGCCTCCTAGTTGTTCACTTCAAATACTAGTTTACCAAATTGTTCGTTGATTTCTAAATATTTAAGCGCGGCTGCCGCTTCATCTAGTGAATACGTGCGGTCAATTACCGGGTGCATATTTTGTGCTTCAATCCACTGCAGCATCGCACGGAACTCATCGCGACTCCCAAGTGTACTGCCTTTTAACGTTTGTTGCGCATAGAAAAATGTACGCAAATCAAAGTCCACCATATCTTCTGTTGTAGCACCGAAAACAACTAGCGTACCACCACGTTTTAGCACCGCTAATGAACGATTAAACGTCGCACGACCAACACTTTCAATGACGACATCAACTGTTTCATCGGCGAGCTCCTGTTTCCAGTCTGCATCATTAGCTAACGCCATATCGGCGCCTAATTCCAGTGCGGCCTGGCGTTTTTCTGCGGAACGAGAAGATACGATAACACGCGCACCAAGGCTTTTCGCTAAAGGAATCATAAAGGTCGCAACACCGCTACCTGCTCCTGGAATAAACACTGTATCACCAGCCTTTACTTGCCCCTTTGTCACAACAGCTCGGTAGCCCGTCAGTGGTGCAATGCCGATTGTTGCCGCTTCAACAAATGATAACTGCGCAGGCTTTATCTCTACCTGCTCCTCTGAAATCGCTAAAAACTCTGCAAAGGTACCATGATCCGGCAAGCTTAAAATTTCAAAGTCATCTGGTGGTACCGCACTTTCATCGTACCAACGAAGCGATGGATTAACGATGACCGCATCTCCGGCTTGTACGCGTGTAACTTCATCTCCTACCGCTTCGATGATGCCCGCTGCATCACTTCCTAAAATAAGCGGCGCAGCATCTTTTGCAAGACGCTTTGGTGTATATAAATCACGACGATTAAGCCCCGCCGCCTTAATTCGTACTAATACATCTTTTGCACCAATTTTTGGCACCTCAAGCTCCCCTACACGTACTTGTTGCTCCTCCACATACACTGCCTTCATATCCAAAACCCCTTTTTTCTAAATAATCAATCTATTTGTAAGTGTAGCAAAAAAAGAGCAGTCCCTAAAGCGTTTCGGACTGCTCTTGTGATTATTTTTCAGTTTGATAGCTTTTCTTAACTTTCGCACTCGTATTTTTCCCTGCTTCTGTGCGGGTAATCACGAGCTTCCCACCTTTTGCCTTTAGCGACTTTGGCTTAAAGGTAGCCGTAGATGAAGTAGCCGTTACACGTCCGAGTCCATTCCCAAGCGTATCGTAAAATTTCACGACATCGCCCTTCTTAAGCCCCTTCACGACGACCTTATCATTTGCTTTACCTTTTTT
>NZ_HE578957.1:587235-598108 GCF_000307285.2 Kurthia sp. Dielmo
CGTAATTGTGACATTTTTTGCAGATACCGCTTTACTAACAGGCTCTGCTTTAAATGCAATACGTTTTTTCGCTGATTCTTGCTCACCAGCTGCTTGTGCTGTAATGGCGATTTTTCCTGCTTTTTTGCCTAATTGTTTTACTGATAATTTCATTGTGGATGACGTTGCTGTCATTGTTGCCAGCACCGCGCTACCACGAGAAATACGCACTATATCGCCTTTTTTCACACCTTTTACCGTTACGGTATCACTTTTCGCTACACGGTTTGTTGCCGTAGCACTTAATGTACGCTTCGTTTTTGGTGCCGCAGTTGAAATCAATGTCGACGCATCAAATTTCAAATCCATATCATAATAGTGATCGTAATTGATTTCTGCAACGACAATATGGAACTTCGCTTGAATGCCATTTGCGATTACATCTTTGCCGCTAATCGTTAATGTTGCCGTACCATTTGCATGACGTTCAAGCGGGATTTCATTGCCATTTTCATCGATAATGTCTTGATAGCTCGAGCCATTTAGCAATGAAATTTTCACCGTTTCAATACCATCTTGTACCGTCAATTGTGCTGTTGAATTCATATTCGCTTGCGTATTTTTTGATACCTCACCCTTATAATACGGTGCTACCTGTACCGTATATGCCCCGTTATCGATTGTTGCTGCCTGTGCCGCTGCTGGTGTCAACGTTAGCGTTGCTGGTGTAATTGCTGCGACACTAAGTGCTGCCGTCAAACAAAATGTAGACCATTTTTTCATATGATTCGCTCCTTTTAAAAAAGCGGACTCCTCATGTGAGCCCACCACAACGTATTATTGTTCTTTCGAGAATTTTACTGTTGTTTTTGCACTAATATGCTTGCCATCCTGAATGCGCGCCACTGAAATTTTACCGGTTGCTTTACCTAATTGCTTAATGCTGATTTTTGTTGTTTTGCTTGTTGCTGTCACTGTTTTCAGGGATTTACCCGCTTCATTGTAGACACGAATTTTTTGACCTTTTGCTGTTCCTTTTACCGTTACAACATCTGCTTTACCTTTGTTGTTTTTTACGCTAATTTGCGTTTTCGCAACTGTTTTCGCTACAGGCTCTGCTTTGAATGCTACGGCTTTTTTCGCTGATTCTTTTTCATCTTTCGCTTGTGCTGACACATAGACTTTACCAGCAGCTTTACCTAAGCTCACACCTGAAATGCGTAAGTATTCGCCAGTTGCTGTCGCTGTTTTAAGCATCTTGCCTTTTGCATTGTAAAGACGTACCGTATCACCTTTTTGTAAACCGTATACTTTTACGATATCGCTCGCACCTTTTGCATTGCTCACTTTACCTGATAATGTACGTACTGTTTGTACCTCTTCTGCTAAAGCTTTCTCGGCAGCTTCTACTACTGTCTTTTGAGCCGCTACATTTGCATAGCCTGCTAAACTAGCTAGGTCCGCACGCTCTGTTAAGCCTGCTGCTACCGCTTTTGCAATCGCTGCTTGTGCTGCTTCTAGCTGTACTTTTGCTTCTGCTAACTGTGCTTTTGTTGTGATTGACTCTGCCGCTGTAAATGTTAATTTACTAAATGCGTCCGCTGCTTTTGTTGTGAACGGTGCTTTGTATGCTGCAATCGCCTCTTGTTGTGCTGCATAGACTGCTGGTTTTACGAATGCTGATTCGTCTAAATTCGAAGCTTTTGCAGACGCTACAATATTATCGACTGCTGAAATTTGGGCTGTTGCTACTTTTAACTCTTCTGCTGTTGTAATTGGTGCTAATTTAATAGTCGCAATCGCTTTATCGAATGCTGCTTGCACTTCTGCAACTGTTGGTGTGAAATCAAATGTGAATTCATGCGACATCACGCCCATTGGACCTGCTGTGTATGCAATTTTAATCGTTGGATCTTCTTCTAATGACGCAATTGTAAACGTCACTTTTTGTAGGTCTTTATCTGTTGCCCCTTTTTCTAGCACAACATCTTTACCGTTTACTTGGAATAATGTGAATAGACTGCTAACATCCATTGTTACTTTATATACATCGCCATCTTTGACAACCTCTGTGTTCGCAAACATTGCGTTATAGTTTGCTGTTGGAACACCTTTGTATAAAATGGTTGGTGTTACCGCTGTTGCCTGCGCTACTTCAGTAGTTGCTGCAGTTTCCTCTGCATGTGCCATTGTTGGTGCAATTGCTGATAATGCGATTGTTAGTGCAATTGGTGCTGTGAATAATTTTTTATACATGTCAATAAAACCCCTTTTATTATGTAAGTTACTAACAGTTTAACAAGGGTATTTTTGAAAAGTAAACATCTAATTGAAAATAATTATCATTTTCAAATAGATAATCGAATTTCGTTGTTTTTTACCATTTTTCAGGTGTAAAATTAGCTATTTACACTATTTATTCAGTATGCACCGAACTTTTTTTCTGTCAATTAAAATTTCAATAAAAAAAGACATGAAATTCATGTCTTAAAACGTTTTCCAAAATAATACAAAGAACACCATTGTAATAATCGCAAATACTGCAATCATGACCTTTTTACGAATATCTAATGGCATAAAACGTAATGTTACCATTAACACCGCAACGAATGACGATTGCCCACGATGAATCGCGTTCTTCTCGTCTCCTTCATCTTGCGCTGTCCATTTTGTTGTATCATACGTCAATTTTAAAAACGTCAATGCAACAAGTAAATAGATAAAGCCTACCACATTATTTCCTCCGTTCTACCTTCACTTATTGTAGAGAAAAATAGGTATATTTTCAATGATTAGCAATGACGATAGATGGCTATTTGTTTAGGTGACTAAATTATAAGAACGTTTTTCACTTCATCTATCAAGTAGTTAGTTTCCTATTTATTGCATGAAAAGAAGTATGCAGTTGAAATTATCTGGATTCAAACACCAGTGCTTCGAGTCGTTTTGTTCATTCCGACTCGACGAAGAACACCGCTTATTTTCTCAAGGAAGATAAGCGTCCAGCGAACTTATCCGGATTCATCGACTAGATTCTTGGGTCAAATCACTTCTTCCTACGCGGCTAGACACCGCTTGTCAGAAGCTTTATTTGCCCTTCGAATCTGAACGAGTCGATTCATCACTTAAATAAAAAAAGACCAACTTGTCCTCTGCCAAGTTGGTCCGGGTATAATAGCGGCTGAGTGTTCATCCCCCTCTGTGGACTACGACTCAGTGAACTCCCTATTAGCTTGCATGATCATTGACGTTCTCTGACGCCTTTTAATGATTGTTCGTATTTATTAGTCTGCTAAAAGTGACACAAGTACAGCTTTTTGAGCGTGCATGCGGTTTTCAGCTTGATGGAAAATATATGAATGCTCTGGGTTATCAATAACAGCAGCTGTTACTTCTTCCTCGCGGTGTGCTGGTAAGCAGTGTAGGAACATATAATCTGGTTTTGCATGTGCTACTAATTCCTCGTTAATTTGATAGCCTTCGAAGTCTTTTAAGCGTTTCGCTGCTTCTTCTTCTTGACCCATTGATGTCCACACATCTGAGTAAATAACATCTGCATCTTTTACGGCTTCAACAGGATCTGTTGTCACCGTTACGGTACAGCCATTGCTTGCGGCAATTTGTTGTACTTTAGCGATTACTGCTGGATCTGGTTCATAGCCAACTGGTGCAGCAATAACTGAATCTATACCAACATGTGCACAAGCCGCTACTAATGAATGCGCTACGTTGTTACCGTCACCGATATACGCAACTTTTAAGCCTTCAAATGAGCCTTTTACTTCAGCAATTGTTTCAAGGTCAGCTAATGCTTGGCATGGATGTGACACATCTGTTAAGCCATTGATTACTGGTACTTTTGAATACTGTGCTAATTCTTGTACCATTGTATGTTCGTTTGCGCGAATCATGATGCCATCTACATAGCCTGATAGTACAAGTGCTGTATCGTGAACTGTTTCGCCACGGCCGATTTGTAAGTCGCGGGCATTCATGTACATGCCTTTACCACCTAGTTGGTGCATACCGACTTCAAAAGAAACACGTGTACGAGTTGAGTTCTTTTCAAAGATCATCGCTAATGTTTTACCTTCTAATAATTTAGGTGAACCTGATTCTTTTGTGACAATTTTCATTTTGATAGCTAATTCGACAAGCTGTTTGATTTCATCGCTTGTGTAATCAACTAATGACAATAAGTGTTTGCCCTTTAATGTATGAACGGGTTGTAATTCAATTTCTTCTAGTAATTTCATTTGTCATCGCTCCTAAACGTTTAACTTTATGTACCTATCATACAACTGTATATTTATGAAGTCAACTGCATTTTTATGTTTTTTCTAAAAAATTTTAATTTTTGCATTTCAAAAGCGCTATAAACATTGATTTAACAACATTTATAGCGCTTATTATTTTTCTTTTTTATTTTCGAATTTCACATTTCATTATGCAAAATATACTGTTTATACACTTTATTTTGTATATTATTCATCTTTCAGGCGTTTCACATACAATAGATACGCGGCGATACAGGCAATAATCGTCCAAATCGAAATGTTCATAATAACAGCTGGCGCACCTTTTTCACCTAAATCAAGTAGTAGTAGCTGTGCACTCGGTAAATAATCCGCTACTTTTAAAAATGGAAAACGGTCAGCAAAGCTGCTTAGCATACTACCTAATGAGAAAATAAATAGTACAGGTAATACTGTCAATGTTGCTTCCATTACTGATTTCGCATACAGACCACAAATTGTACCAAGCGCAATAAATAAAATCGTCATCAGAATAAGGGCTATTGTCATCGGTGCATCCGGTACAAAATCCATCACAAAGGCAACTACTGCAATAATAAATGCCGTCATCACAAATACTAAACTGCTTTTACCAATTAAAATATCTAGTGGCGATGCCGGAGTTAAGGTCAGTGAACGCAAGGTATTGCGCTCTTTTTCCTCCGCAATTAACGTTGCCTGAACAAACGCTGTCAACATACCAAATGTTAAGTTTAATACGACAATAATGAATTCTTTTTCAAACATGGCGGCAAAAATAATCGGTGCCAATAACATAATCGAAATCGCATAATTACGTGTAAACTCTTTATAATCCTTCATAAAAATAGCCTGTATTCGTCTTATCGATAGATTCATATTAAATCACTCCCCGTTACTTTCATAAAAATATCACCTAGCGTCGGTTCCTTCGTTAAAATACGCTGAATCATTCCCTGACGCATCCACTCACTTACCTTTGTAGCTGTTTCTTCACCATTTAAGGCTAACTCATGTGAAGCGCCACCTTCTAACTCAACAATCATCAATTCCTCGCGGTACTGTGCCTTTAGTTCCTCTACGGTACCAATCGCTTGAATCAGACCATCATGTAAAAAGGCTACACGGTCACATAAATTTTCGGCTTCAGCCATATCATGTGTCGTTAAGAAAATGGTCGTGCCCTGCTCATTTAACGCACGTAATCCACGATAAATATGTGCCGTATTCGCTGGATCTAATGCTGAAGTCGGCTCATCTAAAAAAAGAATTTTTGGCTTATGCATAATGGTGCGGGCCAATGTTACACGCTGACGCATCCCTTTTGATAAGTGCGTGACACGTTTTTTTCGATGCTCTGATAAATTAACAAAAGCAAGTGCCTCGTCCACCGCTTCCTTCGGCAAATTATATAAATCCCGGTATAACACTAAATTTTCTTGAATCGTTAGCCGTTCATATAGACCACTATTATCTGATAGCACACCGATTTCTTGACGCATCGCAGGCTTCGTCATATCTTTTAACGAATGTCCTAGTAACGCCCCAGTCCCCGCATCTGGACTAAGTTGTCCCGTTAATAATTTAATTAACGTCGTTTTCCCTGCACCACTCGGACCAAGAAAACCAAAAATTTCACGTTCTTTAATCGAGAAGGTTACATCATTTAATGCGGTTTGCTGCTTAAAATGCTTTTGAATATGCTGTACATCAACTGCTAGCATGTCGCTCACTCCTTGTATTGTTTGTACCTCAACAATACGCAACAAAAGCCCATCTGACCGCTTTTTTTCGCTTAACAGTAGCAAATACCGGCTGAATGGTACTTATTTTTCCGTTAAGAAGTTTCCCGGGAAATTAAATATGTAGCAACTCTTTCAACTCTTGCAGTTTTGCTCTTGATAACGGCACAACAGCTTCTTTCCCTGTTGATAAGCGTAAGCTATAGCTATTTTTTGTCCACGTAATAATCTCACGTATTTTTTGCAAGTTGACAATATACGAGCGATGACAACGATAAAAGCCATAGGTCTGCAATTTCGCTTCCATTTCTGTCAGCGTCATTTGGCATATATAGCTCTCACCCGCCACATGGACATGTACAACACCTTCAATACTCTCAATAAAATCAATTTCAGGTGGATTAAATAAAATAACTTTATCATTTTTCTTCGTCTTAATTTTCTTGACAACAAGTGGCTTTGAATTTTCTTCAACTACCTCATCCGCGTCATCCGAAATATCCATACTATGTAATCCTGTCTCATCTAAACGATAAATTTCGTCACAAGACAATAAATCCTCTAAATTAGCCGATAAAATCACTATGTTTTTATGTTGTAAATCCTCAAACAATTGAAGTCCTTTTTGTCGTTCTGCATCCATTAATTCTAAAAAAGGTTCTTCTACAACAATTAATTGCTGTTCGGCAAAGCCTATGCGTAGCAACTTTAAAAAGGCTCGTTCACTTTCTGATAGTGAGCCTACCTTCATACGTTTTATTTCTTCTAGTTGATAACGCTTTAGCCATTCTTTGTCCTGTTGCTTCGTCGTGCTCAATTGGCATAAAAACCGTACTGTCTCACGAACCGTTAGGCGCTCATAGTCTCCCTGATTCGCTGTGAAAATATAGCCTTCTCTATTGGCTAATTGCTGCAACAAGCTTTTTTTGCAGGCAACATTCGCATGAATGCCGATAAGTCCCCGTTTTATTGGTAAATGAAATGCTGGATAAATGATTTTTTGATGTTGAATCACTGTTGGAATATTCATGGATGGCCCCTTTCTTTTTCAATATTTTACCACAAAAAAAGAACTAGCCTGAAAGCTAGTCCTTGTTCTAATTAATCAAATGTAATGCGTTTCACTGTCTCAGCATCTAATTTTTTAATAACGGCTACAACTAAATCTACCGTATTATCGAAGTCATCACGATGTAAAATACCTGCATGTGAGTGAATATAGCGTGTTGCGATGCCGATTGATAATGCCGGTACACCATTCATCGTTAAATGAATTGATCCTGCATCCGTACCACCGCCAGGAATTGCCTCGTATTGGTATGGAATATCATTTTCTTCCGCTGTCTCTACAACTAATTCACGTAGACCGCGGTGTGACACCATTGAGCCATCATAAACGATGATTTGTGGTCCTTTACCAATTTCACTTGCTGCTTCTGATTTCGAAATTCCCGGTGTATCGCCTGCAATACCAACATCAACCGCAAAACCGATATCTGGATTAATTTTATGTGTCGCTGTTTTTGAGCCACGTAAACCGACTTCTTCTTGTACAACACCACAGCCATACACTACATTTGGATGCTGTTCATCTTTTAAGCGTTTTAATACTTCAATTGCAATCGCACAACCAATACGGTTATCCCATGCTTTTGCTAATAAATGTTTATCATTTTTCATGACAGTAAATTCGAAGTATGGTGCAATCATATCCCCTGGACGAATACCCCATTCTTTTACTTCTTCATCTGATGTAGCACCTACATCAATAAACATATCTTTAATTTCATACGTTTTTGACCGCTGTGCTGCCGGTAAAATATGTGGTGGTTTTGAACCGATAACACCGACAATTGTTTCCCCTTTTGATGTCACGATTTGAACACGTTGTGCAAGCATGACTTGACCCCACCAGCCGCCTACCGTTTGAAATTTAATAAAGCCTTTTTCCGTAATTTGCGTTACCATAAAGCCGACTTCATCTAAATGTCCAGCCACCATAATTTTTGGACCATTGGCATCGCCGACCTTCTTCGCGATAACTGAGCCTAAATTATCATGGTCGATTTCATCCGCATAAGGTGTAATGTATTTTTCCATAACCTCACGTGATTCTTTTTCATTTCCCGCAATGGCGCGTGCATCTGTTAACTCTTTTAGCATGTGCAATGTTTCATCTACTTGTTGTGTCATCTTCGCATCCCCTTTATTTTTACTCATTCTTACTAATTATACTACGAAGTCCGAACTATCACATTAAAAAAACGACTCAGTATTACTAACCGAGTCGCATTCGATTAAAATTTGCCGCTTGAACCAAAGCCTGCTTCCTTACGATCTGACTCTAAATTTACAGGGCCTTCTTCCATCGTAATATTCATGACAGGTGCAATGACCATTTGAGCCATTTTCATGCCTTTTTCGACGATAAATTGTTCTTTCCCGTGGTTGATTAAAATAATCTTCACTTCGCCGCGGTACCCTGCATCAATTGTACCTGGTGCATTTAATACTGTCACAGCATGCTTCAGTGCTAAACCGCTACGTGGACGTACTTGCGCCTCTGTCCATTCAGGTAATTCCATACGAATTCCTGTAGCGATGCCACGTGATTCACCTGCTGGAATTACTACTTCTTCATTTGCAAATACGTCAAAACCCGCATCACTTGCATGCGCCTTATATGGAAGAATGGCATCTTCCGTTAATTTTTCTACTTTAAACGTTGTCACTGTCTTCACTCCTATCCCCTTTATCGTAACGAAATTCGATGAAAAGAAAAAGACTTGAATAAAAAAAGACTGCACCTTTTTAAGTACAGTCCTTCGTTTTAATAATAAAGTGCTTTTTCTGCCCCAACAATTGAATGATCCGCTAACACAAATTTCGGATAGCCATTTGATGTGTACACAATACTTTTCACAGCAAGTGATGTGTTTGCTGCAATTGTATTTGTAATCGATGCCTTGCCAAAGTATAACCCATCGTAGGCATATGTCGATGACTTCGTTACAACTTGCTCTGGAATCTCTGTATAGAACTCATTAATATTCGATGCCACTTTTTGCATAATCGTTTTCTTCGCTGTCATATACTGCCCACTCGTTAATTTCAAACGTGGTACCCCACCACTTGAATATGTCACAGCAGCTACTTTAATAATTTTATTTTTTGGAACGGCTTCACCACGTGTAGATGTACTAAATGCCATTGTTTTGTATTTATACTCATCTTGCTTCACTAATACTGCATTGACATGATCTACAGATGTATAATAGTTTACTGGTGTCGCAGAATCTTTTACTTTTTGAACAACTGTTTTCTTTGCCGTCACATAACGACCATTTGAAAGTTTTAAACGTGGTGTACCACCAGCTGTATAGGAAATATCATTTACTTTAACAGCTTTGCCCTTTTCGATCGCATCTGCTTTTTTTGAATCTGTAAATTCAACACTTGTAAATGTCGCATTCGATTTTTTTAATAATGCATAGTTCACCTTATCTTTTGCTGTGTAATAATCATCCACGTCAATCGCTGGATTTACTTTTAAAACATATTTTTTGTTTGCTGTAATATAGCGTCCATTTGAGAGTTGTAAACGTGGTGTCCCATTAGCTGCCTTCACTACACGTTTTACTTTCACAATGTCACCTTTTTTAAGTGTACCTTTTTTCGTTTTTAATGCCGTTGTTGTAAACTGTGGAATGGACTGCTTTGTCACAATTTTACCTGGGTTCGTGTTGTAATAAGTCGTTGTTGTCGGCTTGCTTACTTGTGTCACCGATTCGCCTGTAAAGAAGCTTAGTGACACGCCTGATGCAAGACGATTTAAATCAACACCACCTGAAATCCCCGGCACACGTCCACTATCTGTATACTGCCATAAATGATGCGCATGACTAGGTTTTTGTGAACTATAACGCGGGATCCAAACAAAATCGAAATCTGACGTCTTTAAATTTAATTTACTATATAAGTGATTGGCTACATATAAGCCAACTTTTTTATTTGATAAGCTTCGTAATTCATCTACATAAGCCTCAACAATTGCACGCATTGTGTATGGTGTGCGCTCATTTGTAAATTCCTCTACATCTAACACATAAAATTTTGTGTTTTTTGAAGCACGATTATAAAAATTACGCGCCTCTGCACGTGCACTTGCAGGTGTGCTAGCTAATACATATGAATAAACACCAAATGGCACATCATACTTTGTTGCACTCTTTTCATACGAATCATGCATATAATCTTCCATGCCTGACCCGTACTGTGTACGAATAATGACCAAGTCTAAAGCCTTAGATGCTTTTGACCAATCAATATTTCCTTGCCACTTTGAAATATCTGCAATGACAGGACTTGTCGATAATGGTTGAATAGCAGATTTCGGTGTCTCCGGACCATACTCCCAAGGCACTGTACTTTCTGGTTTTGCTGTGTTTACATGCCCATCATTTTCTGCTGTTAATGTTTTTGCAGCAGCTTGCTCATATCCAATAAAAGAAATCGCAGCAATAATTAAGCACACAACAAAATACTTCACTTTTCCCATATTACACTTTCCTCTCTCAAAACAATTTAGTATAAATGACTTAAAACTATTAATAATATAGTACCATTTATACTCTTTTTTTACTTTAACAAAATGGTTACAAATTTATTACAATAGCTAACAACTAATTCCACATTATAACATAGTTAGTAGAAACATTGGAGAATGCACAGGATTTTTGCCACGCAAAGAGGCTTTGATATACGTATAAAAACAACCGTTCATATGAGCATAAAAAAACCGGAATCGCGCTGTAGCGCGGTTCCGGTTTTTCGTTGCGAACGCTAAAAAAGGAAAATGACGTGTTTTGTCCCAGCCTC
>NZ_HE578957.1:598361-653976 GCF_000307285.2 Kurthia sp. Dielmo
TTCTTTTGTTTTTATAGCGCCATTGCTGGACCAAAAAATTCAAAATGAATATTTTCTTTTGACATACCTAATGCTGTTAAGTGTTGAATCATCGCTTCCATGAAGCCAACTGGACCACATAAGTATACTTCGCCAGTTAAATCAACTTGTGCAGCTAAGAAGTCTTGGTCGATATGGCCTGATGCTGCTGTTGTTACAGGAACGTATGTCGCATTTTTACTTGGGAATGCAATGCCTAATAATTCGCGTTCGAATGGGTGTAATGGAATATGAGATGCACTATGAATGAATTTCACTTTTGCATCATTTTCTTTTACTGCAGCTTGATACATTGCTACAAGTGGTGTAGCACCAACACCTGCTGCTAAAAATGTTACAGGTGTTCCTTTTGCTGTATTGTAAATGAAATCACCTGCTGGTACAGATACCATTAATTCATCACCCACATTTAAGTTTGCGTGTAAGTAATTTGAGACGACGCCAGCTGGTGTAGCTTGTTTTTCAGCTTTTACAGAAATACGGTATTCTTGACCGTTATACGCTTGTGATAATGAATATTGGCGGTTGTGTGTATATGGATGCCCCGGAATATTTACTTGTACAGAGATGTATTGACCTGGCAAATATTCTGGTAATGCCGCGCCATCTGCTGGTACTAAGTAAAATGATGTAATTAATTCATTTTCCACCACTTTTTTCGTTACTTTAAATGGTTTGAAGCCGCGATAGCCACCATCTTTTTGCTCTGCCTCTTGATATAAGACCTCTTCTGTTTGAATGAATGCATCTGCGATTACCCCATATGCTTCGCCCCATGCGCCTAAGATTTCATCCGTTGCGGCATCACCTAAAACTTCTTTAATTGCTGCAAGTAAAAATTGTCCAACGATTGGATAATGTTCCGGTAAAATTCCTAATGAGCGGTGTTTTTGGCCGATTTGATGAACAACTGGTAGGATCGCTTCTAAGTTTTCAATATTGACTGCTGCAGCATAAACTGTATTTGCTAAAGCTGTTTGTTGACGCCCTTTTGATTGATTTGTATGGTTGAAAATATTTAATAGTTCAGGATGTGCTTCAAATAAATTTTTATAAAATGTTTTTGTAATAGTAACACCATGTACTTCTAATACTGGAGCAGTTGATTTAATAACGTTCATTGTTTGTTGTGATAACATGTTCGACACGTCCTCTCTTCTTTTAACACCTTTAATATACTCCGCTAAAATTTTAAAAGCAATATATAAAATACATCTTTAACAGAAAAGACATATTTTAAATACATCTTTAAATACAAGACTCTTTTTCATTGCTCTGTTATACTATTTATGAATAGGTGGTGAATCAAGTGCGATTAACATTGTACACAGACTATTCATTGCGAGTTCTTTTATTTCTTGGTGCTAAGGAGCCTGACGCTTTATCAACAATTAAAGAAATTTCAGATGCGTATGGTATTTCAAAAAACCATTTAATGAAAGTATCGCATGAGCTTGGTAAGATGGGCTATGTCGAAACGATTCGAGGTCGTGGCGGTGGTATTCGTCTTGCAAAACGCCCAGAAGAAATTGGAATAGGCGAAGTCGTCCGTCAAACAGAGGAAGATTTCTATTTAGTCGATTGTTTTAATCCCGAATCAATCGGGTGCGTAATCTCTCCAGTCTGTAATTTAAAAGGTGCTTTAAATAAGGCACTTCACGCATATATAACGGTACTTGACGAATATAAGCTAAGCGATTTTCTTCATAATAAACAAGAAATTGCCGCATTATTATTCAATGAGTAAATGAAAGGACTTAAGCCATGTGCTTAAGTCTTTTTTTACGCAAAAAAAGACACAATCCTAAGATTGCGTCTTTTAAAGAAGCATCGGTGCTTCTAATTATTTAGCTAATTGAGCTTTTGCAGCTTCAGCTAATTGAGCGAATGCAGCAGCATCAGATACTGCTAATTCAGCTAACATTTTACGGTTAACGTCGATGTTAGCAAGTTTTAAACCGTGCATTAAACGGCTGTAAGATAAACCGTTGATGCGTGCAGCTGCGTTGATACGAGTGATCCATAATTTACGGAAATCACGTTTCTTTTGACGACGGTCACGGTATGCATATTGACCTGACTTCATTACTGCTTGGTTAGCTACTTTGTATAATGTGTGTTTAGAACCAAAGTAACCTTTAGCTAATTTTAAAACTTTTTTGCGACGTGCGCGTGTTACTGTACCGCCTTTTACGCGTGGCATACTAATTACCTCCTGCTATTCATCTCTATGTAAGATGAATATTCTATATTTTTTATGTTGTTTGAACGATCTAAATGATTATTTGTAAGCTAATAAAGATTTGATGCGTTTGTAGTCGCCTGCTGATACGATACCAGCTTTACGTAGGTGACGTTTTTGTTTTGTAGATTTGTTTGCGAATAAGTGGCTTCCGTAAGCACGGTCAAATTTTAATTTACCGCTACCAGTTTTTTTGAAACGTTTAGCAGCGCCACGGTGAGTTTTCATTTTTGGCATTTCGAATTCCTCCTAAGCTTGTTCAACTAAAAAGTTATTTTTTTCGTTCTTAGGTTGTAATACTAAGAACATGCTGCGACCTTCCATTTTCGCACGTTGTTCAACGGTTGCTACTTCTTTACAGTCTTCAGCGAAACGGTCTAATACACGTTGACCGATTTCTTTGTGCGTAATTGCACGACCTTTAAAGCGAATAGACGCTTTAACTTTGTCTCCCTTTTCAAGGAATTTAATCCCGTTACGTAATTTTGTTTGATAATCGTGTTCATCGATAGTAGGACTTAAACGTACTTCTTTTAATACGATTACTTTTTGGTTTTTACGTACTTCGCGATCTTTCTTTTGTTGTTCGAATTTGAACTTACCATGGTCCATAATACGAGCAACCGGTGGCTTAGCTTGTGGAGCCACAAGGACTAAATCCAAGTTTGCACGTTCTGCAATTTTCAAAGCATCATTACGTGTTTTAACTCCTAGCTGTTCACCATTTTGGTCGATAACACGAAGTTCACGGGCACGGATACCGTCGTTTACATACATGTCTTTGCTAATGATAATCCACCTCCAAGTAGTGTCGCGAATACAGTGTTTGGGCTTGATTGCCCGAAAATCGGTCGGTATTTCGATGTCCACAAAAAAAGGCGGACATAGTCGAAATTCGAAATGTCCGCCCGCAATATATATGTTCATGCGAAATGCGCATGTGCGATTTGTTTTCATAACCCGCTCGTACTAATTAAAGACGAGAACTAGGTGAGAAGCGGGCAGCCTCTTCTTAACCTCAAACTATTGTATTCATTAACCTCACTTATATTATCACATAGAAAAAGGGGTGTCAAACTTATTTTCAATAAGAGTTTCACATCCCTCTTTTTCTACTATTTAATAACTAATCGTTTCCCCGCTACTAAATGATTGGTATTCGCTAAGCCGCTTCTAGCTGCAATGGTACGTTCTGGCACACCATATTTCACCGCAATACTCGATAATGTCTCACCAGCACGAACTGTATGTGTAATACGGCCTGATGTTGAAGTAGATTTCACCTTGTAGCTTACTTTCGTTGTTTTCACTTGCTTTGTATCATAACGTGTTAAGCCATATTGTGCAATAATAGCATTTAATTTCGAGCTATAATAACGATCTGTTGCATAAACCCCTTGTAGTGCACGCGTTGCTTGGCGGTAGTTTGATGTATTTGATACCCAAGCGCCGCTTAAGTGGCTGCCTTGCATCACTTTCGTGTAATCAACCATTGATGCCCATTTAGATGGATATGAACGGAAATGATCTTTAATTGTTACGAGCTTCTTCCCTTTTTGTTCCTGTGTTTTAAGCACAATTGATTTACCGCCATAACTACCTTTGACACCAAATAAATTATTTGCTGATTGCGTTAGTCCACTCGTACCGTAATTACTTTCTAAAGCCATTTGCGCAATCATAACAGATGGATATAAATTCATTTGATTCGCAAGTGTTTGGGCACTGCCAGCATATGTATAAACAAAATCTGATTTATAATCTGCATGCGCGTCCATTACTCCCGCCGATAATATTCCTGTAAAAGCCACAGCGGCAGCGGCTCGTTTCCACATTTTTTTCATAAAATCCCTCTTTCAATTAAATTCTGTACTTTATCTATATCCTTCTACATTCCTCTATTTTCACAAAAATATGCACAAACAAACCATAAATCATACATTTGTATTATTTTTTATGTAAATGTTACAAATGACATCAAAAAAAGCAGAAAAAATTGCATAAAAGAAAGAGGCTTTGAGATATATGTAAAAACAACCGCTTCTATGAGCATAAAAAAACCGGAATCGCGCTGGGGCGCGGTTCCGGTTTTTCGTTGCCAATGCTAAAAAGAAAAATGACGTGTTTTGTCACAGTCTCTTTTTATAAAATTTAGCGATTTGCTTCTGCCACTAATTTTTCTAAGAACTCAGCAAACGCTACTGTTTCAGAATCTTTAGAGCCATATTTACGTACGTTTACGCTGTCAGATTCTACTTCTTTATCCCCTAGTACTAACATGTACGGAATTTTTTTCATTTGTGCTTCACGGATTTTATAACCAAGTTTTTCTTCACGGTAATCCATTTCTACGCGAATACCAGCAGCTTGAAGTTGTTCTTCTACTTTTTTCGCGTAGTCGAAGTGAACGTCATTTGATACTGGGATTACTTGAACTTGTACAGGAGCTAACCAAGTTGGGAATGCACCTTTGTATTCTTCGATTAAGAAGGCTACGAAACGTTCCATTGTTGATACAACACCACGGTGAATAACAACTGGACGGTGTAATTCACCATCTTTACCTACATAGCCAAGGTCGAAGCGTTCTGGTAATAAGAAATCAAGTTGTACTGTAGATAATGTTTCTTGTTTACCAATAGCAGTTTTTACTTGAACGTCTAATTTTGGACCATAGAACGCTGCTTCGCCTTCAGCTTCATAGTAATCTAAGCCAAGGTCATCCATTGCTTCTTTTAACATGCTTTGTGCTTTTTCCCACATCGCATCGTCATCGAAGTATTTTTCAGTATCCTGAGGGTCACGGTAAGATAAACGGAATTCGTAGTCATTTAAATCAAAGTCTTTATAAACAGCTAAGATTAATTCAACTACTTTTTTGAATTCTTCTTTAATTTGATCCGGACGTACGAAAAGGTGGGCATCGTTTAAAGTCATCCCACGTACACGTTGTAACCCTGAGACAGCACCTGACATTTCATAACGGTGCATCATACCAAGCTCTGCGATACGAAGTGGTAAGTCACGGTATGAGCGCATTGCTGATTTGTATACCATCATATGGTGAGGGCAGTTCATTGGACGTAATACTAATGTTTCGTTATCCATTTCCATTGGTGGGAACATATCTTCTTGGTAGTGATCCCAGTGACCAGAAGTTACGTATAAATCTTTAGAGCCCATTACTGGAGTGTAAACATGTTTGTAGCCTAGTGAAACTTCTTTATCAACGATGTAGCGTTCAATTGTACGACGGATTGTTGCGCCGTTTGGTAACCATAATGGTAAACCTTGACCTACTAATTTATTTGTAGTGAATAATTCTAATTCTTTACCTAGTTTACGGTGGTCACGTTCTTTTGCTTCTTCAAGCATTTGAAGATGTGCTTTTAAATCTTTTTTATCGAAGAATGCAGTACCGTATACACGTTGTAACATTTTGTTTTTAGAATCTCCGCGCCAGTATGCACCTGCTACTGATAATAATTTGAATTCTTTAATTTTACCTGTTGATGGTACGTGGATACCGCGGCAAAGGTCGAAGAATTCGCCTTGTGAATAGATTGATACTTGTTCGTCTTCAGGAATTGCTTCAAGAAGTTCTAATTTATATTCATCATCAATTTCTTCAAATTTCGCTTGTGCGTCTGCACGAGATACGTCATGACGTACGATATCTAAGTTTTCTGCAACGATGCGTTTCATTTCTTTTTCAATTGCCGGGAAATCTTCCGCAGTAATTGGTGTTTCAGAATCAACATCATAGTAGAAACCATTTTCAATTGTTGGTCCGATACCTAATTTAATGCCAGGATATAGACGTTTTAATGCTTGCGCTAAAAGGTGCGCAGTTGAGTGACGCATAACATCAAGTGATTCGTCATCTTGCTGTGTTAAGATGGCGATTGTACCGTCTTTTTCAAGTGGTGTTTTTGTATCAACTAGTTCTCCGTTGAATTTACCAACAAGTGCTTTTTTGCGTAATCCTGGGCTAATTGCCGCTGCTACTGCATCTGTAGTGATCCCTTTTTCAAACTCTTTTACAGAGCCATCAGGGAATGTTAAGTTAATCATGTCTGCCATTTTAAAATTCTCTCCTTTGGTATGTTTCGAGCGCTCTAGGCCACAAGCTGGAGATTTTTTGCATAAAAAAAATCCCGTCCGCAAAGGGACGAGATGTATACTCGTGGTTCCACCCTTCTTCCTTCCATGTACCCACTAGTGGCGTACAAAGACGAAGCTCTCGATCGGCTAACGGGCCGCTACCGTCGACAATTACTCATACTTCACTGCCGCTGCTCCAAGGTGGTAAATCATTTGCCGTACTAAGAAGCTCGCACCTAATACTTCTCTCTCTGAAAGTCGTACAAATCATTGTTGTCCTTTTCGTTGCATTTATTCATTTTATGAAACAAATTATATACGTTTTTTTATAAAACTTCAAGAGGTGATGATTAAAAGCTACGACGATTTTCACCTGTCATATCAACAGATTTTGTAATTGTGCGAATACGCTCCATAATTCGGCCTGCTTTGACAGGGTCAATATCCCCTTTTGTTCGTGCCAAATGCTGCTCAAGCTCTTCATAATTTAAATTCGATGAAATAAATGTAGGCAGGCTCTCCGCCATACGATAATGGAGAATCGTTCCCAAAATTTCATCACGCGTCCACGCTGTTAATGTTTCCGCACCTAAATCATCTAGCATTAAAACAGGTGCTTTTTTAACGAAATCAATCTTTTCTTCTAACGAATTTTCACCAATTGCACTTTTTAGCTCACGTAAAAATTCTGGCACATACACTAAAATCGTACGTACTTGCATCGATGCAAGCTCATTTGCAATCGCTGCTAGCACAAAGGATTTTCCGACACCAAAACTCCCGTGTAAATAAAGACCAATATGTGGCAAATGCTCCGGATCTTTTTTCGTTTGGCTAATAAAGGCCATTGCTTCTTTATACGCATTAAGACGCTGTTCACTATCGACTTTAATATCTTCAAGTGTCGCCTTCATTACTTCACGAGGCATGTGCATACTCGAAATCATTGAAGCCGTTTTACGACGGTCATCCTCTATGCGTTTCGTCTCACATGGTACATACTCTAAATCGATATTGCCACGTTCTACAATTAGTTGCGGTACAAGGCCATTAATTGGATTTTTACACAGCGCCACCGACTCGCATTGACTACAGTCATGTTGTTGTGATGTGTATTCAAATAACTTATTCATACCACGTTCTATTGTTGTTTTTGATAACTGATGTTGCTGAATAAACGCCTGAATCGCTGGATGTGCCAACACACCTTGTTGCATCTTCGCTAAACGTTCTTCAAATGCGCCATCCATTTTCTTTTGGATTTGATTTTTTATCGGTTCCACGGCGTTCACCTACCCTTCATCAAGGCCGAGTTCTTCTAATATTTTCCGACGTTCCGCCTCAAAATCTTTTTCGGTCGTTTGTTCAGATTGTTCTTCCACATGTTTTTTATGCTGACCATCTTTAAACCAGCCCGGTAGTTTTGTTTCATCTACTTGTGGTTGTTTCGTATAGGATGTTTTATAATATTTCGTTGATTTTGATTGCTGGTACGCCTTTGCATAATCAAGTGCTGCTTCAGCAGTCGCAATATTTTCCTTACGCCAGCTCCCTGCAATGGCCTCTAAGAAATTCAGATTAATTGAATTCGTGCTCACAAAATAAGCGTAATGAATCAATGCATTAAACACTTCTTGCGGCATATCAAATGATTCCAACGCTTTTTGAATCACTTTTACATCATTAGAAAATGGTTCTTTACCGTCATTCAACATTTGAAGGAAGGTCATGGGCTCTGTTTGCTCGAAAAGCTCAATCGTTTTTGTTTTCAATTCCGTTTCTGAATACGCACCATCTTTTGCCACTTCGATTTGATAAAAAGCGCCCGCCGCTGCACGTAGCACTTTATATTGCTCATGCATCGCATCACTTGCTACTAATGTCTTCGGCTCTTCCTTCACTTGCTTTTTATGCTCAAAGTCACGTGCCATCTTCATCGCTTCTTCTGCTGTTTCAGCACCTGAGTAGCGCCAAGCACTCGCGATTGCATGCATATAATTTTTATTCAAGCGACCATTATTTCGTAAGCACGTATAATGAATCAATACATTCACGACAGGCATTGGCATATCATACGACATAACTAATTCTTCTACTAACTCAATATCTTTTGGAAAAGGTGGTCTATCTCCTGCAAGCGCACTTAGCGTTTCAATTGGTGACAATGCATTGAAGTTTTCAATCACGCCATCCTTTTTCGTCTTACTTTCTTTTTGTGGCTCTTCAGTTTGTATCTTTTCTTCCACCTTCACAAATTTTTTCATTGTCGGTGGCTCTGTAGAAATCGTCATCTTATAATAGCTGGATGCTGATTTTTTTAATTTTGCTTCATTAATGTGCATCGTTTCATCTAAAGCCATCATAATAATTTGCTGCATATCTTTCGGTGATAAATGATATAAAAAGGCCGTTTTTGCAATTAGCACTTTCATTTCTGGTGTCAAAACAGACTGCGGCACTAATTGCTCTGACAATCCTTGACGTAGTGCCTCAAAGTCAAAATCATGTGTATCAAATGGGATGTCTTTTGGCTTCTCTACACCTGTAGACATTTGCAAGTCATTTGGTGGCATATGTTGCTGCACCGGCTGATAGACATCCATAAATGAGCGCGACACATCACTATAACCTGCCGTTGTCGACCCTTTCACAATAAAGCGCTGTCTTAATAAACGATACGCATGCTCCCCAATCTTGCTATATAAAAACATCGATAAAATAGGGTCATCAAAAAATAATTTCGCATCAAGCGGTGGCATGACATCATAAATAAAGGATCGCATCGTATCTTCCTCACGACGCCAGCTACGTAATAATCCTATCGCTTCTAATGCAATACGTGATTCAAACACTTGTGCAATCGGCATATCAAGCGCATTCATTAAATGATAATGTGACAGATTTGTTTCGATCATATCCTCACCCTCAGCCCATAGCATAAAATATAAGCTAACAGCATCGGGACCGATTAATGGTTGATAAAGTAATGTAATTAATTTTCGTTCATAGCTTGATAATGGGAAAGGAATACGAATCGACAGTCGGTCTACTGGCTGTAATTCTCGATATAAATTTACCACTGTAATGCGCCTCCTTATTGCCCTTGTTTCCTATTCATCATTCGATTGCTCTTTTTCCTTCGTTTGCTTTTCCAGCAAATCACGCATTTCCTCCAAGAACACCGAAATATCTTTAAATTGACGATAAACAGATGCAAAACGCACATAAGATACCTCATCAATTTTTGCAAGGCGCTCCATAACCATTTCCCCAACATCTTCTGATTTTACTTCTGCATTACCTTGTCGTCGTAATTCTTTTTCAATATTAAAAACAATTTCTTCGAGTACAGACAATGCAACCGGGCGCTTCTCACACGCGCGAATTAACCCTCGTAGCACTTTTTCATGGCTAAATTCTTCACGAGAACCATCTTTTTTCACAACGATCAATGGCATTTCTTCTACTTTTTCAAATGTTGTAAAACGGAAGCCACATGATTCGCATTCACGACGGCGGCGAATTGCCTTGTTGTCATCTACAGGGCGACTATCAATTACTTTTGTTCCGTTATATTGACACGTTGGACATCTCATAGTTTTCTACTCTCCTGATATATATCTTATAGTTTACTTATTATATCAAAAAACCACATTAAAAATCGAATAGATGTCGTTATTTCTAAAGAAAAGCCTGACTTTCTTATGTTTTAAAACATAAAAAGACCGAGTGGCATTCTCGGTCTTTTTCAATACATATGAATTAGGATTTTTTTAGGGTTTAAATTAAGCGTTAACTGCTGTTGCTAAACCAGCGATTACTTTTTTCGTTAAATCAACAACACGTGAAGAATAACCCCACTCATTGTCATACCATGCAAGTACTTTTACCTTTTTATCGCCCATAACCATGGTTGTTAGGCCATCAATTGTTGCTGAGGCAGGATTTGTGTTGAAGTCGCTTGATACAAGTGGCTCTTCTGTGTAATCTAAGATACCTTTTAATGCGCCTTGAGAAGCTTTCTTGAATGCATTATTTACTTGTTCAACCGTTACTGTTTCATTTAAATCAACAACTAAATCTACTAATGACACATTCGGTGTTGGAACGCGTAAAGCCATACCATGTAATTTACCTTGTAATTCCGGTAATACAAGTGTTAATGCTTTTGCAGCGCCTGTAGAAGTTGGAATGATTGATTCTGCGCAAGAACGTGCACGACGTAAATCTTTATGTGGGTTATCGATATTTTTTTGATCATTTGTGTATGAGTGCACAGTTGTCATTAAACCGTTGTCGATACCAAATGTGTCATTTAAGACTTTTGCTACTGGCGCTAAGCAGTTTGTTGTGCATGATGCATTTGAAATGACATCATGTTTTGATAAATCTAATTTATCATCATTTACACCCATCACAATTGTTACGTCTTCATTTTTACCAGGTGCTGTTAAGATTACTTTTTTTGCACCGGCTTCTAAATGCTGTGCAGCTTTTGAACGTTCATTGAATTTACCAGTTGCTTCGATCACGATATCTACGTTCATTTCTTTCCAAGGTAATAAAAGTGGGTTACGCTCAGCTACTAATTGTATGCGCTTACCATTTACAACTAAGAAATCTTCACCGGCTTCAACAGAACCATCGAAACGACCATGTGTCGTGTCATATTTAATTAAGTGAGCTAAAGTTTCTGAAGGATAGCTAGCATTGATTGCTACAATATTTAAATCCTCTGCCATAGCCTTTCTAAATACCATACGACCGATGCGGCCAAATCCGTTAATCGCAATTGAAACTGTCATTATATAAATCCTCCTATGTGGTTGTGTTTGAATTGAACATCTTATTTGCAATTAGTATAGCACATTAAACGAAAAGGAAAACCTTTTTTCACTTAAATTTTAAAGATTTTATTTTCTGACAATTTAACAAACAAAAAAACAAGAGCTTTTTACAGCTCTTGTAGAACACCCCATTTTTTTAAAATATAATGTAATTGTTCTTTTGTTGATGCAACCGAATCATTGTTATAAATAACCGCATCTGCTCCTTTTTCTTTTACTGAAATCGGCAGTTGTGAGCTAATGCGTGCGCGTGCCTCTTGCTCGGTTAAATCATTTCGAGCCATCAAGCGTTTTAATTGATTTTCCTCTGAAACAGAAACGACAAGAATATTCTCGACATAACTTTGAAGACCACTTTCAAACAATAATGGAATATCCATAACAACGTGTGGATGCCCGTCAGACAAGTGTTTGTCGCGTTGTCGAAGCATTTCTTTTCGAATCGCCGGATGAATAATCTCATTCAATTGTTTTCGCTTTGTTGGGTCATGAAAAATCAAATCTCCTACTTTTTTACGATTCATATGGCCATCTTCTAAAATGACATCGTCGCCAAACTGAGCCGCAATTTGCTGTAATGTTTCACGACCTGGTTCGACTACAACACGTGCTACTTTATCCGCATCAACGATTGGAATCTTTAAATCCTCAAACATTTTTGCGACCGTACTTTTTCCACTTGCAATACTTCCTGTTAAACCGATAATCATTTTTCTTCCCCCTAGCGTTGACAGTTTGGACAATAAAAGGAGTTTCGTCCAGCGATAATTTGTTGCTCTGTATTAGTATGACACATTGGGCATTTTTTCATCCCATACATTTGCAAATGGTGTTGCATGCCTCCTGCTTCACCGTTAATATTTCGATAATCTGAGATAGAAGAGCCACCAAATGCGATGCTTTCTGTCAAAACTGCAAAAATTTCTTGAAATAACTGTCGTAATTGGGCTTTATCTATTTGGGACACTTTTCGTCCCGGATGTATTTTTGTTCTAAATAGTGCTTCGGTTGCGTAGATATTCCCACAGCCGCTTACGACTTGTCCGTCCATAATAACAGCTTTGATGGCTTTATTATTGTACTTTCTCTGCGTACATTTTTCTAGAAAATAATCCATTGCAACGTCGTCAAACGGTTCAGGTGCCATTGCAAGTAGCGGCGGATAATCCGCAACTTCTCGCAATAAGCGTAATTCGCCAAAGCGACGAATATCCGCATAAATTAACCATTCTTCCGCTGCTAACTGCCACATCACATGCATATGCTTGTGAAATTTCCCTTCTGTCACATCATCCGGATGTGCAACATGAAACCATGCTCCTGACATCCCTAAATGATTGACGATTAATTGTTGCCCGCCGTTTTTCGACATCGTAAAGAAAATATATTTTGCATGTCGTTCAATATGTTCAATCGTCATTCCTTCTACTGCTGCAATAAATGCTTCTGGTGTTTGGCCTTTAATAATTGCTTCTTTTCCAGCCGCTTTTGATGCGTAAATAACCGGAGACACGATGACACGTTGAATTGTTTTATGTTCAACAGCTGGTTTCAGCATACGAACAACACCTTCTACTTCTGGTAATTCAGGCAAAATCTCTCCTCCTATTTCGCGTCGTACCATGTATTACCAGATGCAGCATCGGCTTTTAATGGTACTTTTAATTTAACAGCTGCTTCCATCACAGCCGGCACAAGCTCTTCTAAAATAGCTAATTCTTCAGGTGGTGCTTCAAAAATCAACTCATCATGTACTTGTAGAAGCATTTTTGCTTGTAAATTTTTCGCTTTTAGTGCAGCCGCCATATCAATCATTGCTTTTTTTATAATATCTGCTGCTGTCCCTTGGATTGGTGTATTCATTGCTGTACGTTCTGCAAAGCTACGTACATTAAAGTTACGGCTCTTTAAATCCGGTAAATAACGACGACGATTTAGTAGCGTTGTAACATAACCGTCCTTTTTCGCTTGTTCAACAATCGAGCTCATATAGCCCTGTACGCCTGGGTAACTTTCAAAATAGCGTTCAATAAATTCGGCCGCTTCTTTACGCGTAATACCCAAGTTTTGTGATAATCCATAATCACTGATACCGTATACAATACCAAAATTTACAGCTTTTGCTTGGCGACGCATATTTGATGTCACATCTTCTTTCGCTACACCAAACACATCCATTGCTGTTTTCGTATGAATATCTAAATCATGCTTGAAAGCATCGATTAAGTTCGCTTCATCTGCCATATCCGCTAATACACGTAATTCAATTTGTGAGTAATCGGCAGAAAACAACTTCCAGCCCTCATGACTTGGTACGAATGCTTGACGAATTTTACGCCCTTCCTCTAAGCGGACTGGAATGTTTTGCAAGTTCGGGTCAATCGAGCTTAGACGCCCTGTAGCAGTTAATGCTTGCTGATAACGTGTATGAATTTTATGATCCTTTTCATGTACGACCTTTAATAAGCCTTCGATATACGTTGATTTTAACTTTCCAAGCTGACGAAACTCTAGAATGTAATCAATAATGTCATGCTCAGGTTGTAGCTTTTCAAGCACATCCGCTGCTGTTGAATAGCCGGTTTTTGTCTTTTTAATAATAGGAAGTTCCAGTTTTTCAAATAGAACAACGCCTAGTTGTTTCGGTGAATTAATATTAAATTCTGTTCCTGCTAATGCGTAGATTTTTTGCTCAATCGCATCTAATTTTAATGTAAGCTCCTCACCCATTTCGATTAGACGTTGCTCATTTACAACAACCCCAGCACATTCCATGTCACATAAAATAAGTGCTAGTGGTAACTCAATCGTTTTGTATAATTCAAATTGCTCTTTATCTTGTAATGCTTTCTCAATCGTCGGAAGCGCATGCCAAACAGCTAATGCTTTACGTGCCACATGCTCTGCTAGTACGACTTGCTCTGGTATAGCACGTTTTGCGCCCTTACCATAGACTTGCTCCGCTACTTGCACATCATAATAGCCATAGCTTTTCGCAACCGTAGCCACATCGTCTAAGTTTTGACCTGCTTCATCAATATAGGCAGCTAATAGCATATCGGCTTTGACACCATTTAATGCGATACCAAAGCGGTGAAGTGCAGCTCGTTGTGCCTTCACATCATAAACATATTTTATTTTCGTATCATCTGCTAAATATGCTTTGACCGCTTCAGATTGCTGTACCGCTTCAAATGGCATATAGTAAGAAGCTTCACCAGCCGTAAAACCAACACCTAAAATCGCACAGCTATGATAATGCTCATCCTCTAGCTCGACATGCACAGCCATTGTGTCCGTTAATTTATCCGTCATATCATCGACGATTTCCCACGCGATATCTTTTTTCTCTGTCGTTTCCTCAACAGCTAAATCACTTTTTTCAATTAATGATTTAAATGACAGCTCACGCCAAATACCAAATAACGCTTCTGTGTCTGGTGCACTCCATGCCAAATCATCAATCGATAACTCAAGTGGTACATCACGGTTAATTGTCGCAAGCTCTTTACTCATTAAAGCTTGCTCCTCATTCGCCATAAGTTTCTCTTTTAATTTTGCACCTTTGACGTCCTCAAGATGTGCATAAACTTCTTCAACGGTCGGATGCTGCGTTAATAATTTAATGGCCGTTTTTTCACCAACCCCTGGGACACCTGGAATATTATCTGATGAATCGCCCATTAAGCCTTTCATATCAATAATTTGCAGCGGTGTTAAACCGTATTTTTCCTGAATATGTGCCGGTGTATAGTGCTCAATATCGGTCATGCCTTTACGCGTAATATAAACTGTTGTATTATCCGATGCTAATTGTGTTAAATCCTTATCACCTGAAATAATAATCGTTTCAAGGCCTTGTTCATCTGCTTGACGGCTCAATGTTCCAATAATATCATCCGCCTCATACATTTCTAATTCATAGCGCTTCATATTATACGCATCTAATAATTTTCGTAAATACGGGAATTGTTCTGACAGCTCAGGCGGTGTCTTTTGACGACCTCCTTTATAGTCTTTAAATGTGCTATGGCGGAATGTCGTTTTCCCTGCATCAAAGGCGACTAAAATGCGCGTTGGATTTTCTTCTCCTAAAATCTTTTGTAGCATCGTCGTAAAGCCATATACGGCATTTGTATGAATGCCTTGCTCATTTGTTAAAAGTGGTAACGCAAAAAATGCGCGATATGCTAAACTGTTGCCATCTAATAATAGTAACTTTTCTTTTGTCATCGTTACATTCCCTTCCTAGTAAACTTATCTCTTCTATCTTACCATGCCAGCAACAAATCGTCGCACACACGTTCTTTTTAACGCAAAAAAAGACCGGTAGAAGTCTCGGTTACTTCTACCGGTCAAATGGTGAAAAAATAGCAGCCGTTCTCGTCACAGAACGCCCTCGTTTCTGTCCGTCTGCGATTTCGTCACGATTTTCGCCACACACAAGTAGCTCCAGACGCAAAATTACCAATTGGCAACAAGGGGATCGTCTGAATAAAAGGGAATTTGAAGGGGGCCTTCGCTATTTATAGTACCAATACTCTTTGAAGACTTTATAAACGAATTGTAAAGATATTGTTAAGATGGTATTTTCGGTAGCATAACACGCATCGTTGTACCCTGGCCTACTTCACTTTCAACCTGGATTTTACCGTGATGAATTTCAATTAAATGCTTCACAATCGCCAGGCCCAGACCTGTACCACCTGAATTTCGACTACGCGCACGATCAACACGATAAAAGCGTTCAAAGACGCGCGGAATTTCTTCTTTCGCAATCCCAATCCCTTCATCTTTTACTTCTAAAATGCCAAATTTCGAATTGTCACTTAGTCGCATCGTTATCGTCGTGTGCTCAGGCGAGTAGTTAATGGCATTAAATAATAAATTCACAATAACTTGCATCAAACGATTCGCATCACCTAATATAACAATGTCATCAGGTGCTTCAACCTGTAGTATCATTTCCTTTTCTTCAAGATGCTGTGCAGACATCTCTGCTGCTCGCTTCACTAAATCATTCAAACTTGTCGGCAATAAATCTAGCTGAAAGCCATGTTTTTCAAGCTTCGAAAGCTCTAGTAAATCATTTACAAGCATTTGAAGACGATTGCTTTCCTGATTCATAATCTCAAGGAATGTTAGTAATGTTTCTTCATCCTTATATGCGCCGTCAAGCAATGTTTCGGAGAAGCCTTTCATCGACGTAATCGGTGTGCGTAATTCATGCGACACGTTGGCAACAAAATCTTTACGAACCTGTTCTAGCTTTTTAAGCTCTGTAATATCATGCATGACAATGACCACACCTAGCCAGTGCCCATGCTCCCCAATTACTGGCGCACCATACACTTCCATATGACGCATTCCACCATCAAGCGGAATCTGAATTTGTTGGCGATACGCTTCTTCTGTCATAAAGACATGGTCAACAAATTCTTCGAGCTCAAGTGGCATACCTAAATCCCGGAATACATGCTCAGTCACTTCATCATATTCTTTTTCAAATAGCTTTAAAAACACACGATTGACGACAGAAATATCGCCCTCGCGTCCAATCATAATCAACGAACTGCCCATATTTTCAATCAGTGTTTTCAAACGCTCTTGTTCAATCTCACGCGTCATCATCATATCTTGTAAATTTCGGGCTAGCACATTAATGGAGCTACTTAATGAAGCAGTCGGTGCTTCTGCAGATTCATAAGCACGCGCACGGTAATTTCCTTTTGCTAATTCTAAAGCTGTATTCGTCACATGGTCGACAGAAGACGTCACATTATGCAAAATACGATTGCTAAGTAGCATTAGTACAATAAATGCCACAATGAGCGCACCAATTAACACAAGCCAAAATGATAATGCATCATGGACTTGGCGATTAGTAGCCTGTGATAGCGCATCACTTGCAGAAAGGCGCTTTTCAATTGTCGTATCAATATAAGCAGGTAATAATTGACCGATACCAAAACCTAGGCTTGCTAACACAGCTGCGTACAAGAAACCAAACGCTGTTAGTAAGCGTACTCGCATTGATTTCATTATCCTTTGGGCTCCTCAAATTTATAGCCCAACCCACGAATCGTTTTAATAAATTTAGGCTTACGGCTGTTTTCTTCAATTTGATCCCGCAAATGGCTAATATGTACATCTACAATACGTGTATCGCCCGCAAAATCATAGTGCCATACTGCACTTAGTAATTGGTCTCGCGTCAATACACGATTTTTATTATCTAACAAATAAACAAGTAACTCGAATTCTTTTGGCGTAAACTCTAATTCCTTACCATCTAATGTTGCTTCAAAGCGGTCTGGATAAACACTTAACGCACCAATATGATACGTCTTTTCACGTTCAACTTCTGTCGTTTGTTCCTGCACTTTTGAGCGACGTAGCACCGCTTTTACACGCGCTACTACTTCTCGTGGACTAAATGGCTTTGTCATATAATCATCCGCGCCTAATTCGAGTCCTAACACTTTATCAAACTCATCGTCTTTTGCTGTTAGCATAATAATAGGTGTACCAATTTTTTGAATGCGTAATTCTTTGCATACTTCCATACCATCTTTTTTAGGAAGCATTAAATCAAGCAAAATTAAATCAGGTAATTCTGCCACTGCTCTATTAAGACCCTCTTGTCCATCAAAAGCTTGAATGACTTCATAGCCTGCTTGTTTCAAGTTGTATTGTAATAATGTTGAAATTGCTAATTCGTCTTCTACTACTAAAATTTTATTTGTCATGTTTGTTTGCCTCCAAAATGTTCGTTTGAAACCCCCATCTCAAATTCACTCATTTAGGTGGTATTGCGATTACCGTTCCAGTCACAATTAATTCATCTGTCGATAGGTTACGTCCTTCAACATGAATCATAATTCCTTGAATCGATTCCCGCTTATCGATGACGTTTAAGACGATATGAATCGTTTCGTAATGATAGAGGATACCGGGAAACTGTAGTGCAAGCTCCATAATTCGCGAGCCTGGACCTGGTAAATATTTTGATATTGTTGACGTAATAATGCCATTTAATAGGACAGTCGGTACAATTGGACGTCCAAATTCCGTTCGACTTGCGTAATCATGTTGAATAAATAACGGATTGCTATCATTTGTTAATCCTAAATAGAGCAGTAATTGCTGGTCTTCAATTTTTTCTGTAATTTGAATAGAATCGCCAACCTCTACTTGCTCAAATGTTTTACCAATGCGGTTATTTTTACCTAATAACATAGTATCCAGCCTCCTCTCTCCTACTCTGTTTTTATAGTATCAGTTATAGGATGAAAAATCGAGCACAAGTGTTGCATTACTTACTTTCTAACATTTAGGCCAACAAAAAAGGTCGAGCAGGCGGCCCAACCTTTTTTGCTATTTAATCTAATGCCTGCATAACATCTTTTACTGCATCTGCTGAATAATTCAATGCCTGCTGCTCTTCATCTGTCAGTGGTAGTTCAATGATTTCTTCGATGCCTTCTGCACCTAAAATTGTCGGTACACCTAAATAAATACCTGATTGTCCATATTCACCTTCTAAATAAGCAATTGTCGGTAAAATGCGGCGTTGGTCCTTCAAAATGGCTTCTGCCATTTCTACCATCGCGGCAGCAGGTGCATAGTAAGCAGAACTATTACCTAAGAGGTTAACAATTTCACCACCACCGACGCGTGTACGTCGCACGATAGCGTCTAGTCGCTCTTTATCGATTAATAATTCCAGTGGTACACCACCGGCATAAGAATAACGAACAAGCGGTACCATCGTATCTCCGTGCCCACCTAAAACAAAGCCTGAAATATCTTTCACCGATATATTTAGCTCCTCTGCTACAAAGGTACGAAAACGAGCCGTATCTAAAATACCCGATTGTCCAATCACTCGGTTTTTAGGAAAACCAGATGCCTTATAAACCGTATAGGTCATCGCATCCACTGGATTCGTTAATACTAATAAAATGGCATTTGGCGAATAATTAGCCACTTCTTTTGCTACCGATTCCATGACACGTTGATTTGTTTTCACAAGGTCATCACGACTCATTCCCGGCTTACGAGCAATCCCTGCTGTAATGATGACAACATCTGAATCTGCTGTATCTTCATAATTAGCTGTTCCTGTTACTTGTGAATCAAAACTTAAAATTGGTGCAGCCTCTGCCATATCAAGCGCTTTTCCTTTTGTTGGATTTTCTGCTTGTGGAATATCGACTAGCACCACATCACCAAGTTCTTTTTGCGCTACTAAAAAAGCAGCTGTAGATCCGGTAAACCCGCTACCGATAATAGAAATCTTTTTACGTTTATGAGACATATTAAAATCCTCCTATTCTACAATAAAATGGTAATTGAGTATAAAAAAAGAGATGAAGCAAGCTTCACCTCTTATAACCCTTAAGGATTAAAGGTTTTTGATTAATTCGTCAGCGAATTCTGAGCATTTCACTTCAGTAGCGCCATCCATTAGACGTGCGAAGTCGTAAGTTACAACTTTAGAAGCGATTGTTTTTTCTACTGATGCTGTAATAGCGTCAGCAGCTTCTTGCCAGCCTAAGTGTTCAAGCATTAATACGCCTGAAAGTAATACTGATGATGGGTTAACTTTATCTTGACCAGCATATTTTGGAGCAGTACCGTGAGTAGCTTCAAAGATAGCGTGACCAGTTACGTAGTTAATGTTAGCGCCTGGAGCGATACCAATACCACCAACTTGTGCAGCTAATGCATCAGAGATGTAGTCGCCGTTTAAGTTCATTGTAGCTACTACGTCGAACTCTTTAGGGCGAGTTAAGATTTGTTGTAAGAAGATATCAGCGATAGAATCTTTTACGATGATTTTGCCTTCAGCTTCAGCTTTAGCTTGTGCAGCGTTTGCAGCTTCAGTACCTTCAGCTTCAACGATTGCATCATATTGAGCCCAAGTGAATACTTTATCGCCGAATTCGTTTGCAGCTAAATCGTAACCCCATTGTTTGAATCCACCTTCAGTGAATTTCATGATGTTACCTTTGTGTACTAAAGTAACAGTTGGTTTGTTGTTATCGATTGCATAGTTGATAGCAGCGCGTACTAGACGTTCTGTACCTTCTTTAGAAACTGGTTTAATACCTAAACCTGAAGTTTCTGGGAAGCGAATTTTATTAACACCTAGTTCAGTTTGTAAGAAGTTTAATAATTTCTTTTGTTCGTCTGAACCAGCTTTGTATTCGATACCAGCGTAGATATCTTCAGTGTTTTCACGGAAGATTACCATGTCAACGTCTTCTGGTTTTTTAACTGGAGAAGGAACACCTTCGAAGTGACGTACTGGACGTAAGCATACATATAAGTCAAGAGTTTGACGTAATGCTACGTTTAGTGAACGGATACCGCCACCGATTGGAGTTGTAAGAGGTCCTTTGATAGCGATTAAGTATTCGTTGATTTTGTCTAAAGTTTCTTGTGGTAACCATTCGCCTGTAGCGTTGAATGCTTTTTCACCAGCTAAAACTTCTAACCATTCGATTGATTTTTCGCCATTGTAAGCATTTTTAACAGCTGCGTCAATAACGCGTGAAGCTGCGTGCCAGATATCAGGACCGATACCGTCACCGATGATGAATGGGATTGTTGGGTTGTTCGGTACGTTTAACACACCGTTGTTTTCCATAGTAATTTTTGCCATGTAAATTGCGCCTCCTAAAGTTAATCATAATCATGGGCTTGGTCCAATAAGGAACAAGCCCACTGACTATTACATTATATCATACAGTTCTATTTGAAGCATTTCGCATTTGAGCGAAAATTCGCTAAGTTATTAGCGTTCTTCAACTGGAACGTACTTTTGTAAACCAGGTCCTACGTACTCAGCACGTGGACGGATTAAACGGTTGTTTGCATATTGTTCTAAAATATGTGCAGACCAACCAGCTGTACGTGATACAGCGAATACTGGTGTGAATAAATCATGTTCGATTTCTAATGAATCGTAAACTGATGCTGAGAAGAAGTCAACGTTTGCAGGTAAGTGTTTTTGTTCCCAGATCATGTCATGGATTTTCACTGACATATCGTAAAGTTCTGGTTTACCAGTTAATTTAGTAAGTTTTTCAGACATTTTACGTAAGTGTGGTGCACGAGGGTCACCAGAACGGTATACGCGGTGACCGAATCCCATGATTTTAACTTTGTTATCTAATTTATCTTGAATGTAAGATTCAACATTGTCTACTGAACCAATTTCAGATAACATTTTCATAACTTGCTCGTTAGCGCCACCGTGTAATGGACCTTTTAATGCGCCGATTGCAGCAGTGATACCTGAGTAAATATCAGATAAAGTAGCTACACATACGCGTGCAGTAAATGTTGACGCATTTAATTCGTGGTCAGCGTGAAGAACTAACGCTTTGTTGAATGCTTCGATTTCGACAGCTTCAGGTTCAGTACCTTTTAGCATGTATAAGAAGTTAGCTGCATAGCTAAGGTCTTTTTTAGGTGCAATTGGTTCTTGACCGTTACGCACACGTGCAAAAGTAGTAACTACTGTACCGATTTTCGCTTGTAAACGAATTGCTTTACGGTAGTTTGCTTCTGTTTCCATAACGTCTGCTTCTTTATCGAATGTTCCTAACATTGAAATCGCTGTACGTAGAGCAGCCATTGGATGCACTTGATCAAGTGGCATAGATTTGAATAAATCAACGATTGCAGTTGGGATTTCCATGTTGTCTGCTAATTGTTGTTTTAATTCTGCTAATTCTTGAGCATTTGGAAGACGAGTGTTCCAAAGTAAGAATACCACTTCTTCAAATGATGCATTTTCAGCTAAATCGTCGATGCTGTAACCAACGTATGTTAATTTATCATCAATGATTGAACTTACTTTTGTTTCTGCTGCTACGATACCTTCTAAACCTTTTGTTGATGCCATAGTAATATCGCTCCTATTCATATCATAAGTATTTGTAATAAATGTTCCCACTTATTACCCCAAAAAAATTATATGATTCTATAAGTAAATCGCTTACATGAATTATTATAATCAATTTTGACGGCTTTGTGAATTAAAACTAATCATTTAATAAATTTGGCGTTTTTAGTAGAGAAATACGATTTTTTCTAGAAAAAACCGTAAATTTCAAGATGGTTATATAAAACTTAAAAGGGTTTTAATGTAATTTTTTATATAAAAAGTAACTTTTCACACACTATATACCTTGCTTATTACGTCATCTATAAATGTTTTTATATGCTGTTATAAACATTATTGTTGCTCGATTGTCCACTTTTTTCCTAGTCGTTCTACGTTTAAAATCCAGCAAAAAAGCGAATGATCTTTTTGACCATTCGCTTTTTTATTATAATATTTTGGCTGTTATAGAATACTTGAGTACCCTTTGTAAATAACACCTGAAGTTGCATCCATAGAAATTTCTTGGCCCTGTTCAATAACAGTTGTTGCGTTCTTTACACCCACAATTACTGGTATACCTAATGATAAACCAACAACTGCTGCATGAGATGTTAAACCGCCCTCTTCTGTAATTAATCCGGCACATTTTTCAACTGCTGGCATCATTTCACGATCTGAACCAATCGTTACAATAATTCGACCAGTCGCATCTTCGGTTAAAGCTTCTACTGCGTTTTTCACTACAAGTGCTTTACCGTTTGTTGCAGCACGACCAATCCCTTGACCTTTTGTGAGTTTATCGCCAATCATATGCACTTTCATTAAGTTCGTCGTACCCGCTTCACCAACTGGTACACCTGCTGTAATAACAACTAAATCACCATATTTTACAACATCACTTTCAAGTGCTTTCTGTACAGCTAATTCTAAGACTTCATCGGTAGACGTAACTTTTGGCGCTGTTAATGGTTGTACACCCCAAACAAGTGTCAATTGACGGCTCGTCACATCAGATGAAGTTACCGCAACAACTGGCACACCAGGACGATATTTCGCGATAGCACGTGCTGTTGCACCACTTTCTGTCGGCGCTAAAATAGCTGACACTTGTAAGTTTAATGATGTATACGCAACTGATTGTGCAATTGCTTCTGTCATTGTTGCACCATTTTGTTTGCTACGCGCACGTACGATTTCTTTGTGATTTAATGTATCTTCAATACGTGATGCAATTTTATGCATTGTTTGAACAGACTCTACAGGGTATAAACCAGCAGCTGTTTCACCAGATAGCATAATTGCATCTGTCCCATCTAAAATTGCATTTGCCACATCACTTGCTTCTGCACGTGTTGGACGAGGATTGCGTTGCATTGAATCTAACATTTGTGTTGCTGTAATGACTGGTTTCCCTAGTTTATTACATTTTTGAATCAAGCTTTTTTGCACGACTGGTACTTCTTCTGCAGGAATTTCTACACCTAAGTCGCCACGTGCTACCATTAAACCATCTGAAACTTTTAAGATGCCATCAATATTATCGACACCCTCTTGGTTTTCGATTTTTGGAATGATACGAATATGTGCATCATGACGTTCTAATAATTCGCGAATTTCTAATACATCTGATGGACGACGAACGAATGAAGCTGCGATAAAATCAACGCCTTGTTCAATACCAAATTCGATGTCTGCCGCATCTTTTTCTGTAATCCCTGGAAGTTGAACAGATACACCTGGTACGTTTACACCTTTTTTGTTTTTTAATGTTCCAGCATTTTCAACTGTTGTGTGAATTAAGCCTTTTTCTTTGTCAGTTCCTGTTACGTGTAATTCGATTAAACCATCGTCTAATAGAATGACAGAACCTTCGTGAACATCCTCAATTAATTTTTCATATGTGATTGAAAATACTTCTGTTGTGCCAAGCACTTCTGTCATTGAAATATCAATTGTTTGACCTGTTACAAGTTCAATCGCGTCATTTTCCATATTATTTGTACGAATTTCTGGACCCTTCGTATCTAATAAAATACCGACAATTTTGCCTGTTTCTTTTGCGGCTTGACGAATGGCTTGAATACGTGCCGCATGCTCCTCATGAGAACCATGTGAAAAGTTTAAACGTGCAACATTCATACCTGATTCAATTAAGCTTACTAACGTTTCATGTGATTCACTTGCTGGACCGATTGTACATACAATTTTTGTTTTTCTCATTCGTTGAACACTCCCGTAAGTTAGATGGATAATTCTTTTGATAATTTAAACATTGCTTGATCTAAATGATGTTCTGTTTCAAATACTTCTTTCAAGTCATAGTCTACCACCGCTTGATTACGAATACCAACGGCACGGCCTCCGACATTATTCATTAACACTTCTACCGCATGTGCACCCATCATGCTTGCTAACACACGGTCACGCGCTGTTGGTGAACCACCTCGTTGAATATGACCCAATACAGAAACTCGCGTATCAATACCTTTATCTAATAAAATGTTTTGCAGTTCGTTCGCTGACATAACACCCTCTGCCACGATAATAATACTATGTTTTTTACCACGTTCTTTACCACGTTGCAAACGTTTGACCATTTCATCAATATTTGTCGCTTCTTCAGGAACAAGAATGGTTTCTGCACCACCTGCTAAACCTGCCCATAAGGCGATATCTCCCGCGTCACGCCCCATTACTTCAATAACAAATGTTCGATCATGTGATGTAGCCGTATCTCGGATTTTATCAATTGCTTCAATTACTGTATTTAATGCTGTATCAAAACCAATCGTATAATCCGTGCCTCGAATATCATTATCAATCGTCCCTGGCACACCTACTGTAGGGAAACCTTTTTCACTCAGTGCTAATGCCCCGCGATAAGAGCCATCTCCACCGATTACGACAAGGCCTTCCATACCTGCTGCGCGCATACGCTCAATTGCTTGCAGTTGCGCTTCGTCTTCTTTAAATTCCAATGACCTAGCAGAATGAAGCATCGTACCACCGCGTTGGATAATATCCCCAACATCACCGATTTCAAGTAGTTTAAATTCGCCTTCCATCAATCCTTGGTAGCCCTGGTAAACACCAACGACTTCCATTTCATGATAAATTGCTTTACGAACAACTGCACGTACGGCTGCATTCATACCTGGTGAATCGCCACCACTTGTTAAAACACCAATTTTCTTCATAGGATGACCTCCTAATAGTCAGTTAAAACAAAGATGGGCTGAACATAGCAGTTTGCTATGACTCAGCCGAATCATTCATCGAGATAATTAGAGCTTATACGAGAAATATCTCGTATGAGGTCTAACATCTCTCTCTATGTTCTATCATACCGATTTCTTGTCAGTTTGGAAATAATTATTGTGTAAAAATACCGATTTCTCGATATTTTTTATATCGGTCCTCAATTAATTCTTCTTTTGAAAGCGCTAACAGCTCTGTTAAGGACTTTTCGAGCGTTTCTTTCACAAATGTAGCTTGCTGTTTCGGGTCTTTTTGTGCCCCACCTAATACTTCTGGAATAATTTCATCGATAATATGCATATCTTTTAAATCGGGCGCTGTAATACGCATTGCCTCTGCGGCTTGCTGTGCCTTTGAACCATCACGCCACAAAATAGAAGCTGCCCCCTCTGGTGAAATAACAGAAAATGTTGAATTCGTCAACATATGAAGACGGTTGGCAACACCTAATGCTAGTGCGCCACCACTTCCCCCTTCACCAATGACAATACTAATTACCGGTACAGTTAAGCCCGCCATTTCGACTAAATTACGTGCAATTGCTTCACTTTGCCCACGCATTTCAGCTTGACTACCTGGATAAGCGCCTTTTGTATCAATAAAGCACACAATTGGACGATTAAATTTCTCTGCTTGTTTCATTAAGCGTAGTGCTTTGCGATAGCCTTCTGGGTGTGGCATCCCAAAGTTACGACGGACATTTTCTTTTGTATCACGGCCACGTTGATGACCAATAATTGTAACAGGCACATCGTTCAATGACGCAATCCCACTAACGATTGCTGCATCATCGCCAAACTGACGATCACCATGTAGCTCAATGAAATCATCAAATATAAATTCCACATACTCAAGCGTTGTTGGACGATCTGCCATACGTGCTACTTGCACACGGTCCCAAGGTTTTAAGTTTGTGTAAATATTTTTCTCAAGAACGCTGAAGCGCTGTTCTAGCTGTGCAATCTCTTCGCTAAAATCTAGCGCTTCTGTTGTCGTTAATTTTTTTAATTCATCAATTTTGGCGCGAAGCTCAATTAATGGTTTTTCAAATGATAGTGGTTGCTTAGCCATGATGTGCTGCCCCTTTCGTATGTAATTTCACAAATGTGCTTAATGTTTGACGCATATTTTTACGTTCGATAATGGCATCTAGTTGGCCATGCTCTAATAAAAACTCTGCTGTTTGGAAATCATCTGGCAGTTTCTCGCGTACCGTTTGTTCAATCACTCGACGACCTGCAAAGCCAATTAAAGCTTGTGGTTCTGCTAAATTGATATCTCCTACTGATGCAAAACTTGCTGACACACCACCTGTTGTTGGATGCGTCATTACTGAAATAAATAATAACCCTTTATCCGCATGACGTTTAAGCGCAACACTTGTTTTTGCCATTTGCATTAATGACAATACCCCTTCTTGCATACGTGCGCCACCACTTGCTGTGAAAATAATAAACGGTACCCCAAGTTCCGTTGCTGTTTCCACTGCACGTGTAATTTTCTCCCCTACAACTGATCCCATCGATCCCATGCGAAAATGAGCATCCATTACAGCAACGACTACTTGTTCGCCGCCAATTTTACCTTTTCCTGTAACAATCGCTTCTGTTAAGCCTGTTTTTTGTTGATCAGCTTTTACTTTTTCAAGATAACCCGGAAATTCTAATGGATTGGCTGAATCTAACGAAGCATCTAACTCCACAAATGAGCCTTCATCTAGCGTAATTGCCAAGCGATCTTGTGCATGCATTTTATGATGATGGCCACAACGGTCACATACCCCAAATACTTCCGTAAAATCTGCTTTTTTCATTACATGATTACATTTTTCACAGTTTAACAAATCTTCCGTTAAACGCGCGTCATCATGCGGCATTGCAAAATGTTTTTTCTTTTTGCCTTTTTTAAAAATCTCTCGAATATTCATAAACTATCGCTCCTTCGCTAATGTGTCTACCCATTCCTCATACGCTTCAAGCGCTAAGGCAGGTTGGCCCATTCGTAAATTGCTTAAAAATCGCTCTAAATGAACTTTTTCGTTCTCCGTCGTAGTACCTTGATACGGACGAAGTGCATATTGATTTAGCAATAACCAAATTTTATAAACAAGACGATTGTTCGTCGCCACAATCATTTCGCGAATAATATCTTCACGCATGACCGTTTGACCTTCGATTACATTATGTAAAAGACTTTCCCATACCGGCGATTTACATAGGTTTTCATCCAGCGCTACCATACAAATAGCATCACGCTCTAAAATGCGCTGTGTTGAAAAAACATAACCACTTTCAGCTTCATCTGGCAAAATAAACTGTGCAAGCACTTCAACAAGTTGGTGATTACGATAATCCGATAAATAGGTGCCTCCACCCTGGCGCGTTTGAATTAAGCCAAGTAATTCCATACTACGCAGTGCCTCACGAACCGACGAACGCCCCACGCCTAGTCGTTCCGCTAACACACGCTCTGAAGGTAATTTATCACCTGGTTTAATTCCTTCTTCTTGAATAATTCCTTTTAAGTCATTCACTGTTTCAATAAACACTTTTGATTTTGATTGATTTTCTGTCATCCCGATCTCTCCTTAGCAAATAGCTAACAAAAGTGGTCTGACCACTTTTTATTAGCATACCGAAAAATATTCCATTCGTAAAGAAAAAACTGTGCCAAAAGCACAGTTTTTAATACCTAGTAGTAATTTAAACTTCTAAAATACGTTCAATTTGTTTGATAATGAGTTGGCTCTTACCATTACGTCGTTCTACTTTACCACGTACAATAACCGTCATCTCTTCTTCAACCCACGACATCACCGCTGCATAATCGCGTGGGAATAGTGTTGATGAGATACTTCCTTCTTCATCTTCTAATTGCAAAAAGGCCATTGGCTCTCCTTTTTTTGTACGAATCTGTTTTTTACTTTGTATAAGTGCAATCAATTGAACATGAGAATCTGCATTTGCATAACTAATATCTTTTGTCGTTACACTATCAATACTAAGCGATTTTTTTAACGACATAATAGGATGTGGTGATAAATAAAACCCGAGCACTTCTTTTTCGTATTCTAGCTTTTGTTTTTCTGTCATGGCCTCTGCTTTTGCGTACTTAGGTGTTCCAAATAAAGCAATATCTTGAAAATCTTCACTCTCATCTGCTAAATCTGACTGTAAAGTAGCTTGTGCAATGGCCCCTTTAATCGATGCTAAAAGTACGGCGCGGTCTTTTCCAAATTCATCGAATGCGCCCGCTTTAATTAATGGCTCAAGCGCTGCCTCTTTAAATTGTTTTGCTGGAAAATCTGCAGCCATCGCATATAAATTGGTCCATGTAGCACGCTCGTTTTTCCGCAAATAATTTAGTTCCTCTAAAAATGTATTAGGCACGCCCCGTATCGCGCCTAATGCAAAGCGAACATCCCCATTTTCAACATGGAATCCCTTGCCACTTTTCGTAATCGATGGTGGTAATAGCTTAATGCCACGCTCCTTCATCTCTTGCATAAAAGCTGTTGTTTTGTCTTTATCTCCAAGAACCGAAGACAGTAAGGCTGCATAAAAGTATGGTGCAAAATTCGCTTTCAAATAGGCCATTTGATATGTGATTACACTATAGGCAGCAGAATGGGATTTTGGGAACCCATAATCCGCAAAACGAACGATTAAATCATAGATATTATTTGCAATATCTTGATCAAAGCCTTGCTTTAAAGCTCCTTTAACGAAATGTGCACGCTCTTGATCTAATGTTTCACGTTTCTTCTTACTAACTGCTCGGCGTAATAAATCCGCTTCGCCCATGGTAAAACCAGCAAAGCGGCTGGCAATTTGTAAAATTTGCTCCTGATATACGATGACACCATACGTTTCAGCTAAAATAGGACGCAATGCTTCATGTGGCATTTCGGCCGTTTCTATACCATGCTTACGACGTGCATAAACCGGAATAAAATCCATTGGCCCTGGACGATATAATGCATTGATTGCAATAATATCTGTAAACTGCGTTGGTGCGATTTCCCGTAATGCCTCTCGCATACCAGTCGACTCTAACTGGAATACACCTAATGTGTCGCCACGACGTAGCAATTCAAATGTTTTAGCATCATGTAATGGGATTTTTTCGAATTTTAATGTTTTCCTAGTGTCCGCAAAAATCATATTTCGAATCATTTCAAGGGTTGTTAAATTACGCAAGCCTAAAAAGTCCATTTTTAATAAGCCTACTTGCTCTACTTCTTGCATTGGCCACTGCGTCAAATACAATCCTTCATGCCCTTTTTCAATTGGCACTGTTTCAACAAGTGGCTCCGGTGACAATACGACACCTGCCGCATGAGTAGAAGCATTTCGTGGTAGTCCCTCTAAACGAAGTGCTACCGAAACGATGCTGTCATGCTGTGGACTTTGCTCACGCCACTGTCTAAGACCGCCTTCTGCTAATGCCTGTTGAAGGGTAGAACCTGACTTAGATGGTACAAGAGAAGATAAGTGTGATAATTCTTCCATTGTTAAGCCAAACATCCGCCCTACATCACGTAACACTGCTTTTGCAGACAATGTACCAAATGTAATGATTTGCGATACATAATTTGCGCCATATTTTTCAGCTACATAGTGAATCACTTCTTGTCGACGATGATCGGCGAAATCGACATCAATATCCGGTAGCGTCACACGCTCTGGATTTAAAAATCGCTCAAATAATAAGCCATATTTTAATGGATCAATATCTGTAATTCGCATTGCATACGCAACAAGGGAGCTTGCTGATGACCCACGACCGGGTCCTGTTAAAATCCCGCGCTTTCTCGCATACTCAATATAATCAGCCACAATTAAAAAGTAATCTGCATAGCCCATTTTATTAATAATTGATAATTCATAGCGTAGTCGCTCCGCATAATCCGCTGTAATTTGTCCAAAGCGTTTGACAAGGCCCGCTTCACATTGCTGTTTTAAGCGACTTTCCGCGGTTTCCGCTTCAGCTAATGGGAATTTAGGCATATGAAATGTCACAGCCGGCAACTCTAATTGGCAATCTGCTAAAAAATCATACATTTGGGTTTGCCACATGGGGCGATCTATAAACCATTCCGTTAGTTGCTGCGCCGTTGGTACATATTGATAACGAGCGGTTTCTTCCAATGCTTCTCGCTCATTTAACTTTTGACCACTTTCAATTGCCTGCGCAATTTCAAATGCCAATACATCTTCTTGTTCTAAAAATGTGCTTCTATGTGTCGCACCTATCGGTAAATTCAAATTACTACAAAGTTCCTCGTAATACGTTTCTTCTATCGATTTATGCCCCCCAGGACGCGCGACTCCAGCAATGCAATCTTCTAGCCATAAAGCTTTTAACGTTGCTAAATCTTCTTTCGGGTCACTTAACCATGTTGCATCGCATAATGGTATCATTGCTTTTAATCCTACTCGGTAGCCTTGTAGCCATTTAAGTGGAATATCTCCATGTTCACGTAACGAACTAGCAGATGATAATTTTAATAATTGCCCATAACCTTGGACATCTTTCGCATAAACAATGAGCTGTCTTCTATGTTGTGACACTGTTACATGCAATGTTAAGCCAATAACTGGCGACAAACCTGCATTTTTTAACGCATGCCAAAAAGGCAGCACACCATAAAGCTTTGAATTGGTGATTGCTGCCAATTGGACCTGTTGCTGTGTCATTTTTTGTGTCAATTCATCGATACGAATCGTACTTTGTAACATATCCGCGGCCGTAACTATTTCTGTATAGACGACGTTCATCGTATCAACCTCTTTTCTTTTACTGCTGTTTACATAACGCTTCAATCGCTTGAATAACATCATCCGCTTCTGACCAATCATAAATCGTCGCTCCCGCTGCTACAGGGTGACCACCTCCGCGGAACTGTTTCGCAATTGTGTTGATTACTGGGCCTTTTGAACGTAAACGAATACGAATTTGATCGTCCTCCTCTACAAACATTGCCCATGCAACAATACCTTTTGCATTTCCTAGTGAAGGGACAAGATTATTGGTTTCCTCAACCGTTACATCAAACTGCGCTAATAGCTCCTTCGTTAGCTTAATATATCCTGCACCATTGTCGTCCATTGAAAAGTTTTGATAAATATAACCTTGTAGTTGTAATACATTGCATGATACTTCATACATGCCATTAAATAATGCCGAGCGGTCAAAATCATAGTCAATTAATTCTGCAACTGTATTAAATGTTAATTCAGTTGTACTTGGATATTGGAAACGCCCTGTATCCCCTACAATTCCGGCGAATAAATAACGTGCTGATTCAGCGGTTAATGTCCATTCAGCTGTTTTAGCCAAATCAAAAATCATTTCTGAACATGAGCTCGCATCCGTATTCACCCAGCGCATATCACCATACTTATCTTCATTTGGATGATGATCAATCTTAATTAAATAAGCACCCGTTGTATAACGGTGATCGTCTACACGGTCTGTATTCGCTGTATCCGTTACGATAACTAATGCTCCCTCATATGCCGCATCATCTACGCCTGTTGGTTTCCCTAAATAATCAAGCGGTGCACTATGTAAGCCTGTCGTATAAATCATTTTATGTGGATAGTTCGTGCGTAATAATGATGCTAATCCTAATTGTGAGCCATATGCATCTTCATCTGGACGTACATGACGATGAATAATAATCGTATCATATTGTTCAATTTTCTCGATAATCTCTTGCTTCATAAAATCATCTCCCTAACATCTTTTTCTTTCATTTTAAAGGAAAACCTTGGTATTAAAAAGTAGGCAACCTCGATAAAATCGAAATTGCCTACCTTTTTATGTTTTAGCGTTCTAACAATTGGAATGTAATCATTGCTTTTGCGACAAGTACATCATCAGAAAATGCTTCAAAATCCATTTTAACCACTTTACGGCTCAAATTCAGAATACGTGGTACGACACGTACTTGTTTTTCCATTTGAACAGGTTTCATGAAGTAAATCGTCATATTTTCAACGAGACTTTCACCACGCTTCGTTTTTTTCAACGCCTGCGCACCTGCTTCTACTAATAGTGTTGTAAATGCACCATTTGAAATGGCACCAAACTGATTCGTCATTTGTGGTGTCACCGTAAAATCAACAACTGTATCCATGAAATCTTCAGACATTTGAATTTCATTTTTCACTAAATCATCGATTGTTTCACCATGTTGTGGCTGACGCTGTGCCATTTGCAATGCTTTTAAAACATCTTGACGGCTGACAACACCTTGTAAAACACCATGCTCATCTGCAACTGGTAATAAATCAATGCCTTCCCAAATCATACGGTGACCAGCTGTTGCGACACTTGTTTTCATTGTAACTGTAATCGGATTACGCGTCATTAAACGGTCAATTGATTCATTTTCTTGCTTACCAATTACGTCTTTTGACGTCACAATCCCCACGATTTTTTGATGCTTATCAACGACTGGATAACCACCATGCGTTGTTTGTGAATTCAATTCATTGAAATCTTCAACCGTCGCATTTACCTTTAAATAAGAGGTGTCTTGAATGGCTACGACAATATCTTCAATTAACAGAATTTCTTTTTTGATTAATTGATCATAGATGGCTCGATTAATCATTGTAGCAACTGTAAACGTGTCATAACTTGATGAAATAATCGGTAATTCTAATTCATCTGCTAATTGTTTTGTACTTTCCGATGCATCAAAGCCACCTGTAATTAATACAGCTGCGCCAGCTTTTAATGCCGCTTCATGCGTATCACTACGGTTACCGACAATTAATAAACTCCCGGCATCTGTATAACGCATCATATCGTCCATTTTCATGGCACCAATAACGAATTTCGTTAATGTTTTGTGTAAACCACCCTTGCCACCAAGAACTTGTCCATCCACAATATTAACAATTTCCGCCATCGTTAACCGTTCAATATTTTCTTTTTTCTTCTTTTCAATACGAATCGTTCCTACACGCTCAATCGTACTAACAAGTCTTCTATTTTCCGCCTCTTTGATCGCGCGATATGCTGTTCCTTCGCTTACAGCCATGTCTTTTGCGATTTGACGTACTGAAATCTTGTCACCTACTGGTAGAGATTCGATGTACTGAATAATTTTCTCATGTTTTGTAACCAAAAAATCACCTAATTTCCAACGTCTTTCTACCTTTTAGTGTACCATAACTTAACAACAATCACGTAGTTTTGGCAGCGAAAAAGCTGTAATTCCGCTGATTTTCTGTTATAGTTCTACTTCATCTCCAGCTGAAAGCACTTTCACTTCCGAAGAATGAACTAACTCTACAAATTGTTGTGGATCTTGTTTAATATATGGGAACGTATTGTAGTGAATTGGCACAACTGTTTTTGGTTTCAAAAATTCAACCGCTGTCGCCGCATCTTCAGGTCCCATTGTAAAATTATCCCCAATCGGTAAAAAAGCTAAATCGATTGGATGACGTTCTCCAATTAACTTCATATCGCTAAATAAAGCCGTATCGCCTGCATGATAAATCGTTTTATCTTCAATAAATAATAAAATCCCTGCTGGCATCCCTGTGTAAACAATTTGCTGATCTTCTGTTGTATAAGAGGAGCCATGGAATGCCTGTGTCAGCTTCACTTTACCAAAATCAAATTGCGCGGCGCCACCAATATGTAGCGGATGTGTTTTTAAGCCTTTCCAAGATAAAAATGTACATAATTCATCTGGTGCAATAATAAGTGAATCATTCGCTTTTGCAATTTCAACCGTATCGCCAACATGATCATTATGGCCATGAGATAAAATAATAACGTCCGGTTTTTGATCACCCACCTTTAAATCGGTTAGATCATTGCCGTTAATAAATGGGTCAATTAAAATTGTCTTGCCATTTGTCTCAATTTTCACTACTGAATGTCCATGATAACTTACTTTCATTTTTATGCCTCCTAGTAAAACTTTTTTTAATACCTTCATTACTATATTTAATTCGTTGCCGTTATTCATTTTTCCTTTTTTTTGATACACTATGAAGTGAGCATTTTGTATATAACATAAAAGGTCAGAACAAAACGGTCCTTTTACCTTATACCCATTATGTGTGAGGACAACTCAATTTTCATAAGGAGGTTTTTTCATTGGCTACTAAAGTAGAAATGATTCAAACTTATTTAAAAGAACAAAATATCGATGCAGCATTCATCACAACACCAGATAACGTATTTTATTTATCAGGCTTTAAAAGCGATCCACATGAGCGCTTACTTGGTGTAATGGTGTTTAAAGATGCAGATCCATTTATGATTTGCCCTAAAATGGAAGTACCTGATGCATTAGCAGCTGGTTGGAACTTTAAAGCGGTAGGTCATGATGACAAAGAAAATGCTTGGGAAATCTTAAAAAATACAGCAGCCCAATACGCAACAGTTCAAACTTTAGCAATTGAGAAATCACACGTAACTGTAGAACGTTTAGAATTATTAGAAGCGATTTTCTCTGGCGTAACAATTAGCGGTTTAGATGCCAAAATTGCAGGTATGCGCCTTGTAAAATCTGCTGACGAACTTGAAAAAATGCGTGAAGCTGCCAAATTAGCAGACTATGCCATTCAAGTTGGTTGTGATGAATTAGCAGAAGGTAAAACAGAAATCGAAGTTTTATCTGCAATCGAAACAGCAATTTTGAAAAAAGGCTACTACATGTCATTTGATACAATGGTATTAACAGGTCTTAATGCTGCTTCTCCACATGGCACACCAGGTAATACAAAAATCCAAAAAGGTGATTTAGTATTATTTGATTTAGGTGTTATCTATGAAGGATATTGTTCTGATATCACGCGTACAGTCGCATTTGGCGAACCACGTAATGATGAACAACGCGCAATTTATGAAGCAGTACGTGCCTCAAATGAAGCAGCAATCAATGCGGTTAAACCAGGTGTTCGCGCAATGGATTTAGATAAAACGTCTCGCGATGTTATCGAAAATGCTGGTTACGGCGAATATTATACACACCGTATGGGCCATGGCTTAGGTATTAGCGTACATGAAGAACCCTCAATGCACGGTGCAAATGAAAAAGAGGTTGTTGAAGGCATGGTCTTCACAATCGAACCAGGCATTTACAAAGGCGATGCAGCTGGCGTACGTATTGAAGATGACGTTTATGTAACAGCTGATGGTGTAGACGTATTAACATCATTCCCGAAAGAATTACAAATCATCGAACCAAAATAATGAAATAAACACCTGACCTTACTTCCATTATTATTTTCCAACAAAAAGAAGGACTTGCCCCAACGCGCAAGTCCTTCTTTTTTTATAATTATTCTTTTATATTAATGGTTTAATACAACATCTGCTGAAATATAATCATAGCCAAGTGCTTCTGCTACCGCTTCAAACGTTACATAACCATTTGCTATGTTTAAGCCCTTTTTCAATGCTTCATTATCAAGCAGTGCTTGTTCATATCCTTTATTCGCAATTTGCACCGCATACGGTATTGTATCATTTGTTAATGCAATTGTTGATGTACGAGGTACTGCACCTGGCATATTCGCTACCGCATAATGAACAACCCCATGTTTTACATACGTAGGGTCATCATGTGTTGTCACACGATCTGTTGTCGCAAAAATACCACCTTGATCAATCGCAATATCGACAATAACTGAGCCTGGTGTCATCGCTTGAATCATTTCTTCACTTACAAGCGTTGGTGCTTTTGCGCCAGGAATTAATACAGCACCAACAACTAAATCAGCTTGTGCTACAGATTGTGCAATATTAAATGGATTGGACATTAATGTTTGTACATCACTACCAAAAATTAAATCTAATTCGCGTAAACGAGCTGGATTAATGTCTAAGATTGTTACCTTAGCCCCCATACCTACAGCAATTTTCGCCGCATTTTCACCAGCTTGACCGCCACCAATAATTGTTACTTTTCCACGTTCAACACCCGGGACACCGCTTAATAAAATCCCTTTACCACCATGAATTTTTTCTAAATACTGAGCACCAATTTGTGTTGCCATACGACCAGCCACTTCACTCATTGGTGTTAATAGTGGTAGTGAGCCATCCGCTAACTGCACTGTTTCGTATGCAATGGCTGTCACTTTACTATCAACTAATGCTTTTGTTAACTCAGGTTCTGGAGCTAAATGTAAATACGTAAATAAAATTAATCCTTCGCTAAAGAAACCAAACTCTTGCTCAATCGGTTCTTTTACTTTCATGACCATATCAACATTCCATGCATCTGCTGCCGTATCAACAATACGTGCCCCTGCTGCTACATACTCTTCATCTGTAAACGCTGAGCCAGCACCGGCATTTGTTTCCACGACAACCTCATGTCCGAATGTTGTTAAGTGAACTACCCCCGCAGGCGTCATTGCTACACGATTTTCGTTGTTTTTAACTTCTTTAGGTACACCAATAATCATTTGCGTCAAGCCTCCAATAATTTCTTTAGTAAGCGCTTCCATAGTGGTTAAGCAATTCCATTGTAACATGTGGTGTTTTTTTGTACATCCTTTTTAATCAACTATTTCAAAATAATGGTTGAAAGAAGTTTTCGTTATTTCTATTTCCTATTTACTATAGCATTAAAATATTATCACCAATAAAGTTCAATATTCCTTCAATTATCTGTTAATTTTTAGCCTATCTTTTACAAAAGAAAATGTTATAATGTGGATATAACGAGTAGGGAGGAATTTAGTTATGGCAACTTATAATAATATCGTAGTAGCAGTAGATGGTTCAGATGAAGCGAAATATGCATTTCACAAAGCAGTGGAAGTAGCAAAACGTAATGATGCAACATTACACTTAGTAAACATCATTGATACACGTTCATTCGCTGCAATCGAAGCATACGACCGTTCAATCCAAGAACGTGCGAAAGAATTTGCTGAAGAAAAATTAAGCGAATACAAAGCTGAAGCAGAACAAGCTGGTGTTAAAGCTGAAGCTGTAATCGAATACGGTTCTCCTAAAACAATGATCACAAAAGAAATCTCTCAAAAAACAGAAGCAGATTTAATCATTTGTGGTGCAACTGGTCTTAACGCAGTAGAACGTTTCCTAATCGGTTCTGTATCAGCTAACATCGTACGCTCAGCAAAATGCGACGTATTAGTTGTTCGTACACCAAGCGAATTAGACGCTTAATAATTGCCTTAAAGCTACAAAAAAGAGGATGCCGGGGATGGCATCCTCTTTTATTATTTTTCTTCATCCTTTTTCCACTGACGCACACGAGCGAAAAATTGCTCTAATGCTTGTGGGTTTGATAGGCTCGGCACTTTTGCTAATAACACATCTTTTACAGGTTTTTCTGTAGCTGATTTCTTCTGTACAACAAAAATACTTTTTGCCATTTGTTCTTTTTTAAATAATGTGCTAGGTAACTGAATAACCGCTTGAATCCACGTATTTGTTTTAATATACGTAAATAGCTGACGTGCTTGCTCAGATTCAAAAATCATACTTGGCACTAAGAAGAATGCATAGCCGCCGTCACGTAATTGATTGATTGATTTTTCAATGAATAAATGATGCGCATACGTCATACCTTCTTCTGCATGAATTGTATAATTCGCGTTTGCATACTCTTCGTCTGGATAGTAACCAACCGGCACGTCACAAACAACTGCATCTACTGGGTCAATTAATAAGGGCATTAAAGCATTTTGATGGTACAACGCCACTGGCTGCTGTTGTAAATCTGCAGAAGCTGCTGCAAGTTGAATCAATAAATCATCTAATTCGATACCCGCCCCTGTTACTTGATCACCAATTAAATTCATAACCGTTAGTAATAAGTTCCCTGTCCCAACAGCTGGGTCAAGCATTGTAATTGTTTCTTTTTTCGTTAATTGTTCTTCAAAGAATTGTTCCACTAAATAACCTACTAGTAATCCTAGAGAATCCGGTGTCATTTGATGATTGACTTGCGCACTTTCTCGCATACCTTTTAATAAGGCTAATTGAATTCCTTTACGAATGTCATTGCGTTCCCATTCGCCTTCTGGTACGTTTTCACCATCTAACCAGCCATTTAATGCGGCTAATACACCTTCTAAATAAGATACATTTTTAGCCTCTTGTACACTCCCTGCTGTGTTATCGATAAACGTAAATAATTGTTCTATTTTTTCCATTTTTAAGTAAGTTCTCCTTTAAACGTGAAAAAGATGTCCTCATCCAAAAATGCAAGAGGACATCTCGTTCAAAACGTAAGTAATAACGATTAAAGTGCTTTTAATGCTTCTAACGCTTTATCGTAATCTGGGTGGTTTGTACCTTCAGATACATATTCCACATATGTCACTTCGCCTGCTTCGTTAATTACGAAGATTGAGCGAGCTAGTAAGCGGTGTTCTTTCATGTGTACGCCATATGCATCACCAAATGATACTGCATAATGGTCTGATAATGTTTCAACGTTTTCAACGCCTGCATTACCGCACCAACGTTTTTGAGCGAATGGTAGGTCTACAGAAACTGTTAAAACTTTGTAGTCTTCACCTAGTTCACTAGCAGCTTCGTTAAATTTACGTGTTTGTTGATCACAAACGCCTGTGTCTAATGAAGGCACTACGCTAATTAAAAGTTTTTTACCTGCGTAATCTGCTAATGTTTTTTCAGCACGCGCATTATCAAGCACTTTAAAATCAGGTGCTTTGTCGCCTACTTTAATTTCTTGTCCAACTAGAGTGACTGGGTTATTACCGAATGTTACTTGTACCATGTTCACAACGCCTCCTAAATAATCTATCCCAATTTTACTAAACTTGCCCTTCACCTTGCAACTCTTTCACTTCAGTAAATGGAGGAAGTTGCTTCTTTTTCACTAATTTAAATGTATTTTCATGAACAACATGCGTATCAGCTAAATAATCATGCACTGCTTTATGCTGTGGTGTGATAGCCACAATGAGATAAAGTAGCTGAATGGTGGCTGAAATATAGCGGCCAAACCATTCTCGTACAATAACAGTCGTCCAAGTTAATGGTGTCCCCATATCCGTAACAACCTTTAACCCAAATATCATTTTTCCAAGTGTTTGACCGTTTATTTTTGTCATGATGACAAAATATAAATAAAATAACAGACCTGCTACAATATCTTCTAACTGAAATACCCACACTGTGACACTATCAAGACCTGTGATACTAAATAAATTGTGTACGATTAATAGTTTCAACACAGCCCAAACAATTAAAATGTCCACAAGATATGCACAAAAACGAATCCAAAACCCCGCTACCTTCGCTTCATAGGTTGTATCGTAAGTTTGCTCCATGATTCGCCCTCCTACTCTTCACCATATAAGTACATCATACGTGGTGCACTGTTGTAGTTTGCTAATAATTTCCCGATTATTTGCGAATCAGCTGAACCTGATAAAATGGAGTTTACTTTCACTGCAAACATCGATGTCCAATCTGAGTTCGCTGTGTATTCAAATACTTCTGCATTTTTTAAATCATAGTCTTTTTTCATTGAAGCAATCGCATCTTCCTCATAGCCTAACTCATCTACTAAACCTACTTTTTTAGCTTGTGAACCACTATAAATACGACCGTCTGCCAATTTTTTCACATCTGCTTTTGACATATCACGGCCATCTGCAATGACATTTAAGAAACGGTTGTATGATTCATTGACCATATCTTGTAAAATTTTACGTTCATCCTTTGTCATTTCACGTGAGCCACTCATAATATCTTTATATGGACCTGTTTTAATTGTTTCAAATTCAATACCATATTTTTCGGCTAATTTTGAATAATTAACACCTTGCATAATAACTCCAATTGAACCGGTCATTGTTTCTTCATCTGCAAAGATTTTATCTGCAGGTGCTGAAATATAATAACCGCCAGACGCAGCCATTGAGCCCATTGAAGAATACACAGGGATTTTACGATCTTTTTGAATTGCTTTAATTGCTTCATAAATTTGCTTTGATTCGATGACTCCACCACCTGGTGAATTAACCTTTAAAATAATACCTTTTACAGTTTCGTCATCTTTCACTTGTTGAAGTTGCTCTAAAAATGCTTGATGGTTATATGTTTCTGAAGATAAAAGAGATGCAGAATCTCCTGTATCTTGAATTGTACCGTCTACTGTTAATACAGCAATACGAGAATCTAAATTACCCGATGCTACTGTTTTTTCTTCAAATAATGTTTCCTCTTCTGATTCATCTAACAATGATGTCAACTGCCCACTAAAATCTTGAGCCATAAGTGATTTCATCGCTGTAATACCAGTTGAAGCAACAAATAGGAAAATTGCAATCCCGATTGCCCACCAACGTTTTGCATTCATATTCAATAAACCCCTCTCAATTAATGATGCTTCCGTACCTCTACAATTGTTGATACAGAGAAAATAATTAACGCTAGCCATATAAAGCCAAATGACAGCATCTCTACAGAACCAAATGATTCACCATATACAAAGACGCCTAATAACAACGTCATGGTAGGTGCGACATATTGAATAAACCCAACAAGATAAAGCGGGATTTTTTGTGCACCCACTGCAAATAAAATAAGTGGAATAGCTGTTACAGCGCCTCCGCCAATTAAAAGTACAGTTGTATTTAAGTCTACCATACCAAATGACATTTTTCCTTCAATTGCTAAATAAGCATAATACAGTAATGCGATAGGTAACACAAATGCTGTTTCAATAACTAAACCACGTGTAGCATCTAATTGGATACGCTTTTTCAATAAGCCATAAAAACCAAATGATAGCGCCAAACCAAATGAAACATATGGGATTGTACCATAATTAATAATCATAATAGCAACACCAATAACGGCTATTATAACACCAACCAATTGTGCTTTTGCTAAACGCTCCTTTAAGAAAATGATGCCTAGTAATATAGAAACAATTGGGTTTAAATAATAGCCTAGGCTTGTTTCCAAAATGTGATTATGATTGACTGCCCAAATGTATAAAAACCAATTCAATGTTACTAAATAAGCTGCTACAGCCAATGTCCAAAATGTTTTTTGATGCTGCCATAGCTCCTTCACATCACGAATTAACTGATGGCCTTTTCGTAAAATCACAACAAAAATAAGCGTTAGAATAAAACTCCAAATAACGCGACTCGCTAAAATTTCTGCACTATCTACATACGTTAATGCTTTCCAATACAGTGGGAATAGCCCCCATAAAACATACGCAATAAATGCCGCAATCATTCCTTGTTTATCATATTGCATTCAAGCATCCCCTTTTTAAATCAATGTGTTTATTATAGGGAGTTGGTTTCACAAAAGTAAATAGCAAAAAGCAGGTTTATGTGTGAGAGAACACAAACCTGCTTTTTTAGTTGTTACTATTTTTGATATTCCGCTTCACGCAATTCAATACGACGAATTTTACCAGATGCTGTCTTTGGTAATTCATCTAAAAATTCAATAGCGCGAGGATATTTATATGGTGCTGTATGCTCTTTAACAAAGTTTTGTAGTTCTTTAACAAACGTGGGGTCTTCGCGGCGAGCTGTATCTTTTAATACAACAAATGCTTTTACAATCGCACCACGTAATTCATGTGGACTTGCGACAACTGCACATTCTGAGATAGAAGGGTGTTTTATAAGCGCATCTTCCACTTCAAATGGTCCAATCGTATAACCAGAACTAATGATGATATCATCACGTCTACCTTCAAACCAGAAATAACCATCCTCATCTTTACGTGCACGGTCACCCGTAATGTAGTAATCACCGATATATTGTTTAGCTGTACGCTCTGGGTCTTCAAAGTATTCTTTAAATAATGCTGGTGTCGTTTTATGGACAGCAATATTCCCAACAACGCCTGGTAAACAAGGTTCACCGTCTTCATTAATAATATCAACAATATTCCCAGGAGTCGGACGTCCCATTGAGCCCGGACGAGGCTCCATACCTAACATTGTTCCAACTAGTAATGTATTTTCTGTTTGACCATAGCCATCACGTACAAGTAGATTAAATTCACGTAAGAATGTATCTACTACTTCAATATTTAGTGGTTCACCTGCTGAAACAGCACTTTGAAGCTGACTTAAATCATAGTCACCTAAATTTTCGATTTTTGACATAATACGATATTCCGTTGGTGTGCAGCATAATGCTTCGACTTTATAATCTTGTAGTAGTTGTAAATATTTATTCGGCTCAAAATGACCATTATAAATAAAGCCAATTGCACCTGTTCCTAATACAGATAAGAAGGGGCTCCAAATCCATTTTTGCCAGCCTGGACTTGCTGTTGCCCAAACAACACGACCTTCTTCGGCACCTAACCACGCACGTGATGCTGTACGTAAATGCGCGTATGCCCATGAATGTGTGTGAACTGCTGCCTTAGGGTTACCAGTTGTTCCACTTGTGTAAGAAAGAAAGACTGTATCTTTGCTATTTGTGTCTGCCACATCAAAGTCTTCGCTAAAGTCATCGGCAAACGTTGAAAGATTTATCCATCCTTCTGCTTCACCAATCGTGAATTTTTTTAAGCCTTCCACATGCTCAGCGTATTCAAACTCATCAATTAATGGCGCATACGCAACCACTGCTTTTGCATGGCTATGTGTAATGCGATAATCAATGTCTTTTGCACGAAGCATTTCAGAGCTTGGAATTACAACAATGCCTGCTTGAATGGCAGCTAGGTAAATTGTATATGCCTGAATCAATCTTGGTACCATAACAAGCATGACATCACCTTTTTGTAACCCCTGTGCTTGTAATGCATGTGATACCTTGTTAGCGCGTTTTACTAAATCATCATATGAAATCTGATTTTTGTTGCCCGCTTCATCTTCATAAATTAGTGCCGTACGGTTTTCCCCAGTTGCAAATCGACGAATTTCCTCCGCTAAATTATAGCGTTGTGGTGCGATAAGATCTTTTTGTTCCATATGAACTCCCCCTAATAAATAACTCGATTCGTTTATCAATTAACCACATACTAACACTAAACATTAGTACCTTGTACTAACATTTGTCATATAAAAATCATTGGAATTTTTATACATTTATATTTTACATTTATTTTCTCGAAAAAGGAATATTTTTCTGTTTAAAACACAAAAAATCTCTCGAAAAAATTCGAGAGATTCCGGAAAAGTTTTTTTCTTATAGTAAATCATCAAAGTCTGCTTTGACTTCTTTCTTAGGGAAATCATGTATTTCACGATTACGCACCGCTTTTGCAATCATTTCATCAAAATCTGTAAAGCTTTCGTAGTATTCCAATTTTTCTATACGAGGTTTTGTTTTTGGATTCGCCGGCGTAAATACTGTACAGCAATCTTCAAATGGAATAATCGACGTTTCATACGTACCAATTTTTTGCGCAATATCGATAATTTCTAATTTATCATACGTAATCAATGGACGTAGAATCGGTGTATTTGTTACTGCGTTAATCGCTGCTAAGCTATCCAACGTCTGTGAAGCTACTTGACCTAAATTTTCACCTGTAACAAGCGCTTTACATTTTGTCTCTTCCCGTACTAAATCTGCTACTTGCATCATCAGTCGGCGTGTTGTAGTCATTGTGACATTTTTAGGTACCGCTTGTTGAATCGTTTGTTGAATTTCTGTAAAAGGAATAACATGCAAACGAATTTTACCCCCAAATTTACTTACAATTTGAGATAATTCTTTTACTTTCCCTAACGATTGATCACTTGTAAACGGTGGACTAAAGAAGTGAATCGCTTCTACTGTTACGCCACGTTTCATCATTAAATAAGCTGCTACTGGGCTATCAATACCACCAGATAATAGTAATAAGGCTTTACCATTTGAACCTACAGGTAAGCCAGCAGCGCCAGGAATCACATCTACTGACATATATGTGGCTTCTTCACGTACTTCTACACGTAATTCGATATCTGGATTTTTCATTTCAACAGTCATACCTGGTAATTCACTTAATACATGGCTTGCGATTACACGATTTAATTCATATGTTTCTAATTCAAATTTTTTATATGAGCGCTTCACATTCACTTTGAATGATTTTCCTTTATAATTTAAACCTGCAACGATTTCTTTACCTAATGCTTTCATTGCTTCTAAATCCGTTGCACATTCTGCTACGGGGCTAAATGATTGAATACCGAACACATCTGGTAAGCGTTCAATTAATGCATTCATATCGTCATCTGATGGACTGCTAATATACATACGATCTCGCTCTAAACGAATTTTCATACCTTCTAAATCTTTGAACGTGCTTTTTAAATTATCGCGTAGACGATTAATAAATTGATTACGGTTACGCCCTTTCGTCGTAATTTCACCGTAACGTACTAAAATCTCATGCCATTTCATGGGTTTTAATCTCTCCTCTTACTTGTTTCACGACATTTGAAAATGTCTCTTTAAATTTTTCAATATCTGCGTCTGTTAAACCTTGCCCAAAGCTTATACGAATAACACCACGTGCAAATCCGTCTGGAACCCCGACGGCTTGTACAACATGGCTAATTTGATTGTCTTTTGAGTGACAAGCGCTTGAAGTTGAAACAATCACGCCTTGACGTTGCATTGCATTCACAATTACTTCACCTTTAATACCACGAATTGAACATGATACGATATGCGGTGCTCCTTCATTTGAAGAAAGCACATACACATCTTCCATAGGCTCTAAAAATGTGTGGATTGCATTGCGCCATTTTATATACTGTTGCACATTTTCAGTGCGATGCTGCTCCGCCAAACGAGCTGCTTTTGCGATTGCAACATCTTGTGGTACAGCCACCGTACCGCTACGAAGGCCCATTTCTTGACCTCCTCCGTGAATAATTGCTTCGATTGTTGTACGTTTTCTAAGTGCTGCAATCCCCGTTCCTTTTAACCCATTAATTTTATGGCCAGAAACAGAAATCGCATCTGGACCTAATTCACCGTTAAAGTAAACTGGCAATTTACCAAAGCTTTGTACAGCATCTACATGATAAAATGCACGACTGCCCTCATGAACAATTTTTGCAATTTCTTCAATTGGTTGAATAGCACCTATCTCATTATTAACATGCATAATACTTACGACAACTGTATCTTTTGTTAATTTTGCTTTTAAATCATTTAGATCAACAACACCGTGCTTATCGACATCAACATAATCAACATGAAATCCTTCTTTTTCTAATGCACGAGCTGTTTCTAAAACAGAAGCATGCTCGATACTTGAAACGATAATATGTTTTCCGCGATGTGTATTTGCGCGTGCAATTCCTTTAATTAAAAAATTATTTGATTCTGAGCCACCTGATGTAAAAATAACATGTTCAGGTTCTGTATGAATAAGCCCTGCTATTTGTTCACGAGAACGATTTAGTAATACATTCACTTCAACGCCCATTTCATGAAGAGACGCAGGATTGGCATAATAGCGTTCATTTGCTTGTACGAATGCTTTCATGACATCAGCGCTTGGCTTCGTTGTTGCACTGTGATCAAGATAAATCATTGTGTCAATTCCTTCCTTCTAACAAAAACATATGTCTTTTGCTAAGTACATATTATATAACAAAAAATGTGCTTTAACAGGAATTTGAACCAATAAAAAAAGTGCATCAGATATTTTTTATTCTGATGCACTAATTAATGGTTATTTACTTAATACTTCATCAACTAACTCTTCCATCTTTTTAAGCGCCCCTGGTTCTGCTTTCTCAACCGCTTTCGCAACAATTTCAAGCGCCTTTGAATAACGCATATTATTGAATGCATCCTCTGCTTCAACTAGGCTATCATTCATACCAGGCTTTGTTGTACGGTAGCGATTACCATATTGAATCAGTAGCTCTACTAACTTCACATCTTCAATCATGCTATCTACATGCTTTGTCGTTTCTGTAACAGCTAATTCTGCAGTTTTTACTGCTTCAAAAACTTCTGGCATATCAAGTGGTACAGCTTTCAATTTTTGATCTGCAACAAACAATTGTTCATCTGCTTCTGACAAACGAGACTCGATGTCATCTGGAATACCTGGAATATTTGCCTTATGTAATCGACGTTCCGTCTCTCGCAGTGTTGCGGTTAATTGCTTCAACGTATCAGACGCATTATTTTCGTCAATACGTAAATTTTTTAAACGATCCGAAAATGCATCTTGCTCTTCAAAAATACGCTCTGCATCATTTGCAATTTCTTTTAGTTCGCCTTCTACCATTGTATAAGCCGCTTGATGCTCCTCTAATTCATGTACAATTGTCTCATAGCGCTGTTGTACGGTTACAAGTTCTTGCTTACAATTCAATGGTGTCGCAATTTCGTCACCCGTTAAATGATAGCCCTTTTGTACTTCTTCTGTTTCACGAGCAGTAGCTAATGTGTACGATAGCACTTCATGTAAACGTGTACCTACAGGTGTTACATACTGATCAACATATTTTTTCGAGTTATATTCTGCTTCGAGACAATCAAAATAATGTTCGATGTCTTCACGAATTTCTTGAACGCGAAGCTCTGCCGTACCAATATCTAACTCCGCAATTTTATCTTTTAGCTCTGTTAATTCTAGCTCGGTCGCTTGAATCCATTCTAAAATTTCCAAATGTTTAAGAAAGAACCCTGTCTCTTCCATTTCATTATGACCTAAACGCAACTCCTGTAAATCTGATGGAATTTGTTTTTGGATTTCTCTAAGTAACCCTGGAATTGTTGAAATTAATTTAAAAATTTCTTGCCCTTCACGATTCAAATGTTCCACAATTTCACGTGCCTTCAAATAATCTCCGGCATCTGTTAACTGGTGATAATCTTCAAATTGTGGATTAAATAATTCTAGACGTTCTTCAAGTGGACGTGCCGCTGGTCCAAATGAATACTGATGTGCTAGTAGCGTTTTTCTTGATGTTTTATATTGCTCTTGAAGTTGTTCAATTTCAATGCTACTTTGTTTTTCGCTGTTTAATAAATGATCTAACTCTTCTAAAATTTGATCAATTATTTTATCTGCCCCATGAATATGTGATTCAATTTCTTGTTCTACAATCGTTGCTTTCCCAAATTGGAAACGATCAACATTACCACGTAATGCATGTAACAAGTTGTCGATTTTAGGGAACTCTTGATCATCTAAATTTTCCCACTTGTTTTTCCAGCTCTCAAACATTGCTTCTGTTTGACCATTCATATTTAAGCCTTTGACTTTCGCTAGTTCTTCTTGTACTGGTTTTTTCTGAAGATCATCTTTTAGCGCTTGCAGTCGGCGCATCTCTGTTAGATGCTTGTTACGAAAAACAAAGATGACTGCTATAATTACGATTAGTACGATGATGATTGGAATAATATATTTGATCATCGTAAGTCCCCCTTGTCCTTGTACTATTTACTTTTCTTATTCTATATTATGTTTAATAGTACCATGTTTTTATTACTTTTGTTTATCGATTTCTATACATTTTCATCATTTTTCCACTAAATTGGAGGGAGTTCTATGAAACGAGATGGCCATATTCACTCACCATATTGCCCACACGGTTCAACTGATACACTAATTAGCTATATTGAAAAAGCAATTAACGAAGGATTCGGTGACATTACTTTTACTGAGCATGCACCCATTCCAAATGGATTTATCGACCCCACACCTGATCAGGATAGCTTTATGACGAAAAAAGCCTTTTATCAATACGTTTCCGAAATTCAAAAACTTCAAACGGATTATGCAAATAAAATTAAAATTCGTTTAGGAGTAGAGTTAGATTACATAGTCGGATTCGAAAAACAAACAACCGATTTTTTAAATGAATTTGGCTATCTATTTGATGATGCTATCTTATCCGTTCATTTTTTAAAACATCAAGGACAGTACACGTGTATCGATTTTTCAACTGAAGTATTTAATAACTTTGCAGCTGAGGTAGGTTCTGTTGCTGCAGTTTATAAATTGTATTACGATACAGTTATGCAATCGATTAAAGCGGATCTAGGACGCTTTAAACCAAAAAGAATCGGTCACCCTACACTTATTCATAAATTCCAACTCGCACATGGCCAAACAATTAATGATGAGGCACATATACATCATATTTTAGATACGATGCTTGAAGATGGCTATGAATTGGATGTGAATAGTGCCGGCCTTTCTAAGAAATATTGTAAGGAACCCTATCCACCTAAACCATATATTACTTACGCAAAAAATATTGGCTTACCACTGATATTTGGCTCCGATGCGCATCAAGTAGCAGATTTACACAAATATTATACTGACATTATAAAATAATTGGAGGAACAATTATGTTCGAAAAAAAAGCATACGATGGCGATTTAATTGCCCAATATACACTATTATCAAAACAATTATCCGCACTATTAGAAGGAGAAAAAGATCAAATCGCTATTTTAAGCAATGCTTCTGCATTACTTAATCAGTTTTTAGACGATGTCAACTGGTGTGGTTTCTACCTTTATAAAGAAGACGAATTATTACTTGGTCCGTTCCAAGGCTTACCTGCTTGTGTACACATCGCAATTGGACGAGGTGTTTGTGGTACAGCCGCAAAAACAATGGAAACACAGCTAGTAACAGATGTACATGACTTCCCTGGTCATATCGCCTGTGATGCCGCTACGAATTCTGAAGTCGTCGTTCCGCTTTCTAAAAATGGCTCTTTATACGGTGTATTAGATATTGATAGCCCTACAGTTTCTCGTTTTTCAGAAATAGATAAAGAAGGCATTGAGTTATTTGCTCGCACACTTGAAAAATACTTATAGTATATAGCATCTTTTGTTTTACGCTTGACTTTATACTATCTCTTCCCGTACAATAGCTCTTGTGTAAAATAAACGCAGCGGTTGTATGGTATAGCTGTTCAGTTTGTTCCTCTAGTTTTTAACTAGATGGTGTATAAGTAATTCGTCGGCTGCATGAACGAACATACATGAAAGCAAAATGTCAGTTATAACTAAATACGACTGATTTTTGTTTTATACCAAATAAAAATCATAGGAGGGACTTTAAATGTCTCGATATACAGGTCCATCTTGGAAACTATCTCGTCGTTTAGGCATTTCTTTAAGCGGTACTGGTAAAGAAATCGAAAAACGTCCATACGCTCCAGGTCAACACGGCCCTACTCAACGCAAAAAAATCTCTGAGTACGGTTTACAATTACAAGAAAAACAAAAATTACGCCACATGTATGGTATGACTGAACGTCAATTCCACAACGTATTCGTTAAAGCTGGCAAACAACAAGGTGTACACGGTGAAAACTTCATGATCTTACTTGAAACTCGCCTTGACAACTTAGTTTACCGTTTAGGTTTAGCTCGCACTCGTCGTGCAGCTCGCCAATTAGTAAACCATGGCCACGTAACAGTTGATGGTAAACGCGTTGATATCCCATCTTACAGCGTAAAACCAGGTCAAGTTATTTCTCTTCGTGAAAAATCTCTTAACCTTACTGCTGTAAACGAAGCTATCGAAGTTAACACATTCGTTCCTGAATACTTAACTTTCGACGCTGACAAAAAAGAAGGTACTTTCGTACGTTTACCAGAACGTTCTGAATTATCTTCTGAAATCAACGAAGCGTACATCGTAGAGTTCTACTCTCGCTAGTAGCGTATTTAAAAAAGCAGATTGCCAAAAGGCAATCTGCTTTTTTTATTTATTACGACCCAAAACCAATTAACAGTAAAATACTCGCAACGATAAATACAATGAAGAAAACTAGAATAATACCAAAAATAATCATAACGATAATAACACCGATTGAACGTCCAATAGATAATTTTTCTACCTCTGAAATAACAATAACTTCTAAGACGAGTGTCACAATCCCAATAACAACAATTAATAAACTCATAAATAAAACAAAATATTCTAAGTTAAACGCTGCTACTTTTGATAAAATCACATAAATCAATGCTACTGGTGTAGCAATGACATAAGGTAAAAGCGATACATAATAACCTTTTCGCATTTCTTTAAATGTCCCTGTTCCTTTGAAAAACCACTTTGCAATAAAGTGAGTAAAGAAACCGGCAATAATCGCGCCTAGCCAGACACTTGGAATGGCTAAAATGACTGACACTAATACTTGTAACCAAGTAATTTCAAATGTTTTGTCGTCAATATTACTAAAAATAACATTACCAAAACCTGCTAAAAATAGTACAAACCAATATTTTGAGAAATTATTTTTATTCACATAATGAATTGCTTCTCTGGGACTTTTCCAAGCTAACTTGAATAATTCTAAATTCATTTATTTCCCTCCACTTCTAGTAATGTTAATGGACCTAACCAGCCAAGCATACCATCACTTAAATTTGTCGTTTCAAACCCCATACTTTCCATATATGTAGCTGCATTATAGCTACGTACACCTGCTTTGCAAACAAAAATATACGGAACTCTTTGGTCAAGCTCTGATATACGATATGGTAACTCTCCTAGAGGTATATGAATAGCTTCCGGAATCATCCCATGTGCTACTTCAAAATCCTCCCTAACATCAACTACATGCAAGGTTTCTCCTTCTTCTAGCAAGTGTTGTACTTTTTCTGCTGTAATATGTTGCATACTGTACCTCCCTTGAGTATTTTAAAAATATTCGCTATAGTTAGCTTAACATGAAAGGACATGTGATGAAATGAAAGCAACTATTTATTCGACGCCCAACTGTGGTTACTGTACATTAATGAAAAAATTTTTACTGGAACAACAAATTGAATTTGAAACAATTTTAATTGATGGACCTGAAATTTCTCAATATTTAATGGCGCAAACAGGACGTTTAGGGGCACCTCAAACACTTCTTGAAGGGCACTGGATTTTAGGTTATGATCCTAATCAAGCAACTAAAATTATTCAGCATCTTAGCAAATAAAAAAGAGTTTCTCCCATTATTAGAGAGAAACTCTTTTTTTAGTTATGCAAATTTCACCATAAAGTATTTTTCTTGCCACGACGAATAATTGTAAAGGCATCTTCTAAACGGTCTTTTGTATCAACTGTATAGTCTAATTCTTTTACTTTCTCACCATTCACAGAAATTGCACCATTTGTTACATCTTCACGTGCTTGACGTTTTGATGATGAAATTTTTGCTTCTACTAATAAATCAACAATATTAGCATCTTCTTTTGCTACTTCTACTGAAGGAACCCCTGAAAATGCTACTTTCATTTCTTCTACTGATAATGCTTTTAAATCACCTGAGAATAAAGCAGCTGTAATTTTAAGTGCTTGTTCTAAACCTTCTTCGCCGTGAATTAATTTTGTCATTTCAGATGCTAATGTTTTTTGCGCTTCACGTAAATGTGCTTCTGTTGCTACTTTTTCTTCTAATGCTTCAATCGTTTCACGAGATAAGAATGTGAAAATTTTCAAGTATTTTACAACATCAGCATCGCCCGTATTTAACCAGAACTGGTAGAATTCATATGGAGATGTTTTTTCTGCATCTAACCATACTGCGCCACCTGCTGTTTTACCGAATTTTGTACCATCAGCTTTTGTTACTAGTGGAATTGTGAAGCCATATGCTTTTGCTTCTTCATCATGTGTTTTACGAATAACTTCAAGACCAGTGGTAATGTTACCCCATTGATCTGAACCTCCTACTTGAATACGTACATTGTGGTGATTGTATAAATGATTGAAGTCCATACCTTGAATTAATGTGTATGTGAATTCTGTGAATGATAGACCTGATTCTAAACGAGAAGAAATGGTATCTTTACCAAGCATGTAATTGATGTTAATCAATTTACCGAAATCGCGTAAAAATTCGATTGTTGTCATATTACCAAACCAGTCGTAATTATTTACTAATTGCGCGCCGTTTGCTTCATTATTAAAATCAAAAATGCGTCGAAGTTGACCTTTAATACAATTCACATTATGTTCAATTTGTTCTCCAGTTAAAAGGTTACGTTCCGTTGAACGACCTGAAGGATCTCCAATCATACCCGTAGCTCCACCAACTAAAAGAATTGGTTGGTGCCCTGCTTGTTGAAAACGACGTAGTGTTAACATTGGCACAATATGACCGATATGCATAGAATCCGCTGTTGGGTCTACGCCAACATATAATGCTACTTTTTCATCGTCTAATAACTTTGCCATACCTTCCTCGTCTGTTTGTTGGTACAATAGGCCGCGCCATTTTAAATCTTCAATTAAAGCATTTGTCATTGTTATTCCTCCTAAAATTTAAGCGTCTTTTTTTGGGAACAAAACTACGTACGATCCGTTCCTCTTCATATGACGTATAAAATAAAAACGTCCCTGCCATCAATAAAAATTGATGCAGGGACGTTAGGGACGTATAACGCGGTACCACCCGGCTTGGAGATAAAAAATCTCCCGCTTCTTTTCGCCTTATCGCAGCGTATACGTCTCCCTCAGAATGTGTAATTCATCAATGCATTATGACTAGCTTCCACCAACCGCTAGATCTCTATACAGGGAATCCACTGATTACTTCGCATTCATCACCGTTCGAATCATATATAGGCTATTATCACTGTTCCAAAATCAATTGTCAATAAAAGAACGTGAATATGGTATAATAGACGAGATTTTAGTGAAATAAAACACTAATAGGTGCCAATTATTTTTGAGTGGCATATTAATGACGTATTAGGGTAAGATGTAGTGTATGAATCAGTAAATGATACATAATACATTTTGACAACAACATTCAAAACTATGTTAGCCGTTGCACTAATGTAGTCCCTTAATTTAGAACATAAAGGAGGAAGGCGTTCAGAAAGTAGCAACATCACGCCTTGGTGAGCTTTTTGCAACGTCATGTGAGTGAATAAAATCAAACAATGGGTCGACCAATTTGATGCACGAATCGATGAATTATCGAATAAAACTTGGATGAAATATTTCCGTATTACGACAAGCGTTGTGCGAAATCTTCTGCTACTATTCGCTCTTATCATCGCTCTTGGTATCGTATTTGTCGGGTCGATTGGCGCAGGTTATTTTGCCTCACTCGTAAAAGAAGAACCACTTGTTTCAAAACAAGAAATGGTTTCTACCGTTCACAATTATGAAGAAACGAGTAAACTATACTTTGCGGGCAATCAATACTTAGGGAAAATGCGTACAGATTTGGAACGTACAGAAATTACACTAAATAAAGTATCACCAGATCTTATTAATGCTGTAATCGCAACTGAGGATGAAAACTTTGAAAATCACGATGGTATCGTGCCAAAAGCGGTATTACGTGGTTTATTCCAAGATATTTCAAATTCAGACTCTCAAACAGGGGGTTCTACGCTAACACAGCAATTAATTAAAAACCAAATCTTAACGAATGAAGTATCTTACGAACGTAAAGCAAAAGAATTATTACTTGCAAAGCGTTTGGAAAAATTCATGACAAAAGATGAAATTTTAGAGGCCTACTTAAATGTTATCCCTTATGGTCGTAACTCTACGGGCACAAACATCGCTGGGGTCGAGACGGCAGCAGAAGGTATTTTTAACGTCAAAGCAAAAGATTTAAACCTAGCACAAGCTGCATATATTGCTGGTATTCCGCAATCTCCATATGCTTATACACCTTATACGCAATCAGGTGCTTTAAAAGATAATAAGCAATTAAAAATTGGTATTAACCGTATGAAAACTGTGTTATATCGTATGCATGAAACTGATAAAATCACAACAAAACAATATAAAAAAGCATTAAAATATAACATAAAAAAAGATTTCCGTGAACGCGAACCTCGCGCAACGGAAAAATACCCTTATGTAACAACTGAAATTGAAAAACGTGCAACAGAAGAAATGGCTAAAATCCTTGCAAAAAAAGATGGTATTGATACAAATCGTCTTGATGAAGAAGCACGCCTTCGTGAAAAATATGAAATTTTAGCTGACCGTGAATTACGTACAAAAGGTTATAAAATTTATTCGACTGTTGATAAAAAGATGTATGATGCGATGAATAATGTTAAAACGAATTTCTCAAGTTATGGCACAACATTATCAACACAAACAACCGATAAAGAAACCGGCGAAACAAAAACAGTTGAGGCCCCTGTGCAAGTAGGTGCAATGGCAATTGAAAATGCTACTGGTAAAATCAAAAGTTTCATTGGTGGTCGCGACTATGATTTAGAAAATTTAAATCATGCAACGTCGTCTAAGCGTCAGCCTGGTTCTACTATTAAACCATTGCTTGTTTATGGACCAGCAATTGAAAAAGGAATTATTAGCGCCGGTAGTGCCCTGCCAGATGTTGAAGTAACATCTCATGGTTGGTCAACTGCTAAGCCTCTTGAAAACTATGGCGGTGCTACACCAAAAGGGATTGTTTCTGCACGTTACGCATTGAAAAACTCATTAAACTTACCCGCTGTACGTTTATATGGTTTAAACTTTGCTAATAAACCTATGAATTACTTAGATAAACTAGGTTTTGAATACATCACAGAAACAGACCGTACAACTTATTCTGCTGCACTAGGCGGCTTGCAAGTTGGTTCTACTGTAGAGGAAAACACCAATGCATTTGCAACGTTTGCTAATGGTGGTAAATATGTTGATGCTTATATGATTACTAAAATTGTTGACAAAGATGGCAAAACAATCTATAAACATAAATCAAAATCTAAAAAAGTATTCTCCCAAGCTACATCTTATATTATTAATGATATGCTACGAGATGTTTTAGATTCTGGAACAGGTAAAAAAGCAAATGGCACATTAAAGTTCAATGCGGACTTTGCTGCTAAAACTGGTACAACACAAAACTATAACGATGTATGGTTTATGGGTTATAACAAAGACATTTCATTAGGAGTTTGGTTAGGCTATGATATGCCTAAAACATTAGATTATGGTTCAGGCTATTACGGTAAACCATCTGAACGTGTAAACCGCCTATGGGGTCAATTGATGAACTCAATCTACGATACAAATCCAGATCTAGCAACGGCTAATGGCGACTATTTCAGTCGTCCATCAGATGTCGTAACACGTTCAACTTGTTCAATTCAAGGTTATAGTTGCTCAAGCGATCTTGTAAATGCAAACCTATCATTAAATACGTACTCACCAACAAGTATTTTACAGCCTTTCGGTGGCAATCCAGAGGCCTTAAATGGACCTAAAAAAGAAAGCGAAGAAACAAATACTACTGGTACAAACGGTACTACTGGTACAAACGGTACTACTGG
>NZ_HE578957.1:654421-678808 GCF_000307285.2 Kurthia sp. Dielmo
ATACGAACGGTACTACTGGTACGAACGGTACTACGTCTTCTGGAACAACAAATTCTACAGGCACAACACAAACCGATAACGGCTTCTAATAATGGGAAGCTCATTTAATGAAAAAGAAATCACAAATGTGATTTCTTTTTTTATTTTTATGTAATTATCAATGATTCATTCTTGCTCATTGTTAAGTCAAAATTTTCTCGTTAAAACATCTATTTTTTATTTCATATTATTTTTTTCTAAAATATTCCTGTATAATATGTGAAAAGGAATATTTTAGAAGGAGGAAATCGTGTGGAACACATTAAAACCTTTGCTTCACAAACCTTAGAAAGTAGGCTAGGTACATTAATTTTAGAAGGTCCTATGTCTTATGAAGCGCTAGAAGACATGTCGCTACACCCCGGATTAAAAGCATTTCGTCCCGCTGAGCAGCAATTTAAAGCATTACTTAATATCGCAAAAATGCCTGAAGGAAGAATCATTGTAGCACGTCTCGACAACTTAATTGTTGGCTATGTAACGATTTTATATCCTGATCCTTTAGAGCGTTGGTCCGAGGCTAAAATGCCTGATTTAATAGAGCTTGGAGCTATTGAAGTAATAGCAGAATGTCGTGGTTCAGGTGTTGGTAAAGCACTTGTACGTCTTAGCATGAGTGATGATTCTTTAGAAGATTTTATCGTAATTACGACCGAATACTATTGGCATTGGGATTTAAAAAGTACGGGGTTAAGTGTCTGGGATTATCGTAAAATGATGGAGAAAATGATGAACACTGGTGGCTTAATTGAATATACAACAGATGACCCTGAAATTACTGCACATCCCGCCAATTGCTTAATGGCACGTATCGGCAATCGTGTACCTCAAGAAAGCATTGAAGCATTTGACCGTATTCGTTTTTACAATCGTTATCGCACTTCATAAATAAGGAGGGTTTTTTATGCTTGTGGAAAACTTGATGATTCAAAAAGTATATACACTCAAACCTACTCAAACATTATTTGATGCAGAAGAATTAATGCGTAATCGTCGTATTCGGCATATTCCTATTGTCGATAATCTGAACCATTTAGTTGGACTTATTACTGAGCAAGATTTAAAACGTGCAATGCCGTCTTCTCTTTTAACAACTGAACGCAATTCTCTAAATAATCGATTGATTGAAGAATTCATGGTCACAGAAGTATTAGTTGGCCATCCATTAGATTTTGTTGAAGAAACAGCTTTATTATTTTTTGAAGAGCGCATTGGCTGTTTACCCATTGTTTCACATGGTGAACTTGTTGGAATTTTGACAGACACCGATATTTTATATAACTATATCGAGTTAACAGGAGCCCATAAGCCAAGCTCACAAATTGAATTACGTACAGCGGACCAAATTGGGGTTTTAAGCCAGATAACGACTATCTGTGCAAATCATCGCGCTAGCATTATTAGTTTACTTGTATACCCTGATGCAAATGATTCATCAAAAAAAATCATTTCAATTCGCGTAAAAAGCATTAGTCCTCAAGCCATTATTGAAGATATGCGCAAGGAAGGATTTGAATTATTATGGCCAAATTTACCGACCATGTAGCACATGAAAATGCAGTTTTCATCTATTCTCCATCCCAATTAACGTATAAATTTTCAGATGAGCACCCATTCAACCAAAAACGCCTAGAATTAACGATGGATTTACTTACACAAATTGGTGCACTAAACGCACAGCAAATTGTTCCTCCACGTACTACAACGGATGAAGAATTATTGCTTGCGTTAGATGCGGATTACATAGATATTGTCAAACGCGCGGGTCATGGATATGTAACAAATGCAGAAGGTGAACCTTATGGTATCGGTACAGAAGATACTCCTATTTTTCCAAATATGCATGAAGCAAGCGCTAGTATTGTGGCTGCTACGCTAACAGCTTGCGATTATGTTATGCAAGGAAAAGCACAACATGCGGTTAATTTAGGCGGCGGTCTTCACCACGGCTTCAAAAACAAAGCGTCTGGTTTTTGTATTTACAATGATAGCTCAATTGCAATCCGTTATATGCAAAAAAAATACGGTGCACGTGTGTTATATGTCGATACAGATGCACATCATGGGGATGGTGTACAATTTAGCTTTTACGATGATCCAGATACTTGCACATTTTCGATTCATGAAACAGGTCGCTATCTTTTTCCAGGGACTGGGTCAATTACTGAACGTGGTACTGGGGAAGCCTATGGGACCTCTTTTAATATTCCAATCGATGCTTTTACAGAAGATGACTCTTTTCTGTATTGTTATAAAGAAGCGATGGAGGAAATCGTTGCAGATTTCAGACCAGATATTATTTTGACCCAAAATGGTGCAGATGCACATCACTTTGATCCATTAACTCATTTATCTTGTACAATGAAAATTTATCAAGAAATTCCTAGCATAGCACATGATTTAGCACACAAATACTGTAATGGTCGATGGGTTGCTGTAGGTGGTGGAGGCTATGATATTTGGCGTGTCGTTCCTAGAGCTTGGTCTTATGTATGGACGGAGATGAGTGACTTTGAGCAGCCACATGGTCCATTACCAGAAAAATGGTTAACACGTTGGCAGGCTGAATCTCCAGTAACCTTAATTCCGACTTGGGATGATCCATCTCCACTGTTTGAAGCCATTCCAAGACGAGCTGAGATTACAGAAAAAAATGCACAAACACTTGAAAAAGCACTTTATACATTGCGTCATAAAATATAAAAAAGAGGAAGCGCTTAAACGCTTCCTCTTTTTTTATGCATTTTATTAGCGTGTGGAATTACGAGATTCCATACGATATGGCAACATAACTTGCTTATCTTCAATATCTTCTTTGTTCATAATTTTTGTTAGTAAACGCATTGATACTGCACCAATATCATATAAAGGTAATACAACACTTGAAAGTTGTGGGCGTACCATACGAGCTAATTTAGAATTTTCAAAGCTACATACTTCGATATCTATTGGCACTATTTTTTCATCATCCTGTGCCGCATGAATCACACCAATAGCTGGTTCGTCACTTCCTACAAAATAAGCGGTTGCAGGCTGTGCTAGTTTCGATACATGATTATACACTTTCATACCTTGATCGTATGTTAAAACATCGTCAAAAATCAGCGCCTCATCAATTGGAATTCCCGCTTCTTCTAAAGCTTTCACATAGCCTTGGTATTTATATTTCTTATTAATTGTCGCATTAAACGAACCTGAAATAAATGCAATACGCTCATTGCCATTTTCAATCAATTGTTTTACAGCCTCATAAGTAGCTTCTGTATAATCAATATTAACCGATGGTAAATGATTTGATTCATCAATTGAACCAGCTAATACGATTGGTACTGGCGAATGCCCCATTTTATCAGCTAATGGGTCCGTTACACGTTCTGTCATCATCACAATACCATCAACTTGCTTACCATACATATTATCAAGTAATGTTAATTCTTTCTCTTCATTTAAATCCGAATTCGATAAAATGATATTATAACGATACATTGTTGCAACATCTTCAATCCCACGCGCTAATTCAGCATAGAAAATATTTGAGATGTCTGGAATAATGACCCCAACAGTAGTTGTTTTCTTACTTGCTAATCCTCGCGCTACAGCATTTGGACGATATTCTAAGCGTTCAATGACTTCCAATACTTTTTTACGCGTAGATGGTTTGACGTTTGGATTGCCGTTGACAACTCGAGATACGGTTGCCATTGATACGTTTGCCTCACGTGCTACATCATAAATAGTTACGGTCACAATCATGACCCTCCTTTTAACTTATATACCTTAATAATAAACTATTATGAAAGCGGTTTTCAATAAAAGAAAAGTGACGATTCATCGAAATGAATCGCCACCCCATAAATAGTAGTCTATTATGCTTTTAATTCGTATTGTTTCATGAATACTTGTAATGAGTCATAGAACTTATCAAATGTTGGAATATCCATTTGTTGTTGTGAATCAGAAAGTGCTACTGCTGGATCTGGATGCACTTCTGCCATCACGCCATCTGCACCAATTGCGATTGCTGCTTTTGCACATGGTAACAATAAGTCACGACGACCTGTAGAGTGTACAACGTCTACAAATACAGGTAGATGTGTTTCTTGTTTAAGAATTGGAACAGCTGAAATATCAAGTGTATTACGCGTCGCTTTTTCATACGTACGAATACCACGTTCACAAAGAATGATTTGGTCATTACCTTTAGACATAATGTATTCAGCTGCATGAATGAATTCATCAATTGTTGCTGCAAGACCACGTTTTAATAATACTGGTTTATTTGTTTCACCAGCTGCTTTTAATAATTCGAAGTTTTGCATATTACGTGCACCAATTTGGATAACATCCACGTATTCTAAGGCTTCATCTAAATGAGATGGCGTTACAATTTCAGAGATGATACCTAAACCATGTTTTTGACCAACATCTTTTAAGATTTTTAAGCCTTCAAGACCTAAACCTTGGAAGTCGTATGGTGATGTACGCGGTTTGTAAGCACCGCCTCGCATTAATTTTAAGCCTTTTTCTGCTACAGCTGCTGCTACAGCTTCTGTTTGCTCATAAGACTCTACTGCACAAGGTCCAAATACAAATGATGGAAGACCTTCACCAATTGGTTCACCGTTAACTGTAACAATTGTATCTTCTGGCTTACTTTTACGTGATACCAATAATTTTTTCTTTTGATTGTTTTCTTGTAATTTTAAAGCTGTTTTGAAGATTTCTTTGAACAGGTGGTTCACTGTTCCTTGTGAAAGTGGGCCTTTGTTATTTTCTTTAATAAGATCTAACATGTGGCGTTCACGTAAAGGATCAAATCGGTTGACACCTTGCTTCTCTTTTACTTGACCAATTTCTTCTACTACCTCTGCACGTTCATTAATTAAACGTAAAATTTCAAGGTTTAGTTCGTCTACACGGTTGCGTAGGCTTTCTAAATTTTGATGACTCATAACCGTTTTTCCCCCTTCTTCCACATATCAGATACTTTCAGCAAACTGAAATGTGTGTTACATTTTTAGATATTATAGTCAGTATAATCAATTCATTTGAAAATGTCACGTATTTTTTCTTTAACGCTTCAACGCAAAAAAGCATTGTAGTTGAAAAATAAGAAATTTTCTGAATATTAGAGAGGATGTTTGCGTAAACGATGAAAAAAATTTTCGCATTAGACATCGGCACTCGTTCTGTTGTTGGTGTTATTTTAGAAAAAAGGGATGATTCTCATTACTCTATTGCCGATTTATTAATTGAAGAACATAAAGAACGCGCAATGGTCGATGGTCAAATACATAATGTATTGCATGTAGCTGAAGTTATTCAACATATTAAAGTAAAATTGGAAGAAAGTCATGGACCATTAACTCATGTTAATGTTGCCGCTGCCGGCCGTTCATTAAAAACCGAATCTGGTAGTGCATTATTAAACATAAAAAAACATGCAGCTTTAACGGAAGATGATATTCATCGCCTTGAACTTGCAGCCGTACAAAATGCGCAAGAACAGTTGATTTATCATCAAGACGGAAAGATAGCATCACATTATTATTGTGTAGGGTATTCGGTACTTCATTATTATATTGACGATCAAGAAATCGGCAGTCTCATTGATCAACAAGGTGAAGAAATCAAAATTGAAGTTATCGCTACATTTTTACCTCGCGTCGTTGTTGAATCACTAATTGCATCATTAAAACGAGCTGACTTGACAATTAATGGTTTAACACTTGAACCAATTGCAGCAATCAATGCCCTTATCCCCGCTACAATGCGTCGTCTTAATGTTGCCCTTGTTGATATTGGCGCAGGAACGTCTGATATCGCCATTACAGACGACAATACGGTTGTAGCCTATGGAATGGTGCCTACCGCTGGTGATGAAATTACAGAGGCATTATGCGATCATTATTTGCTCGATTTTCCTGTCGCTGAAAAAATCAAACGTGAGCTACTAACAAAGGATACTGTAAAAATCGCAGATATTTTAGGGTTTGAGCAAATCATTGCAAGCGCGGAAGCTATCGAACATATTAAACCAGCAATTGAAAACCTTGCAGGAAGCATCACAAATGAAATTTTGCACCTAAATAGCAATAGAGCACCTAAAGCGGTGTTATTAGTTGGGGGAGGCTCTCTTACACCACTTTTAGAAAAAGAACTCGCAGAACGCCTGGAGCTGCCCTTAAATCGTGTTGCTGTACGTGGCATCGATGCAATTCCTTTACTAAATACAGATAACACGACGCGTTCACCTGAACTTGTCACACCAATTGGCATTGCGATTGCAGCAGAACATTCACCAATTAAATATGTAACTGTAATGGTCAATGGACAAACGGTCCGACTATTTGAAGTGAAAGAGATGACTGTAGCAGATGCGCTATTAGCTGCAAATGTACAAGCTAAAAAATTATATGGTAAACCCGGTCTTGGCTTAGCTGTAACAGTTAATGGCCAACAAATTCTTATTCCTGGTGAACTAGGTAGTCCAACGACGATTTTAGTTAATGGTAAGATTGCTTCGATGAAGCATCCAATTCAAAATGGTGACATATTAGAACTTCGTGAAGGAGAAAACGGTGCAGTGGGCCATGCTTCACTAAATGAATTAATTGAGACTACTCCCCCGCTAACAATTACAGCATTTGATGAAATATACGAACTACAGTCAACGATTCGTGTAAATAACAATATAATGACAAACTTGCACTATAGCGTGCAAGATGGCGATGTGATTACGTGTACACCGCTACAAACGATTGAAGATGCACTAAATACGATTGATAAATCATCCGTTCTAGAACAGGTTCAGCCATTCAAACTTATCATAGATCATCAATCAATTGAATTTCCAGCGTTGTCTGATGAACTACTTTTAAATGGCATTCCTGCGAAAAAACAATATCCGATTCAAGATGGCGATGTGCTAACGCTCAAACCACATACGAATCCAACAGTCGATTTTATTTCACAACATGTCCATCTTACGCTATACAATACGATTCATGTACGCTTTCAAGGAGAAGAGCTAATGCTTTCTAAACCGATTATTGATGTGCTTGTAAATCGAGAGCCAGCCAATGCGCAGACCATTTTAACTTCTGGTGATAGTCTACAATTTATTACACTTGACCAAAGCGGTTGGCATTATAATGATATTTTCCGTTTTTCAGATTGGCAATTACCTATTGCCTTTAAAGGAACTTTCAACATTTTACGCAATGGTGAAGCTGTAAACTTCGATGCCCCTATTTTCGGTGGCGATACATTAGCAATTGAATTGATTCCTACCGTTTAATCATAATAAAAAGCAGGAATCCATTTGGGATTCCTGCTTTTTTAGTATCAAAATAATTATTCTTTTGGTGGCAATTGCTTTTCAGGATTTACAAATACGCTATCCTCAAATGCCTTTTCCTCATCTTCAACTTCCGTCACTGTACGATCTAAAATTTCCTCGATTGGCTCTTCGCCTTCTGAAGAAACCGTTCCATCATCAAGTGGCGGTGTTGCTTGAGATTTTAACGATTTCGCTTTATCTACAACTTTAGCTGATTGCTCTTGAACCTTTTGAGAAAGGTCTGTTGCTTTTTCTTTTACAGTTGTTGAGTAATTAGCACTTTTTTCTTTTAAGCTACTTGCTTGTGTAGATACATCTTGACGTAATTCTTTTCCGGCTTTTGGTGCTAACAGTAATGCGGCAGCAGCGCCAAGAATACCACCTACTAAGGCGCCAATAACAAAATCTTTCCCGTTCACACTACTAGAATCTTCATAAAGCTCTCCCGCATTTGCATACGGCTGTGGTAAGTACTGGTTTTTTACTTCGTTATAATTCGGCTTTTCTGCTGTCATGCTATGCATCCCCCTTAAAATTACTTACGTTTAAATAATGACTTTTTAGGTTTTGTTGCTGCTGGATATTCATCGACAACAACATTTGCTTGTTTATCTTCTTTTAATTTAGAGCGAATACCCATTAATGCGCTGCTCCATTGTACAACTTGACCAATTTGGTCGCTGTTTTTAGCTACATTATTTTCGATAGAAGAAGTGACCGCTTGAACTGTACTATTTAAACCTTGTACTGAATCACCAAAGCCTTTAACCGCACCAACTAAAGAATTTAATTGTTGCGATTTTCCTTGAACATCTTCCGCTAATGTATTCGTTTTTTCTAATAATAATGTTGTTTCTCTTGTGATACCTTGCATTTGACCTTCGATGCCTTCCATTGTTGTAGAAATGCTTTTCAACGTTGGATTAAGTGCTTTCAATGTCATTGCTAATGAAATACAAAGAATAAGCACGGCAATAGCGAAGATTGCTGCTGCGATGTATAAAATAATAATCACAAAAATCCCTCCTCTGTCTTAACATATTTTCCCACAAATAAATGTAGAATAAACCTGTACTCTTTACATTCTACAAACATTTTGGATTTCCTGCCACTAATATTAGTATTTCAGGAAAACGCTTTTTAAAAATCGTTTGCATTACACAGTTAAAAAAGCACTTGTTTAGATTATTGCCGAAAATAAAAAGGAGCAAACATTAAATAGTTGCTCCTTTCAAAATTATTTTTGTAATAGTTCTTCAAATGCTTTTTGATATTTATTAATATCGCCAGCACCCATGAATAAGAATACTGCTTTTTCATGTTTCGCGAGTTCTTCAATATTATCCATATGCAAGATATGATGTTCGTTCACTAAATCAGCAAGGTCATTAATTGTTAAATTCCCTGCTTTTTCACGTGCAGAACCAAAGATATCACATAGGTATACACAATCTGCAAGATTTAATGCATCTGCAAAATCTTTTAAGAATGCTTGTGTACGTGAAAATGTATGTGGTTGGAATACTGCAAGTAATTCACGATCAGGATATTTTTGACGTGCCGATTGAATTGTTGCTTTAATTTCTGTTGGGTGATGTGCATAGTCATCGACTAAAATTTGATCACCAATTTTTGTTTCTGTGAAGCGACGTTTTACACCTTCATATGTGTGTAAACGTGCTTGAACAGTGTCTGTTGGAATTCCTTCGTAATGACATAAAGAAATAACTGCTAATGTATTTAAGACATGGTGGTCACCAAACATTGGAATCGTAAATGTGCTATAAAATTCATTACGAACGAAAACATCAAATGTGGTGCCTTCTGTTGATTTTTGAACATTACGTGCTTCAAAATCATTATCTGCACCAAATCCATAATAGATAACTGGTACATTCGCTTGAATACGCTGAAGATTTTTATCATCGCCCCATGCAATGATAGCTTTTTTGACTTGCAGTGCCATCTGTTGGAATGCTGAGAATACGTCTTCAATATCTGAATAATAATCAGGATGATCAAAGTCAATATTTGTCATGACTGCGTAATCTGGGTGGTATGCAAGGAAGTGACGACGATATTCACATGCTTCCATAACAAAGTTTTGTGCATCTGCTGCACCGCCGCCAGTACCATCACCAATTAAATAAGATGTTGGTTGATCTCCAGCAAGTACATGTGCCATTAAACCTGTTGTAGAGGTTTTACCATGTGCACCTGTGATTGCTACAGACGTATATTTTTCTAAGTATTCACCTAAGAATTTATGATAACGTACAACTTCGACACCTATTTCCCGTGCACGCACAAGTTCAGGGTGTTCGTCAGGAAACGCATTTCCTGCGATAACAGTCATACCTTCTTTAATATTAGCTGCATCAAACGGTAAAATTGTAATACCACGTGCACGCAAAGGATCCTCTGTAAAGAAATGTTTGTCGATATCTGAACCTTGTACTTGTTCACCTGAGTCAAATAAAATTTGAGCTAGTGAACTCATGCCAGATCCTTTAATACCTGTAAAGTGATAAAATGTCATATTTGATTGAAACCTCCCGGAAAAGTTCCCTTCCCCTTCAATTAATAAACTGCTGGCCTATAGTTAGGTCGCTTCCTGCAAAAGTGCAAGCAAGCCCTCTCGTTTGAAAAAGTTGTCATGCATAGTTAGGCCTACATTCATTGCCCGATTCTTTGTCATTCAAAACATTAAATATTATAGCACGAATTAATGTTTTTAAGTACAAAACGTTTTTCAATATAAACTATTTTCATTTTTCATAAATATTAACCAAATAATTCGAATACATCGCTCTCTGTCAAGAAGACATCTCGCTTCTTATTACCTTTACGTGATTCCGAAATGTAATTCATTTGCTCAAGCGAATCAATCATACGTGCCGCTCGGTTATAACCGATATTAAAATGACTTTGAATAGATGATGTCGATGTTTGCCCTTGCTCCACAATATGACGACATACCGCTTCAAATAGTTCATCCTGTTTTTCTAAACGATCCGCCTTCTTCACTAATTCCTCTGGTTCAAAAAGGAAGCGTGGTTCTCCTAGAGAACGCACATAATCTGTTACATCTTCAATTTCTTCATCTGTTACGAACGTTCCTTGTAAACGAGTTGGATTGTTTGTACCGCTTGCTAAGTACAACATGTCACCACGTCCTAATAAACGTTCAGCGCCTTGCGAATCCAAAATAGTTCTCGAATCAATATTTGAAGCAACCGCAAAGGCAATTCGTGTTGGAATATTCGATTTGATTAACCCGGTAATTACATCCACAGATGGACGTTGTGTCGCCACAACTAAATGGATACCACAGGCGCGCGCTTTTTGCGTTAAGCGACAAATGGCATCTTCAACATCTTGTGGCGCTTGCATCATTAAATCGGCTAATTCATCAATAACGATGACAATATACGGCATTTTTTGTGCAAACGCTCGTTTATGTTCCATCATTTCATTATAGCGTGAGATATGGCGAACACGGTGTTCATGGAATAGCTCATAACGGCGTTCCATTTCTTCTACAGCCCAACTTAGCGCTGCAGTCGCTGCCTTCACATCCGTAATTACTGGACTCACTAAATGCGGTATATCTTCATAAACCGCTAGTTCTACCATTTTCGGATCGATTAACATCAATTTTACATCTTGTGGACTAGCTTTCAAGAGTAAACTAATAATAATGGAATTAATACATACAGATTTACCAGATCCGGTTGAACCTGCAATTAATCCATGTGGCATATCTGTTAAATCAAAAGTCACAGGTTGACCAGTTAAATCTAAACCTAATGCAACTTCGAGCGGCGCATTTGATTGTAAGAATTGCTCTGTCTCTGTAATTTCTGATAAGCGTACAGGACGCTTCACTTCATTAGGAATTTCAATCCCTACTAAACTTTTTCCTGGAATCGGTGCTTCGATACGAATATCATGTGCTGCTAATTCTAATTTTAAGTTATCTGCTAAATTTGTAATTTTTGTTAACTTTACACCATGACCAACTTTCAACTGAAATTGCGTAACAGTAGGACCCTGTGTTACATTTTCGATTTCTGCTTCAATTTGGAAATCTTTCAGTGCCTGCACTAATTTTTCGGCCTGCATATCCATCCAAACCTTATCTTCACGTTGTTCAACTGGTGGATTTAAAAAACTCATCGCATGCAATGTGTCTGGTTTCACATAAACTTCTGGTTTTTCTTCCATCACAAGTTGAACGGCTCCCATTGAAGGAGCTGTCCCCTTCACATTATTCAAATCTTCAATAATTGTTGAGACCGTTTCTTTCTCGTTTGTAAGTGGTTCTTGTACTGGCTGCTCTGTACAAAGTGTGTCTTCTATTTGCGTGACTGTGGAGGGATACACCTCATTAGTAGAAGTATCTACTTCTTTTTTATATGAATTAAGCGTAACAGTCGGGCGCAACGGAGAAGCTGGAATCAACTTTTCAAGTTCCTTTGCCTTTTCTCCTCGGCGCATTTTTTTCTTTTCAGAAGGTAATAATACAACGTTAAATGGACGAGCCTTTTCTACATGGTTTAAAAAGCTTTCTGGAACGGTTTCATCCGCTTCTTCTAACATAAGTGTTGCCTCTGTTTCTTCAATAACTGCTTCGACCTGTTCACTTGGTGCAATTTCTTCAATTGTTTCAGCTAATTCTTTAATAGCCTCAACCACAGGTAGCTCTTCTACTTCACGCTCTGTTACAGTAAGTTCTTCTTCGATTGCTTGTTCTAAAGATGGTATTTGACCACCTGTTACAGGTTGTTCAATGCCTTGCTCCATTAATTCCATTGCCTGTTCTAATGTTTGTTGAGGCGCCTCTAGAATTTCTTCAACGACTTCTTCAGGTTCAACAATAACTGGTGATTGTTGTTCTGTAATCGTAGTCTCCTTTTCTATCATTACTTCATCTACTTTTTTCGGTTCATTATACTCATTTTGTTGCTCTGAAATCGGTGTTGAAACAATCTTGATATTTTCTACATCTTTACTAATCGGCTCTGCAATATCCATAACTGTTTTTTCTTCTGCATGACGAAGTTCTACCTGATTCAAAATATCTTCAGAAGATTTTATTTCAACTGGCTTTTTATCGTTAATCGTACGTACCAATTCACGTTGCGCTTCAATATGCTCAACTGTCACAATTGGACGTTTTGGTGGCTCTTGGAAACCATAAATAGGTGACGGTACATCCATTGGCTCGAATTTTTTCTTCACAGGTTCTTCTTCGCTAAATGTTTGTTTCGGTGCTACATACAATTCACGTGGAGGTGTCTGTTCCTGTTGACGTACTTGTGGTTGTTGCTGCACAGGGTGCGGACGAGATTTTGGTTTTTGTTCTATATGAGCGACATGTTGTACTCTGGGCTTTCTCACTTCCGGCGCTACCCCTGTTTCTGTAAATGGGTTATATCGCTCTCTACTAATACGTTTCACAGTTCTTATTAATCCTTGTGGTTGTTGACCAAATGGTGAAAAATCTGCAGGTGGCTTTTGATAAACAGGCTCCTGAACTGGCATTGCTTGCTCTTGGAAAAATGGGCTTTGTGTTTCCGGCATATCATACACATCTGCATAGACATCCTTTAACGGTGGTTGTTGCTGTGATTTTTTTTCCTTCTGGAAATCTACAGCTGTTTCCGGCATATCATATGTTTGATAAGCTTGTTCTACTTGTGGCTCTTCATAATACTCATAGGGTTGCTCATCTATATAGTCACGACGATCCTCGTAATATTCTTGCTGTTCTTCACTATCATCTTTCTTAAAGAGTTTTTTAAAGAAACTCATGTCAATCACTCACTTCCAATTGAATTCCCTTCATTTTACCAATAATAAATACACAGGTGCAATGAACACCCTAATATTCAGCGTAAAATGGCTATTTTCACAATATGTATTTAGCCCCTAGGACTTATTTATTTTAATCTACTTTGTCAAAATTTAAAAAACCGTGCACAAGGCACGGTTTCATTACTTTATAAGTCCACTGCATCTTACGTTTTTATGCGTGGAAAGGTGCGCCCACTTCTGCATTATCATCTAAAACAAGAATACCACGTACTTGTGGAGCATTCGGAATGGCTAATTCACGTGCCGAACACATCATACCGTAAGATTCAACTCCACGTAATTTTGATTCAACAATAACTGTACCAGAAGGCATAACAGCACCAATTTTTGCGACAACAACTTTTTGACCTTGTGCAACGTTTGGTGCGCCACAAACAATTTGTAGTGGAGCTTCTTCATCAACTTGCACTTGGCAAATGTGTAATTTGTCTGCATCTGGATGGTCTGCGATTTCTAACACATGGCCCACAATAAATTTTGGTGTTAAATCAACATCTAAATCAAGTGTTGCACCACATTTTGTAAGTGCTGCTTTTAAAGTGTCAACAAATTCCTCTGATAACTCTACGTTGCCGCTCACACCATCTAAATTCATATATGCTGAAGCATTAAATAAGTTAAATGCTTTTACTTCTCCTGTAGCACCTTCTTTTACAAAAACAACATCTTCGTGACGTTCAAGTTCAACTTGTACGACTGGTTCTGTTGTTAATTGTACTAATAAAGTGTCGCCAACATGTGGCTTATTGTAAGATACGATCATTTTTTATCCTCTTCCTGTTTTCGATTCTTTGCCATAATGAAGATTGGCTCTAATTTTCCGTCCTCATAAATAAATGATAATGACGTAATTGGTACTGTTCCAATCGAGAAGAAATGCATCGTCATTTGCGCGAGCACATCATAACCCGTTGGATTTTGAATATCAGCAATAATTAAAACGTCTTGATGGGGTACTGCTACCGCCATCTCCCCTTTTATTTTACCACGCATTTCACGTAAAAAGGATTCATTTAATAAACGACTTGCATCATAACCATCATTTTCATTCAAAAAATAGAATGTATTTCCAGCTACTTCATCTTTTTTGACCTTTGTAGAAAGTTCACGAGCTTTAAAACGTGCTGCTTCTTTCATCTGTGCCTCATCTAAATGAAGTTTTTTGAGCATATCCGTATCAATTAAACGATAGGTACGACCTAAATCTAACGCATAATAAACAGTTGTTTCTGCTGTATGCTCCGATGTAATAAAATCAAAACCTTCTTTTGATTTTTTCGGAAATGAGCCAGAACGAATTACTGGATAAATCGCCGCGGTATTTTGAAAACCTTGTTGTTCCTGTGCCATCGCTTTAAATGTTTCATCGATTGTATAAACAATCTCATCAACAGCTTTATTTCCGCGCTCTTCATACTTTGCTAACGTGTCACCAAGCGTCATATCTAGGCCCTTGCCTAATACTTTATGCTCGATGCGTAATTTATTTGTTTTTTCATCTAACGACCAAGTGTACCTCTCTTCACCTAAGCGTTGTTTTAAAATTTGGATGAGTTCGTTTGCTTTCACGTCATCAGTCCTTTTCTATTGTTTCGTTAAAAATGCTTCAATTTCAGATTGCGTTTTGCGGTCTTTTGAGACAAAACGACCTGTCTCTGCACCATGGTCAAATGCTAAAAAGCTTGGAATACCGAAAATATCATTGTCTACACATAAATCAATATAGTCATCGCGGTCAACATAGACGAATTGAATTGTTGAAAATTTTGATTCTACTTCGGGCATAAATGGTTCGATAAAGCGACAGTCTGGACACCAATTTGCCGAAAAGACGAACACAACTTTTTCATTGTTTTTTAATTGTTCAAATTGCTCAATTGACTGTAATTTTTCCATTTCTCATTCTCCTTTAAATGCGTGCAGTTATTTACCTTTTCTAGTTTAATCGTAACATTAATCATTCGCAAAGAAAGTGCTTAGTTCTTTTCAAAATACAGATATTGACCAAGTAATAATGTTAGGATATGTTCAAACATCGCCTGGCGGTCGACATAGCCATTTGTAAATACACCGATGGCACCAGAATGTTCTCTTGTATTTACTTGCTGCGCATAGTCGTCCATAACAGGTCCTAGTTCGCGACCTTTTTGAATTTCTAGTGCAATTTCTTTTGGTAACGGGATTTGTGCGCCAGCAGCAGTGTACACTTGGCCTGTTTTCGTTGCTAGTGCTGCCCAGTTGCATAAATACATTACGCCATCTAACATCTTGACGCCACCCTCTAAGCCAAAACCAAATTGCGCATCTGTTACCGTTAGTGTTGCTTTTGCACGATTCATAGCACCTTGACGTGTTTCTTCATCAGACATTGGTTGCTCGGAAACATCCGAATTTACACTTACCGCTTCAAATACGATTGCTTTCTTTATGTACATTTTCACAACTTTTTGTACTGCCTGTGTTTTTGCACGATTTTTCGTTCCAATTGCAATTTTCACTGTCATTCCTCCACATAAAAATACCGACTTTATCCTAGAACAAAGTCGGAATGTATTTAAACGTTTATTTACCTAAAATTGTTTTTAATGTTGATGCATCTGCTGCGCGTACTAAGGCAACAATTAACTCTTTTGCTGCATCAATATCATCTGTATTAATAATCGATGCATGTGAGTGAATGTAACGTGAGCAAATCCCGATAACGGAACTTGGAACACCATCATTTGAAATGTGTACATTCCCTGCATCCGTACCACCTGGTGATACAAAGTATTGATATGGAATATTATTAGATTCAGCTGTATCTAAAATGAATTCACGCATTCCTTTATGTGTTACCATTGTGCGGTCAAAAATGCGTAATAATGGTCCTTTACCTAGCTGACCAAATTGCGTTTTATCTCCTGTTGCATCATTTGCCGGACTCGCATCTAATGCAAAGAATAAATCTGGTTTAATCATATTTGCCGAAACTTTCGCACCGCGAAGTCCTACTTCTTCCATCACGTTTGCTCCAGTGTATAATGTATTCGGTAATTTTTCACCGTGTACTTCTTTCATTAATTCTAATGCTAAGCCACAACCATAACGATTATCCCAAGCTTTTGCCATGACTTTTTTTGGGTTCGCCATCACTTGGAATTTGCTATCTGGAATAATGGATTGTCCTGGAATAATTCCCATCGACAAGGCATCTTCACGATCATCTGCACCAATATCAATTAACATATTTTTAATTTCCATCGGTTTATTACGTTGTTCTGCTGATAATAAATGGGGTGGAACAGAGGCGATAACGCCTGGAATTGGTCCATTATTTGTGTAGACAAGCACACGTTGTGCAAGCATCACCTGGTTTGACCAGCCACCTAATGTTTGAAAACGAATCATGCCGTTCTCTGTAATTTGTGTCACCATAAAGGCTACTTCATCCATATGCCCTGCGACTAAAATTTTAGGCGCACCCTCTTCACCATGTTTTACCCCAAAAATACCGCCTAGATTATCTTGAACAATTTCATCTGAATATTGTTCAAGATATGTACGCATGTAAGCACGTACCGCATGTTCATTTCCTGGAGCCCCCGGTAATTCAGTTAATGTTTTAAACATCTCTAATGTTTGTTGATTCAACGGAAATTCCTCCCCTTTATATGTGAAATTCGCTATCATACATTTCTATTGTAGCTTTCTATGACTTGAATTGCTACATTACTATTTCGTTTCTCGTGATAATTCCAAACTTTTCTAAAAATGAATTATAATTCACCACTCTCCCTGTTTTCTATTTACACTTCTTTTCATTCGTGTGATACACTATACATATAGTTAAATTAAGGGGGAAAACCAATGAAATTACGTGACTTTTTAATCGGCGTTGCAACTGGTGTTGCCGCTGCATACGTGCTTAAAGAAGCTTCTACACGTGTAAATCCAAATCGCAATCCTAACTCTGTTCTTGAAGATATTAAAAATCAATTCAAGCAAGAAGGTCCAATTGACGGTTCTTGGATTTACATGCAACCAGAAACGTTCAAAAAAGAAAACATTTCAATCCCTGTTTACAAAGGCGGCATCTCTCGCGTAGAAGATGGCGAACAAGTAAACTTCGAATTCGCTGCTGATGCAAAAAGCGGTGCAATCGTTGACCTAGTACGCGTTTAATCGCTACATAAAAAGGAATCGTGCTGTTCGCACGATTCCTTTTTTTATTTACTAAATTCCATAGTCACTATGTGTTACCGGCACTTCTTCTAACACTTCTTTCCCTGTCGTATCCCATTTGATGACACGATGGAAGTTATCATGATAGAACGATACATAGTAACCACGTTCTAAAATTTCTTTTGTTAAGCGTTCTTTTGCAAAAACAGATGTCATTGGATAATCATCATACGCCATTACCCATAATGGATTTTGGTGAGCAGTCGTTGCTAAAATATCACCCATATGAATTAACGTATCACCTTGTTGTTCAAAGCGAATCACAGCATGTCCATCACTATGACCACCTGTATGCTCCATTGTAATGCCTGGTACTACTTCAAATGAATCCTTAAATGTCTTCACCTGGTTTTGAATCGGCTCCCAATTTTCGCGCCAATAGGTTGCTTTCGAACGAATATTAGGACTACAAAGCTCATTCCATTCTACATCTGACACATAAATGGTGGCATTTTCAAATACAGGGACAAGCACGTCACCCTCATAGCGCGTTAAACCACTTGCATGGTCAAAATGCATATGTGTCATCAAAATAACATCAATATCAGCCGTCGTCAATCCAAGCATATGTAAACTTTCTTCAATATGCGATTCACGTGTTACACCATAATTACGCTTTTGCTTATCATTTAATTTTCCACTACCGATACCAGAATCAACTAAATAGTTCGTATCCCCATACTGTACTAAAATTGGATGTGTTGGTAACGGAATTTGATTATGATCATTTACTTCATATTTCCTTGTCCATAATGGTTTAGGAACAACCCCAAACATTGCTCCCCCATCAAGCCATGTCATTCCTCCATCAAGCCATATAAAGCTCATATCGTGAAATTGAAATTTATCCATATCTATGTCCCCCTTTGTCAAAAATACAGTTTAATCGTAACATATTCGTTCATAAAATAGAATATATTTACATTTTTTAAAACAAAAAACTACCTAATATATCTTTTTTTCATCAACAAAAAAAGCAGATGATGCGACATTTTGCACACCACCTGCTTTTTGTGAAGAACTCGCTTATTTTTCTGTCATAAATTGTGCTTCTAAACGATAAATCGGTTGGCCTTTTGAAGAGAATTTTTCTTCATATTCAGTCATGATATTATCTTCAACATCATCATTGTGTAAATCTAATGACACTAATTTTAGTTTCATACCATAATCTGTTAAGCTCATTAATGAGAATTCAAATAAGCCACGGTTATCTGTTTTGAAGTGAATTTCACCGTTATCAACTAATACTTTTTCATATAAACTTAAGAAGTTTGCATGTGTTAAACGACGTTTTGCATGGCGTGTTTTTGGCCATGGATCAGAAAAGTTTAAATAAACTTGGCTCACGTCACCTTTTGCAAAATATTCTTCTAACTTAGAACCATTCACATTTAATAAGCGTAAATTTTCAGGTTGTCCAGCTTCTACTGCTTTTTTTGCAGCGATTACAATGACACTATCAAATAATTCAATTCCGATATAATTAATGTTTGGATTTGCTTTCGCCATTCCAGTAATAAATTGCCCTTTACCCGTACCTACTTCAATGTGTAATGGATTATCATTACCGAATAATTCATTCCAACGACCCTTATAATCTTCTGGATTTGACACGACTAAATCTGGATGTTCATTTAAATAGTCTTCTGCCCAAGGTTTGTTACGTAATCTCAACGTTCTTTCCTCATTTCTATAAGTTGCATTTCAACAATTCATTATTCAAGAAATTCAGCAATTAGTCAAGCGGGTTACGTGCCAAACGAAATGATTTGGGCTGTATTTTGATTGTAATGACTTCTTTTGAAAGGCCAACATCTTCACCATCGGCATGGCCTTGTATAGGTCCGCTATAGTGAATAGTAAATGCTTCTGCACTTATTTGTGACACATGTTTTTTAAAATTTACATGCTTTCCTTTAAAAATAGTCGCGAACAAAAATAATAATTTTAGTCGCGATAAATTTTCAACGATTGTTAATTCAAAGCGACCATCATCCGTTCGTGAATAAGGTGAAATTTTCATTCCTCCACCAATAAATGGTTGATTACTTATTGTCGTAATCCACACATTTTTATAAATCTTACGTTTCGTTTCGTACTCTACTACGACATCAAATGGTTTGAATGTCATAACTTCTTTAATTAGAATAATGATATAGGTTAGTCGCCCTAAGTTCATGCGATTTAACCAATTTTTTAGAGGTGTTTTATTTACTTCATAAACAATTTTCGCATCCACTCCATAGCCAATATTATTCATAAATATATACTGACTATCCGTAAACAATACACCTGTATCTTCTTCAGTAATAACAGGATTGCTAAAAAACGCCTCAATTTCTGCAGCTGTTTTAAACGCGCTGAATCCACGACCAAAATCATTCCCAGAACCCCCATTCATCACACCAATTATAATATTTGAATGATGAACAGCACCTTGAATTGCCTCATGAATAGTGCCATCGCCACCAATGACGATACAAAGCTGGTCTCCTTCATTCTGTGAAATTTTATCAATGAGCGCTGTCGCATGACATGGTCCTGTTGTTTGATGCAATTCATATGGACTTTTTAGTGTTGCAATAACACTGGCTACAACTTGCTTCGCACGACCATTTCCTGCTCGTTCATTAACAATAATATGAAGCATCATAAATCAAACTTTTCGACATCATCTTTCGTTTTGTACCAATCTGCACGGTTAAATGATGTCGTTTGTGAATGTTCTAAAAGTGCCTCTGCCGCTTTAAATTGTAAATGTTTCATTGGAGATGCATTGCGTTTTAATTCCTCAAACCATGCGTCATAATGACGACGGTCGACAATTTTAATATCATAAATCGACCCAGGATAATCGATGTAGCCATTACGTGATAATAAAATACGATGAATATCAAGAGATACATCTGCCTCTTCAAAAATTTGGTGTACAACCTTTTCCATGCGTTTAAGACCGATTAATGGATTTAATACACGTTTATCTTGTTCACCGATTTTCTTTGTCCAAAAACGCTCCTTACTGTCTCCTGTAAAAGCTGCAACATCCTCTTCCTCAACTAATTGAATCACATAACATTCCGTTGGTGCTAAAACAATAACACCTATTTCAATCGGCGCTTTCTTTAATTGTAAAATTGGATCATACAACACAAAATATGTATCAGGTAATTTTTGTACGAGCGTGCGAAGCCATGTATCTCGCTGGTATTTTGGATCAAGGTGTGATTTTTCACGCAATGTTGAGCTTGCCCATTTTAATTGAAAATGAAAGAGTTGATCTAAGTACATTCGTTTTAATTCCTCTTCATTTTGTGGATTGTACAATAAAGTCGGATTAAAATTAAGTGTGCTCACTTCATCAGGAATCAAATTGTCTGCCCTATCATCAATTTCTAATGCGCTAGAACCTTGCTCCCATGGATTATCCCAAGATTCTTTTTCTTTACGTTTAAATAAACGTTTGAATAAATTTGGCTTCTTATTCTGTTCGTCAATCATTATTTCTTCTAATTCTAGAGCTGCATGATTGTTTGCGCGCCATTCCTCATTCATTCGTTTCCACTGTACATGCTTTAACCGTACATATTGCGTTGGGTAACGTTTGAGGTCAATTTGATAACGTGATACATAATCTTGTAGCTTAATTAATTGTGCCATCTCTATCACTCCATTCTTTCGAACAAAAAGAAGCGATATTTTTATACAGAATATCGCTTCTTGCTATGTGTATACATTGTAGTATATCGGAATTAATTGTTAAATTGTAATGCTTTCTTGCACTTTAGCTTCGAAAGCTTGTTGAAGTTTTCGCGTTGTTTCTCCTGGTTCCCCGTCGCCAATAATCGTATCGTTAATTTGGATAATCGGTGAAACCTCTGCTCCTGTAGATGTAAAGAACACTTCATCCATTGTAAGTAATTCTTCTACTGTCATAGCCTCTTCAACAATTTCAATACCTTGTTCTTTTGCACAGCGGAATACAACATCTCGTGTAATGCCTTTTAAAATCAAATTATTTGCTGGATGTGTATAAACTATTCCATTTTTTACACCATAGACATTCGAAGAAGAACCCTCTGTTACGATGTCTTCACGATGTAAAATGGCTTCAGCACAATCAGCCTCGTGTGCAGCTTGTTTTGCTAATACAGCCCCCAATAAATTTAAACTCTTAATATCACAACGTAACCAGCGAATATCATCATATAATACTGTTTTTACCCCTTGTTCAAACTGTTCAACTGGACGATCACTTACTTGTGTATAAGCTGTAAATGTCGCACTCGCTTCATCTGGGAAATAATGCTGACGTTCAGCAACGCCACGTGTTACCTGCATATAAACATGTCCTGTATTTAATTGATCTGCTTCTACTAAATCGTAGACCATTTTATGCAGCACATCTTTTGTATAAGGAATGATAATGCGTAACTCATCTGCTGAACGGTAGAAACGATTAATATGCGCTTCCATTTCAAATAAATTACCTTTATACACTTTAATTACTTCATAAACGCCATCACCAAATTGATAACCTCGGTCCTCAGCGTCAATTTTCGCTTCATTACGGTTCATTAATTGATCATTTACCCAAATATGTGTCATTACGCCACACTCCCTTTACGTTCAATAATTGCTCGTTTATTATTACAAAAAAATAGTAGAATAGCAAAAATAAGCTTGTATTGAAAAAATTTAATACGCGTCCCCTGTTATGCTTTAACCGTTGCTAATTCAACGATTGCATCTGCATAAATTGCTGCTGCCTTAACTAAATTTTCGATAATAACATATTCGTCATGTTGGTGTGCAATATCAGGCTCCCCAGGAAATAGCATGCCGAATGCGACGCCATTTGGCAATTCACGTGCATAGGTGCCGCCGCCAATAGCTAGCAGTTCCGCTTTTTCTCCTGTATTTCGTTCATAGACAGCTGATAATTTTTGAATTAATTCTTCTTCTGGGGCCACATAATGTGGCTCTGAGTTGTCATCGATAATTAATTCAAAACCCGTTCCTTCAAGCGCTTGTTTTCCCTGTTCAATTGATTTTTCAAAATCATACGATACAGAGTAGCGCATAGATACGCGCACTTCACCAATACGACCCGCTTCATATTCCACAACACCTGCATTTAGCGTTGTATCGCCTGACATTTCATCATTGTATGCAAGACCAAGCGCATGACCTCTTGTTTCTGTCCCAAAACCTTTAACAATAAAGTCAACAAATTGTTTCGATACAGGTGTTTCCAAATGATTGACTAAAAATGTTGCTAGTTTAATTGCGGCATTCACACCATTGTTTGGCTCCATTGCATGTGCGGATACACCTTTTATTGTTAACGTAAATGTATTTGAGTTATCGTTCGTGATTTCGCCTATCACATTTTCATTTACTAAATACGCTTCAAATTGTTCTTTGATTTGTGATGAAACATTTTTAACAATTGCTGTTGCAAAATCAGGCACCATATTAATACGATGTCCTGCATGGAAAGAACGCAATTGTTCATCATTATCCGTCACATTCATTTGACGATATGTTGTTTCCGCAATGCCTTTTTCCGCATTAATAATTGGAAAATCTGCGTCAGGAGCAAATCCTAATGTTGGAATTTCTTCATTAGCCATATAGTGATTGACACAACGGAAACCAGTTTCTTCATCTGAACCAACAATTAAACGTACACGACGTGATAATGTAATTCCTGCATCTTGAACCATTTTCATTGCTAGCCACGCTGCCATTGTTGGTCCCTTGTCATCAATTGCACCGCGACCAAAAAGCTTGCCATCCTCAATCTCTGCACCAAATGGCTCATGTACCCAATCACTTCCTGCAGGTACAACATCGACATGACAAAGTATGCCAACCATTTCTTCGCCCTGCCCCATTTCAATATAGCCAACTTTATTCGCCATATTTACTACGTTCATCTTCTGAATTTTTCCTTGTTCAAGCATCCAATTTAATGCTTTTAGTGGTCCTTCACCAAACGGTACTTGCTCTGTTGCTGTCGATTCATCTAAAACACTATTAATACGTACTAATGCTTGTAAATCTTTAATCATTTCCTGCTGACGTTCTTGCGCTTTTTCTAACCAATTCATGAATCAAAACCTCCTAAGCTAATCTAACCTCAGTGTACACCTTACATCATATTATTGGATAGCGATTTCAAAAATACGAACAATATAAACATTAAAATTGTAAAAAGTTCGTTTATTAACCGTAAATTTTTGGTACTATCGTATTTTTTTAAGTTAAATGTATGGAAGAAAATTTGTTTTTCAGCTATAATGGTGGTGTCAGAAACAATCTGACCAACAAAACCGAAAAGGGGATGTCTAAGGCAGCCAATTTAGCCTATGAAACTTCGTATCGTCCGCTAGTCTTGAGAAAAAAGATGAAGGAGTGGTTCACCTTATGAAACCAACAACTGATCGGATGCTTACTCGCATTAAAGATGTGTATATGTATATCCATGAAAATGGCACTGTTACTACGCAAGATTTAGTCGATGAATTTGGCATCACTCCTCGCACCATTCAGAGAGATTTGAATGTGTTAGCCTATAACGACTTGGTAGAAAGTCCAAGCAGAGGTAAATGGACAACGACGCGTAAAAAAGTGAAGATGACATCTTAGAAAGGTTCAACGATTTAGCTCACGGCTTTCGTTGAATGAGAAGTGTTAGCTCTAAGAATATAAAACATGCTGATGGCCACCTTCTCACACTCATATTCAGTGACGTAATAAAAATAATGACCATGCTGCGTCGCTTGGTCATTATTTTTGCCAACAGAATTTAATTGCTTTTACATAGGAGAGAAGAATGCGGGGCATTCTTCTCTTTTTCTATTTACAATAAAAAACAGAAATCGCAAAGATGCGAT
>NZ_HE578957.1:679134-683764 GCF_000307285.2 Kurthia sp. Dielmo
AACGGTCTTTCAATTGTAGTACTTCTTCTTCTGTCAATTCACGATATTCACCAAGTGCTAGGTCATCACCTAATTGCAATGGGCCCATTGATAAGCGTTTTAAATACGTTACTTCTGTATCAATCGCTTTAAACATTCGTTTTACTTGATGAAATTTACCTTCTGAAATTTCAAGTTCAATTTCAGATTCTACTCCGCTGTTTAAAATCGTCAGTTTTGCTGGTTTTGTTTGATAGCCATCATCAATGATAATGCCTTGTTGAAACATCTCAATATGTTCTGGCTTCACTTCCCCAGCGATTTTGGCATAATACACTTTTGGTACATGCTTTTTGGGAGATAATAAATTATGTGTTAATTGACCATCATTTGTAATTAATAAAAAGCCCTCTGTATCCTTGTCTAAACGTCCTACTGGAAACGGTTCAAAATGACGGTGATACGGTTCTAATAAATCAATAACAGTTTGATCATAATTATCTTCTGTTGCGGAGATGACGCCTGCTGGTTTATTCATTAATAAATAAAGCATTGGCTCATACGTAACGCGTTCGCCAAAAATAACAACTGCTTGTTTCTCTGGGTCTACTTGTAAGCCAACATCTTTCACGACAACCTCATCAACAGTGACTGCTTTTTGTTTAATGAGCTTTTTCACATCTTTACGTGTACCAAAGCCCATATTTGCTAATAGTTTATCTAAACGCATGTATTTCTCCTAATGAATGTGTAATTTTTTTGCTAAACGTTCAAAACGTGAACCGAGTAGTTTTTGTGCTAATCCTAATTTTAGTGATAAGAAACCATAGACTACTACCCCTACACCACCGCAGATAAATAAATAAACCATCGCAATCCAGCGGGTATTTGGTTCTGGCAAAATGAAGCCAAGTAATGAACGTACAACCATCACGACTGCAACCATAACTGCTGTTAAAATCGCAATTAATAAAATACGGCGCATTAAACGTTTTGGTTTATAATTTAAAACTTTTACGATAACGGCAATGTTAATACCGATTGTGAAGATATAACCAATTGTTGTTGCGTAAATAGCACCTGATGCTTCAAATGCTTCAATCATTGGAATATTAATTGATAATTTAATCAAAATCCCTACTAACAAGCTGAAAATAATCCATTTTTGATGATCAATACCTTGTAATAGTGCAGCAGTTACAGAGAATAATGCAAACAAAATCGCAACTGGTGCATAAAGCGCTAAAATATGTGCGCCCATATCACTTGGTGAATATAAGAAAGCATAAATTTCATATGATAATACGGAAATCCCAATAACAGCTGGTAACGTCACAAATAATAAGATTTGGAATGTCTTATCCATTGTTTCAATTACATCGCTATGTTTACGCTGTGTGTAAAAACGTGTAATTGCTGGTACAAGTGCCATCGAGAAACCTGTTGCCAACATCACTGGAATCATAACAATTTTTTGTGTTGTAAAGTTCAACATACTTAAATATAAGTCGGATACTTTTGCCAGGCCGATTTCTGCCATTGCTGTATTAAATGTTAGCATATCAATTAATTGGAATAATGTTGATGCAATCCCTACGAATACGTACGGAATTGAATACGTTAATACTTCTTTATAAATTTTCACATAGGAGAAATCGCCTGAATCGACGCTTTCTCTTAATTTCAAATCAAACTCAGGCTTTGTCTTTTTCCAATAATAGCCCATGACAAGTAGCCCGCCAAGTGCCCCAATAAATGACGCGAATAACGCGAATGAAATTGCTGATTCTGGTGTTCCATTGAATAAGCGCATCATAATAAATGCACCGACTAAAACGACAATGATACGCACAATTTGTTCAATTAATTGTGATACGGCTGTTGGTGTCATATGGCCGTATCCTTGGAAGAATCCTCGTGTAATACTCATAAAAGGTACTACAAGTAATGCAAAACTTACCCAGCGAATAACGCCGGCAATCTGATTTGTTGTAAAAATCTGTTCATCGTCTTTAATCACCATTCCCGCAATAGGGTCTGCTAATAAATAAAGTGCCGCAAAACAGACAACTCCCGAACCAATCATAATGAAGACACCGGACTTCATTAACTTACGGCCTGCTGCATAATCTCCTCGACTATTATACTTCGAGACAAATTTCGAAACGGCAACAGGTGCACCCGATATCGCAATCGATAGCATAATTGAGTATGGAATAAAACCGTAAGAATAAAGTGCCACATTTTCCTCACCAATGATGGCATAGAATGGGAATACATAAATCAAGCCAAGTACTTTCGATAAAAACATACCGATCGTTAAAATGGCTGTCCCTTTCATAAATGATGACATACTAACCTTCCATTCTTTTTCAAAAAATAAAAATCACTAAATTTTAGTTTACAACTCGAACGGCAATTACTCAAATAGTTTCTTCACATCGTGTATAATAAATTGAACTGACATTCCAATTTAGAAAGTGAGCGTTTTAATATGTATGATGTAATCGTCATCGGTGGTGGCCCTTCTGGATTAATGGCCTCAATCGCCGCTGGTACGAACAATAAAAAGGTGTTATTACTCGAAAAGGGTAAAAAACTTGGACAAAAATTAGCAATTTCCGGAGGTGGCCGTTGTAATGTAACGAACCGTTTGCCTGTCGATGAAATTGTTAAACACATCCCAGGGAATGGTCGCTTCCTTTATAGCCCCTTCACAGTTTACAACAATGAAGACATTATTGCCTTCTTTGAGGGGTTAGGTGTTGCCTTAAAAGAAGAAGATCATGGCCGTATGTTCCCTGTATCGAACCGTGCACAAGACGTGGTAGATGCGCTATTAAAAGAAATGGCTCGCTTAGACGTTGAAATCCGTAAACAAACAGCCGTTGCCAAGTTATTAATGGACGACGAAAAAATCTTAGGTGTACGCTTAGAATCGGGTGAAGAAATTAAAGCAAATGCTGTGGTTGTTGCAGTGGGTGGTAAAGCTGTTCCACAAACTGGTTCTACAGGAGATGGCTATCCTTGGGCTGAGCGCGCAGGTCACACTGTGACAGATTTATACCCAACGGAAGTTCCCTTGTTGTCAAATGAGACGTTTATTCAGTCAAAAGAGTTGCAAGGTTTAGCACTTCGTGATGCAGCCGTTTCTGTATTAAAGAAAAATGGTAAAGCCATTATCACACATCAAATGGACATGCTCTTCACACACTTTGGACTAAGTGGTCCAGCGATTTTACGTTGTAGCCAATTTGTTGTAAAAGAATTAAAGAAAAATGGCGGCAAGCCGGTTACAATACAAATTCAAGCGCTTGTTGACTACAATGCAGAATCTGCTTTCCAATTACTAATGAAGCAAGCAAAAGCAGATCCAAAGAAAGCCTTAAAAAATATTTGGAAAGGTATTGTTCCAGAGCGTTGGTTATTATTTTTAATGCAGCGCGCTGCTATTTCTGAAGCTGCAACAGGTGCTGATTTATCAAACGAACAAGCACGTCATTTAGCGAAAGAGCTAACAGGATTTGAAATGACTGTTTATGGCACACAACCTTTAGCAAAAGCTTTTGTTACAGGCGGCGGTGTATCTGTCAAAGAAATCGAACCTAAAACAATGGCCTCTAAGAAAAAGCCAGGTCTTTATTTCTGTGGTGAAATTTTAGATATTCATGGCTATACAGGTGGCTATAATATTACATCTGCTCTTGTTACAGGGCGTATTGCTGGTGACAGTGCCGCGAACTTTTCTTTTTGATACACGTTCCTATTAGGTATTCAATGCAAAGGGAGGCTGGGAAGTGAAAAAACGCAAGTCATGGATAAAATGGATAATCGGATTGATTATTGCATCTATCCTATTAGCAACTTGTGCAGTTATTGCTATTATTCAAATTTTCGATGCTGCCAAAACAACATTGCCAGACCCTACTAACCAACAACAAGTACGTGAAAAATTTATTGGGGAAATTGGGGAGGTTGCACGGGAAGTTGCTGCAGAGCATGATCTTTATGCCTCAGTGATGATTGCCCAGGCCTCGCTTGAAAGTCATTTTGGTACGAGTGGTCTTGGAAGTGAGCCAAACTATAATCTTTATGGGATTAAAGGTAAATACGATAATCAATCCGTCAAAATGAAAACACAAGAAGACGATGGAAAAGGCAATATGTCGACCATCAAAGCTGATTTCCGTAAATACCCTGATTACCATGCTTCTATGGAGGATTACGCTGCATTATTAGCAAAAGGTACTTCATGGAATAAAGATATTTATGCTGATACGTTTAAGACAAATGCACGAACGTATCAAGAAGCAACAGAGGCATTAACCGGTAGCTATGCTACTGACTCAAGCTATGCTGAAAAGTTAAATGCCTTAATTGAGCAATATGATTTAGAAGCATACGATACTTCTGCTACGAAAAAAATTGTACGAGCAAAATTTTTCGATAATGTAGAGGATATTGCAAAAGAATATAATATTTCAGAAACGCTTATTCGTCAGTGGAATCACTTGACGACAAATGAGTTAAAAAAAGAAGATAAAGTTATTTTATATATTTCTCAATAACGATAAAACAGACTGGGGCAGAACTTATCTCCTGTCGATTATCGGTCCGCAATAATAAAAGAAGGGAATCGCAAAAGCGATTC
>NZ_HE578957.1:684003-726136 GCF_000307285.2 Kurthia sp. Dielmo
CGACAAAAGCGTATTCCTTCTTTTATCATGATTACTTTTTCGACTGAAATATTTTTTAGGTCAGTCTCTTTTTTAGTCCATTTAATTTAACGGGAAAAAATATTTCTCAAATAATACACAAGGCTTAATAACTCGCGGAATAAGTTAATAAAATCTAAATATAGATCCAGTGCAACAAGTGGCACATCTTCATCAGTAATCGTTTGATGACGAATTTGGTTCATATCATATAGTGTATAAGTGACAAATAATAGAACGCCAATAGCACTTGCGATTACCATAATAATATCACTAAAGCCTACAAAAATTGAAAGAATTGAGAAAATAATAACCCCTATTAAAATGATGAATAAAAACTTACCCCATCCAGCTAAATTTGCTTTCAAATTATAACCAATGAAACCTACGATAATAAAAATAGCAGCTGTCGTACCAAAGATGACTAACACTAATCCGCCACCTAAAGCGCCCATATAAAAGTTTAATAAACTATATAATGTAATCCCTGTTAGTAACGCAAAAATTGACGATAACCACTTACTCATACGACGAGCTGTACGACTGAACATAAAGATAATCAAAATAATAATTGTCGCAATTGAAATCGGCAATACAAGTGCTGGTGGAATAAATACGCCAATGAATAGGCCTACTGCAGTTAGTACCCATAAGATTGTAAAGAACCGTAGTACTTTACCAAATTGTGAATCCATCTAAATCTCTCCTAATAAAATGTTTTTGTTTATTATACGTTCGACTACTTAAATAGTTTCATTTCATACAAAAAGAGCTTAAGGCATGTATGTCTTAAGCTCTTTTTATTATTTATTTTGCTACGATGTTCACTAATTTACCTGGAACAGCAATAACTTTTTTCACATCTTTACCGTCAATTTGTTCTTTAACCGTTTCATCTGCAAGTGCGATTTGTTCTAAATCTTCACGAGTCGCATCTTTCGCTACCATTAATTTCGCACGAACTTTACCATTCACTTGAACAACGATTTCAACTTCATCATCTACAAGTTTTGATTCGTCAAATGTTGGCCATGCTGCATACGTAATTGTTTCCGTATGACCTAGTTTTGTCCAAAGTTCTTCTGCTATGTGTGGCGCGATTGGTGATAACATTTTTACGAAGCCTTCTGCGTAAGCAGTTGGTACAACGTCTGCTTTATAGCAATCGTTAATAAATACCATCATTTGAGAAATTGATGTATTGAAACGGATATGTTCATTGTTATCTGTTACTTTTTGAACCGTTTGGTTATACACTTTTTCTAATGTTGTATCTGTAGAATCTTGAACTTTTGAAGATAATTCGCCTGTTTCTTCATTAACGAATAAACGCCATACGCGGTCTAAGAAGCGACGTGCGCCATCTAAGCCATTTTCAGACCAAGGAATTGATGCTTCAAGTGGTCCCATGAACATTTCGTATAAACGAAGTGTATCAGCACCATGTGACTCGATGATATCATCAGGATTTACAACATTACCTTTTGATTTCGACATTTTTTCATTACCTTCACCAAGAATCATTCCTTGGTTAAATAATTTTTGGAATGGCTCTTTTGTTGGTACAACGCCTAGGTCATAAAGCACTTTATGCCAGAAACGAGCATATAATAAGTGAAGAACGGCATGTTCTTGACCACCGATATAAATATCAACTGGTAACCAACGTTTTAGAAGCTCTGGATCTGCGATTGCTTCTGTATTATGTGGATCAATATAGCGTAAGAAGTACCATGAAGAACCTGCCCATTGTGGCATTGTATTTGTTTCACGGCGACCTTTCATACCTGTTTCAGGGTCTACAACATTTACCCAATCTGCAACGTTTGCAAGTGGTGATTCACCTGTACCTGATGGATGGATATTATCTATTTTTGGAAGTTCAAGTGGTAATTGGTCTTCTGGAACAGTTGAGATTGAGCCATCTTCCCAGTGAATCACAGGGATTGGTTCGCCCCAGTAACGTTGACGAGAGAATAACCAGTCACGTAGACGATAAGATACTTTTTTCTCGCCGACTTTATTTTCTTCAAGCCATGCGATTGCTTTTGAAATTCCCTCTTCTTTACCTAGACCATCTAAGAAATCCGAGTTGATGTGCTGACCATCTTCAGTGAATGCTGCTTCTTCTACATTGCCGCCTTCAAGTACTGGGATGATTGGTAATTCGAATTTTTTAGCAAACTCATAGTCACGTTCATCATGCGCTGGAACGGCCATAATAGCACCTGTACCGTAAGTAGCTAATACATAGTCAGCAATCCAGATTGGCACTTCTTTGCCGTTAATTGGATTAATTGCATAAGCACCTGTGAATACGCCTGATTTTGTTTTCGCTAAATCTGTACGTTCTAGGTCTGATTTCATTTTCACTTCATCTAAATAAGCGGTAACAGCTGCTTGTTGTTCAACTGTTGTAATTTTTGATACAAGTTCATGTTCTGGTGCTAATACTGTATATGTTGCACCGAATAATGTATCAGGACGTGTTGTAAACACTGTGAATTTATCGCCTGTAGAAGAAACTGTGAAATCAACTTCAGCACCTTCGGAACGACCAATCCAGTGACGTTGCATATCTTTAATATTTTCTGGCCAATCAACATCTTCAAGGTCATCGATTAAACGATCTGCATAAGCTGTAATTTTAAGCATCCATTGTTTCATTGGGCGGCGTTCTACTGGGTGACCACCACGCTCTGATTTACCATCGATCACTTCTTCATTAGCAAGTACTGTGCCAAGTGCCGGGCACCAGTTTACAGCTACTTCATCAATATAAGCTAAGCCTTTATTGTAAAGTTGGATGAAAATCCATTGTGTCCATTTGTAGTAAGAAGGGTCTGTTGTATTGATTTCGCGATCCCAGTCATAGCTAAAACCAAGTTCTTGGATTTGACGCTTGAATGTCGCGATATTTTTTAATGTAAATTCGGCTGGGTCATTCCCAGTATCAAGTGCATATTGTTCCGCTGGAAGACCAAATGCATCCCATCCCATTGGGTGAAGTACATTGTAGCCTTGCATACGTTTGAAGCGAGATAAAATATCTGTCGCTGTATAGCCTTCAGGGTGTCCTACATGAAGACCTGCACCTGATGGATACGGGAACATATCTAATGCATAGAATTTTGGTTTTTCTGGTTCATTTGTTGTTTTGAATGTTTTATTATCATCCCAAACTTTTTGCCATTTCTTTTCAATTTCTTTATGGTTGAAACTCAAAGTAATTGCCTCCTTTTATGTTTTAAACGTAAAAAAAGCTGCCATCCCTCATAGAAAGGGACGACAGCATAACGCTACCGCGGTACCACCCAAATTAGTGTACTCACTCAACTTGAATCCTTAACGCGGACAGACGACGCTGGTTAATTTACGTTCACCAATGTGACTCCAAGGCGAGTTCTGTTAATTCATCTACTAGTTTCCACCAACCACTAGCTCTCTATTAGTAATCCTTAACGTACTATTCCTCTTCAATGTCATATCATATTGCACTCATTGTACTTGAATTGTTGTACATTGACAAGAGATTACGCTATTTTTAGAATTTTTATATCTTTTTCTTTAGCGGCAAATGATACAGTGAATAAGGAATAATCGACACAGCCAAAATAATCATTAAGAAGTAAAATGTGAACTGCATCCCATAAATTTCTGCCAATAAACCACCGGCTACTGGTCCAATCATTTTTCCAAGTGTATTAAAGGAGTTGATAAGACCTTGGTAAAACCCATCTCGTCCAGGTGGCGCTAATGTACTAACAATCGTTGGCACAGTTGGCCAGACGAACATTTCACCAAACGTTAAAATAATCATTGCAACTAAAAACATTCTAAAATTCTCTGCAAAGGTCAATACATAGAAAGATAAGATAAAGATTAAAACACCTGTCACAATCATTATTTGATAGCGGTCACCTAGTCGTTTAATTAATGGATTAATAAGCGGCTGTCCTGCTACAATTAACAATCCATTTACCGTCCAGAGCAAGCTATATTGATTTAACGAAATGCCTATTTCTTGTGTGTATGCTGAAATCGTTGTTGTCCATTGTGTGTAAACTGCCCACCCAAGCATATATCCAATCCCTAAAATACATAGCGCGTAAAGACTCGATTTATCTTTAATTTGTTTCCCTTCGCTAATGACATTAGATGGTGCAATACCATAGCCTTGTGGAATTGTTTTATATGAGAAAGCAATTGCAAAAAAGACAATGTACATCATTAAATTCGCAATGAAAATATAATCAAAACTATAATTTGCAATGACGCCAGCTAACGCAGGACCAAATGCCACACCTAAATTTTGCGCTAAATATATCGCATTAAATCCTCGACGTCCTCCCTCAGGCCAAGCTGTACCAACCATCGCGAACATACACGGAAAAATCATTCCCCCGGTAAAACCAATCAATGCTAAAAACCAAATATAATGCGGCCAGCCATGCCAAATCGTTAAGCCCGCTAAGCCGATAATTGTTAAAATTGACGCCACCATAATTGTCCGAAAGCCACCTAAGCGGTCAAATAAAAAACCCCCGAGTAAATTCCCAACAACACCCGCCGCAGCGTTTGCCATTAAGACAAGCCCTGCAGTAGACAATGATTGCCCAAGCTCCTCATGCATATAAATTGTATTTAACGGCCATAGAAACGAATTGCCGACCGTATTGACAACCATACCGATTATAAGGAACCATACGCTTTTTGGCATATGAAACCCTCCTATAAACAAATTAAATCCTCGCAATCATAACAAAAGTCTATATAAATTGACAATGCATGTTTTTGAAACTCCTACTTTCGTCCGAGTAGAAAGTGGTCGTCTGACATCGCCTCACATGATACAATGAGTTGTTGAGGAGTGAAATAAGAAATGACAGAAACAAATCCAACAGAATTTCCTTTCCCTTCGGATGGAAAACGTTATTATACATGGAATCGCTACTTACGCGATGAATTCGGCTGTAAAGTTTATAAAGTCGCGCTAGATGCCGGCTTTGATTGTCCAAACCGTGACGGCACCGTAGCATTTGGTGGCTGTACGTTTTGTTCAGCAGCGGGTTCAGGTGACTTTGCGGGTGACCGTGTTGACCCAATTCCTGTTCAATTTGCTACAATTAAAGAACGTATGCAGCATAAATGGAAAGATGGTAAAACAATGGCCTACTTCCAAGCTTACACAAATACGCATGCCCCGCTTCCTGTATTGAAAGAAAAATTTGAAGCGGCTCTTGCTTGTGAAGGTGTAATGGGCTTAAGCATTGCTACACGTCCAGACTGTTTACCTGATGACGTTGTGGAATATTTAGCTGAACTAAATGAGCGCACATACTTATGGGTAGAACTAGGCCTACAAACGATTCATGAAAAAACAGCTAATTTAATTAACCGTGCACATGACTTCCAGACATATGTAGAAGGCGTGGAAAAACTGCGTAAACATGGTATTCGTGTATGTACACATATTATTAACGGTCTTCCACTAGAGGACTATGACATGATGCTTGAGACAGCACGCGTAGCTGGGCAGCTTGATGTACAAGCCATTAAAATTCATTTACTTCATTTATTAAAAGGCACACCACTTGTAAAACAATACGAAAAAGGGCAACTTGAATTAATGGAAAAAGATGCATATATTCAATTAGTAGCAGACCAATTAGAGTTAATCCCACCAGAAATGGTCGTACAACGTATTACTGGTGATGGCCCGATTGATTTAATGGTCGGTCCAATGTGGTCAGTGAATAAATGGGAAGTTTTAAATGGAATTGATGCTGAGTTAGCTAATCGTAATAGCTGGCAAGGTAAATTATATAAGAAAGAAGAAGTGACAACTCGATGAAGCTAGAACGCGTATTGGACTACGCGAAAACATTGCTACGTAAATCTATTGATTTTGGAGATGTCGCGATTGATGCGACAGCTGGAAACGGCCATGACACACTATATTTAACAGAGCTTGTTGGTGACACAGGTCACGTCTTTGCATTTGATGTGCAACAACAGGCACTAGATGCAACAGCAGATCGCCTGAAAGAACATGGTGTATTTGAACGCACAACACTTATTTTAGATGGCCATGAAAATATCGCAACCTATGTAGATGAACGAATTGGTGGCGCTATTTTCAATTTAGGCTATTTACCTGGTGCTGATCATACTGTAACAACACATGGTCAAACTACAATTCAAGCCATTGATGAAATGCTTGAAATGATGAAAATAGGCGGCATCATTGTACTTGTTGTCTATCATGGGCATGAAGGCGGTAAAGAAGAACGTGATGACGTGTTAACATACGTTGAATCTTTATCTCAAAAACAAGTTCATGTATTACGTTATGATTTTTTAAATCAAAAAAATGACCCACCATTTATTTTGGCGTTAGAAAAAGTAAAACCGTACACAAAAATGAACGCTACTGAAAAACAAAGCGTTATACAATAGTATAATATAGAAAAAAGAGGCTAGGATTTAATCCCAGCCTCTTTTTATTCATTATTTCTTTTTCATCCAGAAATCTGCATTTTTAATGCCTAATTCCTCAGGATAAAAGACAGGATTTTTTCCGGCTTTCTTTTGTCGTTCATAGTCTTTTAGTGCAATTAATGCTGGTTTCACTAAAAATAGTAAGCCAATCACATTGACCCAAACCATGATACCTAAGCCGATATCACCTAGCGTCCAAGCAGATTCAGATGGACGAACAGCACCAAAGTAAGTAGCAAATAAAATAACAATTTGTACGAATCGAATACCTAATTTTAATTTCTTACCATCAAAAATATACGCCATATTTGTTTCTGCAATGTAGTAATACGCCATCGTTGTTGTAAAAGCAAAGAAGAATAAAGCGAATGCAACGAAAATTGTACCAAAGCCTGCAATCGGGAAAGCTGCATCTACAGCATATTGTGTAAAGGCTGTTCCTGCTTCAACACCCGGTAAATTTTGAACGATAAATGCGCCTGTTCCTTCTCCTTCTTGCACATTGTACATACCTGTAAATAAAATCATAAATGCTGTTGCTGTACAAACGAGGAACGTATCTAAGTAAACAGAAGCCGCTTGTACTAAACCTTGTTTTACTGGATGTGATACTTCTGCAGCAGCTGCTGGGTGAGGACCTGTACCTTGCCCGGCTTCATTCGCATAGATTCCTCGTTTAACCCCCCATGCGATTGCCGCACCTAAAATACCACCAAACATTTCATCTGCACCAAATGCGCTACGAAAAATCAAACTGAATATTGATGGCACTTGATCAATATTTAAAATAATAATAATAACCGCAACTAAAATATAAGCAATAGCCATAAATGGTACGATAAACGATGCTGCTGCTGCAATACGTTTAACACCACCAATAATAATAAGTCCTAAAATCAAACAAACTGCTAATCCTGAAACCCAATGTGGTAACTCAAAAGCATTATACATCGCATCTGCAATCGCATTTGCTTGTACAGTTGGTTGTAGAAATGACATCGCTACTAAAGCTGCAATAGCAAAAATCATACCTAACCATCGCTTCCCGGTAAATTTATGTATATAGAATGCTGGGCCCCCTCGGTAAACACCATTTTTTTCTTCTTTATAAATTTGAGCAAGTGTTGATTCTACATATGCTGTTGCCGCACCAAAAAATGCAATTACCCACATCCAGAAAATTGCGCCTGGACCACCAAAGGCAATGGCTGTCGCTGTACCAGCAATATTCCCTGTTCCAATACGGCCAGATAGTGCCATCGACATCGCTTGGAATGAAGAAACGCCTGCATCTGACTTTTTACCATGAAAAATTTGACCAAACATATCTTTTAAAAATCGAACTTGTACACCTTTTGTTAAAATCGTAAAAACAACACCGACTAGCATGATGCCGTAAATCATCCACGGTCCCCATAAGAGATCGTAAAGTTTATTAATAAATTCCATTATGACTTTCCTTTCTCATTGTACCTATGAAAAATTCTTTTGCTATAACAATAAACTCATTATATAAGACAAGCATTTGAAAATAAATATCCCCGAACAATTTAAAACGCTTTCATACAAAAAAAAGTACTTATTGTCTATTTTCTGTTCTTCTGAGAAGAACAAAACATAAATATTTATGTTTTAAAAACCTTTTAATATCAAGCTTTTTACTTTTTATAGAAGTATTAATTAAAAAATGTCCTCCTTAAAAACACTTTACGTCTTATCCTATATATGACATCTGACTACCGTACAATCAAAAATAGCAAACAAAAAACCACCCTCTTTTTGTTTGAGGGTAGTTTTATTATTCTACAATATAACCAATATTTTTCAACGAGTTAAAGAGAAAACTTTCTACATAACTAAACACTAATTCTCGCTCAGGCTCTAAATATAAGTCATGATGACATTTAGGCCATTCTTTATATATGAAATCTGAAATCGGCTGCTTCAAAAGCCATTTTTTTGCATAATTTGTATCAACAACTTTATCTGCACCTGCATTCATCATTAACACAGGAATATCCGGAATACCTTTTTCAGACTGGTATAAGGCCTTCATAAAATTATGCAATTCATTATACCATTTTACCGTCACATTAGAATTATACATAATATCATCTTTCATTTCTAAATACGCATCGTAACTTCGTGTTAGTTGCTTCACTGTAATATCATGATGGATTTTAAATCCACCTGCAATTTTGCTTAAACCTGGTACTGCATTCGACACACGTGATGGTTGATGCTGTAAATGAAACCATGCAGAAGTCAAAATTAAACCTGCTACTTCATAGCGGTATTTTTGTACAGCATATATTCCAAAAATCGCGCCCATTCCATGACCAAATAAAAATACTGGTAAGTTATAATCAAAAGCTGTCTCTATCATCAATTTCACATACCGTTCATAGTCCTTTAACGCTTCGTCATGCACTTTTTTATGTTTGCTGTCTTCTCCATGCCCTGGAAGATCTCCAGCAATCACATGGAAGCCTCTTGAGCGTAATTCCTCAATCAGCCACGCATAACGTCTATGATGCTCATATGCACTATGTATGACGACCGCAACACCTCGCGCTTGTCCATCAGCTTCCCATTTCCACATAAGATAAAATCGCTCCTTCTGTTTACTCTCTCTATTGTAACGCATAAACGCATTTAACTGTTCCAATAATACACGTAGTTTGGTACGATTAGATTAAATTTTTACGAAATGAGGAGATTTTATATGCTATACCCATTTAAAGATAAAGAGCCAACTATCGACCCTTCCGTCTTTCTAGGTGATGGTGTTGTTATCACAGGTGATGTAACAATCGGAAAAGATTCATCTGTTTTCTATCATACTGTTATTCGCGGTGATGTTTCTCCAACAATTATTGGTGAGCGCGTAAATATTCAAGATTTAAGTTGTCTTCATCAAAGTCCTGCACATCCATTAATTTTAGAAGATGACGTCACTATTGGGCATCAAGCTACGTTACATAGCTGTCATGTAAAAAAAGGTGCATTAATTGGCATGGCTTCAATCGTTTTAGATGGTGCTGAGATTGGGGAAGGTGCTTTTATTGGCGCAGGCAGTCTTGTCACGCAGGGTACGAAAATTCCACCTAATATGCTTGCATTTGGCCGTCCTGCTAAAGTCGTACGCGAATTAACAGAAGAAGATAAAAAAGATATGACACGCATTTTAAATGAGTACTGTGAAAAAGGCCAATACTATAAGGCTGTACAACAAACTCCACTTTTACGTTAATAACCGTTTCACTAACGAAAAACAGGCGTCGCAAATTTGCGACGCCTGTTTTTTTTAATAAAAAAGGTTGTGAGATTTCTCTCACAACCTTCTTTCGGGGAACTCAATCTTTATGGGATTAGTAACCCCAAACCATGGCTAATAATGAACCAATGATTGTTACGATACCAATACCGAATGCGAATAATGTTGCAACCCAGATATCGACTTTATCATCAGTTTCACCAATGTGCATGAATAACATTAATTGGACAGCTGCTTGAATTAAAGCTGTAACAAGCAGAATAATCATACCAACGACCATAGATACGTCGAACCACACAACGGACAGTGCAGCAATAGTTAAAACTAATGAGCCAATAAAGCCCACGACGTGTTCTTTAGGAAATAGTTCTGCCATATTACATCAATCCTCTCAAGTAGATAAAGCTGAAGATGAAAATCCATACAACATCAAGGAAATGCCAGTATAGCGAGAAGATAAATGCTTTGTTCGCTGTACGAGCATTGATGCCATTACGAATAACTTGGATGATAATCGCTGTACCCCAGAATAAACCGAATGTTACGTGAGCACCGTGAGTACCAATAGTAGTCATTAATGAAGATACAAATGCACTTGTAGTAATTGTTGCACCCTCATGTACGTAAGTGAAGAATTCATCAATTTCAACAATTAAGAAGCCTAAACCTAGAATTAGCGTTAAGATGTAGAATACAACCATTGGTGTTTTACGACCAAGACGCATTGCATGTACACCTAAACCAATTAGGAATGAACTTGTTAATAATAAGAATGTTTCAATTAAAACTGGCCCTAATTCGAAAATTTCTTCTCCAGTTGGACCTGTACCTGTACGATCAGATAACGTAAAGTACACTGTAAATAATGTGGCGAATAACACGATCTCCGCACCTAGGAAAATCCAGAAACCGTAAATATTTAAGCGGTTTTGCGTAGTCGAGTATTCTAATGGTTGACTGTGATCAACGTGATGAGCCATTATTTAGCACCTCGCAATCCGCCATTTTCGTCATAGCGACGTTCTGTTTCTTCGATTTCAGCAACATGAATATGATAACCGTCATCTTTTTGGAATGAACGGTAAAGCATGAATGCTAAGGTAATTACTAAGAAGATAGCAGCTGGAATCCACTCTGCCCATACGAAGAAGAATCCCCATGCAGTCATAGCGATACCTTGCCAGAACGCACTTTGTGAGTTGTTTGGCATATGAATATCTTCAATTTTACCAGCTTGAAGGTCGCGGCCTTCTTTTTTCGCAAACCAGAACTCATCAAGACGAGTAACTGTAGGAATAACTGCGAAGTTGTAGTTTGGAGCTGGGGTGTGAACACACCATTCAAGTGAACGCGCATCCCAAGGATCTGAGCCCTCGCGTTTTGCGTAACGGAATGAATAGTAGATGTTGTAAGCAACTAAGATGAATGATACGGCTAAACCTAATGCACCAATGAATGATACCATTGATAATGGACCGTAACCTGTCGCTGCTGAATACGTGTACATACGACGAGCATAACCATCTAAACCAAGAATAAACATTGGGAAGAATGCTACGTTAAAGCTGATTGCCATAACCCAGAATGCTGCTTTACCAAGTTTTTCGTTAAGACGGAAGCCCCAGATAAGTGGCCACCAGTAGTGGTAACCCGCGAATAATGCGAATACTGTACCTGGAATTAATACATAGTGGAAGTGAGCAACTAAGAATAATGTGTTGTGATATTGATAGTCCGCACTTGCCATTGCAAGCATTACACCAGTAACCCCACCGATAGTGAAGATTGGAATAAAGCCTAAAGCGTAAAGCATTGGAGTTGTGAATGAGATTTTACCGTGGCGCATAGTTAATAACCAGTTGAAAATCTTAACCCCTGTTGGTACAGCAATTAACATTGTAGTGATTGAGAATACACCATTTGTTAATACACCGTGACCCATTGTATAGAAGTGGTGGGCCCATACTAAGAATGCAAGTGTAGAAATAACTACCATTGCTGCTACCATTGAGCCGTAACCAAATAAGTTTTTACGTGAGAACGTAGCGATAACTTCTGAGAAGATACCGAATGCTGGAAGGATTACGATGTAAACCTCAGGGTGACCCCATACCCAGAATAAGTTAGCGTAAAGCATGTCCATACCACCGTCAGACATAGCGAAGAATTTAGTACCGAATTGACGATCTAAAGTCATCATAGCCATTGTTACAGTGATAACTGGGAACGCACAAGTGATGATTAAGCTAGTGATTAAAATAGACCAAGTAAACATTGGCATTTTCATTAGCGTCATACCAGGTGCGCGCATTTTCATGATTGTCGTAATGAAGTTAATACCTGTCATTAACGTACCGAAACCAGAAATTTGGATTGACCAAGCGTAGTAGTTATTACCAACACCTGGGTTGTACTCAGGACCAGACAATGGGAAGTACCCTGTCCAACCTGCGTTTGGTGATCCACCAAAAATGAACGAAACGTTGATTAAGATGGCACCAGCTACTGTTAACCAGAAGCTTAGTAAGTTTAAGCGTGGGAACGCTACGTCACGTGCACCAATTTGAAGCGGTACAGCAACGTTCATAAGACCAATAACGAACGGCATCGCAACGAACAAAATCATTAAAAGACCGTGTGTTGTGAAGATTTCGTTATAGTGAGCAGAGTTTAATAGGCCATTCTCAGGAATCGCAGTTTGCGCACGCATTAATAATGCGTCGACGCCACCACGGAATAGCATAATAATAGCTACAAAGATATACATTACACCGATACGTTTGTGGTCAACTGTAGTTAGCCATTCACTGTATAACCAACCCCATTTTTTGAAGTAAGTTAAACCAATTACAACAGCAAGTGATGCTACTACGATACCGATGAAGGTACCAAAGACCATAGGCTCGCTTAACGGTGCAACGATTGCGTCAAAACTCATCAATTTAGTGTGACTCCTTTCTTGCTTCTACTTTTGAGAAGATTATTATTCAGATTTTAAACCTTAGTGACTGTCTGTATGACGGTGAATGTTAAGTTTACCGTTACCAGTTTGATCAGCTTTAGATTTGTTGTAAGACTCTGCATTCATCATATCGTGGTGAGATGCTGGAGCTGGGCTGAATGATAAGTGAGTAGAAGAGAAGCTTTCGCGGCCAACGTGGGCTGCGTTAAGTAATTCGTTGAACTTTTGTTCTGTTAATTCAGGCTCAGTAGATTTTACATCTTGAGTCCATTCGTCGAATTTAGCTTGTTCCATAGCTTGTACTTCGAATTGTTGTGCTTCGAAGCCAGGACCGTTGAATAAGCTGTTACGTCCGAAGTATTCACCTGCTTCATCTGCAGCTAGGTGAATTGTTGTAGTCATGTCACTCATAGCATATTTTTGACCTGCTAATTGTGGTACCCAGAAACTTGTCATCATACCGTAAGAGTATAGACGGAATTCGATTGGGCGATCTGTTGGAATGTTCACATAGTTAACTGTTTCAATATTTTGTTCAGGATAACTGAAGTGCCATTTCCATTCAGAAGAAGATGCATAAATTACTAATGGTTCAGTATTTGCGTAATCTTCTGTTTGTGGATTTTCAACCTTTTCTAATGACCAAATTGTTACAACTGATAAGAAAGCTACGATAACGATTGGAATAGCTGTCCAAACGAATTCTAGTTTACGGTTACCTTCTTCAAAAGGAGGTTCGTAATCAGCTGGTAATTTGCTTGCGCGGTATTTTACTAATACTACTGCAAGGATAATGTACACAGCTAAAAGAATAATTACCATTGTAGCGATCGAAATTAAGATGGTAGTCGAAAGTGTACGAGCGTTCGGACCTTTCGCGTCAAATACCATCAATGGTTCACAGCCAGATAAAACTAGAGCCATAAACGCCATAACAATCGGCAAGATTAGTACTTTTTTTCTCATGTTGTACTCCCTTCTAAAACAACTATTCTACATACGTAGAATGCTGAATGGATATTGAAGTGTGTCCCCCGATATTTAGTTTGTAAGGTACAAAATAAATATGTGTGAATGCGCAGGATGATCGAATTTGTGTCCTAAATCCCCCCCAAAGCCAGTGCCTATACCTCGATTCCCTTATAATTGCAGTTCAATCAAAAAACATAGAATCAGATAGTATGTACCCTGAAATCAGGAAGTTTTAGGAAACCCAAGCTCACAAACCCTTCGCGTAGAAGTTATCAACCTCCATTACAATTCATTTTGAATTATAAACCTAAGTATACGGTAAAAAAATAGAAATATTGTCATTTTCACATTTTCTTTAAATGTTTTTGAACGTTCTGTGTACACGTTTTCAAAAAACCATTCTTTTTACACTTTTTGTGATACTTTATATTCGTTTTATATCCTTTATTTTCTTTTATTTGATAAGTTCAAATACTTTGACTTTAACTTATTCGTTAGTTCTTTTATAAGGTCAGATCGGACTTTATAAAAGAACGTAGTTTATTGCTATAAAATGAGATGCTATCTTAATAAACTGCCACAAATGTTACTAACATAGCATTAACACTCTAAAAGCTTAATATGGTATTCTTTAAAAGACCACTACATAATTTAAAAAGTGGTGATATTTGAACGGTTGTCCTTTATAGCAACTATTTAAAATCCACTAAGGAGGAATTTATATGATTTCTAAACAATTTACAATTACAGCACCCGAAGGTTTACACGCACGTCCAGCAGCAGAGTTAGTAAAAGCTGCTTCAAAATTCCAAGCAGACACGACACTTGTGTTTGATGGCAAAAACGTTAACTTAAAATCAATTCTTGGTGTTATGTCACTTGGCGTCCCAACTGGCTCTGAAATCTCAATCAATGTTGATGGCTCTGATGAAGAACTTGCTCTTCAAAAGCTAGAAGAAACATTCACAACATCTGGCCTTGGTGTAGCGAAGTAATAATTCACACTATTATAATAGAAGAAACCTTAAAAACGTTATAACCTTTTTAAGGTTTCTTTTTTATATTCTTGAACATATAATCGGTTACGGCCATTTTCTTTTGCTTGATATAAAGCCACATCTGCTTGCTTAAATAATTGTTCTAGCGTACACATCTCCTCATTTGTATAGCAAGCACCGATACTAATTGTCATATGAATGCTCTCCCCTGTTCTTCAAATAGCAAATTCTTTACTTATCACAAACTCCCTTAAAACATCTAAATCCTCTTGAATAACCTCTAAGCGATGCGGTATTAATAAAATAAACTCATCTCCCCCGTATCGAATGACATCAATATTTTGCTTTAGCTTCCATTGTACTGCTAATGAAGTTAGCCATTTGATTGCCTGGTCACCTACTAGATGACCATATGTATCATTCACTTTTTTAAATCAATATCAAAAATGACGAAAATATAATTTTTAACTTGCCATTTTTCATCTAATTACTCTTCATCAATAGACGATTTTTTATATCTATTAAACGGTCCTTATGCAATTTTCATTCGAATGCGGTGGTTGTCATTTAAGAAACCTTAAGTGCCTTATTCAAGCGGTCTTCATTCATAATTTGTTTAGTTAATGAATCAATTAATAATATTTGATAATAAGGCGTATTACGCTTTTGCTGACTATATTTATCCATAAAAAAAAGGCTAGTTTCCTAGCCTCATAAAAAGAAATTAGTTAAAACGAGCTTTTAATGCTTCTGCTTTATTTGTTTCTTCCCAAGGAACATTTAAATCTGTACGACCAAAGTGACCGTAAGCAGCTGTTTGTTTGTAAATTGGACGACGTAAATCAAGCATTTTAATAATGCCTGCTGGACGTAGATCAAATAATTCGCGAACAGCTTCTACTAATTCAGCTTCTGAAACCGTACCTGTACCGAATGTATCAATTGAAATTGATACCGGTTGTGCAACACCAATTGCGTAAGCAAGTTGTACTTCTGCACGGTCCGCAAGACCTGAAGCAACAATATTTTTCGCAACGTAACGAGCAGCATAAGCGCCTGAACGGTCAACTTTTGTTGCATCTTTACCAGAGAATGCACCGCCACCATGACGTGCATAACCACCGTAAGTATCTACGATGATTTTACGTCCTGTAAGACCTGCATCCCCTTTAGGTCCACCGATGACAAAACGGCCTGTTGGATTGATAAAGTATTTTGTTTGTTCATCTAATAATTCAGCAGGAACAACTTGTTTAATAACATGCTCTTTCATATCTGCTTGAATTTGCTCTAATGTTGTTTCTTCATCATGTTGTGTAGAAATAACGATTGTATCCACGCGTACTGCATGTTGTTCTTCATCATATTCTACTGTTACTTGTGTTTTACCATCTGGACGTAAATAAGCTAACTCACCTGATTTACGAACTTCTGTTAGACGACGAGATAATTTATGTGCTAAAGAAATTGGTAGTGGCATAAGTTCCGGTGTTTCATTACAAGCGTAACCAAACATTAAACCTTGGTCACCCGCACCGATTGCTTCAATTTCTTCATCTGACATAGAACCTTCACGTGCTTCTAATGCTTGGTCTACACCTTGGGCAATGTCAGGTGATTGTTCACCTACTGCAACAAGTACAGCAAGATTTTCCGCATCGAAACCATATTTACCGCGAGTATAGCCGATTTCAGCTACTGTATCGCGAACGATGCCTTTCATATCTACATAAGTAGATGTTGTTAATTCACCTGTTACTAGTACTAAACCTGTTGTAACAGTTGTTTCACATGCAACACGTGCATTTGGATCTTTTTCTAAAACCGCATCTAAAATTGCATCTGAGATTTGGTCACAGATTTTATCTGGATGTCCTTCTGTAACACTTTCTGAAGTAAATAGTCGACGTTGAGCCATTGTATGGGTTCCTCCTATACGAGTTCGATAGATACGGTACTCATTATCCGTGTAGCACCTATTATATAGAAGAAACTTAAAAAATGAGCTGTTCTCCTACGATGCCAGCCAGCCGAAGCTGCTTTTACACGAGTATTATAGAAAGTGCCATTGGCGATTGCAATGACAATCGAAAATAAAAAAACCCTTTTCTCATAATGTTTAATGAGGAAAGGGGTAATTTCGTAAGCACCTTTCACTCTTATCGTTCAAGGAAAATCCTTGCATCAGATTAGCACCAACGCATGCTGTGAAATACATGCAGGTTGCCGGGTTTCATTGGGCCTGACCCTCCACCAGCTCGGGATAAGAGTATCCGTTCAATTTCCAATACTAATAGATTCTATTATGAAAGTCAATCATTTAATAGCTCTGTTAAATACATGACCTATGCTATCTCTAAAATTATAAAATATTGGTCATACACAATCGTATATATGATATTTTTTATGGATAAGTATAACCTAATAAAATTATTTAATACCTGTTGTAATACAGAGCCTTAAAAAACTTATTTACAACAACTGTTATATACAATAAAACAGAATAATGCTGGTTCGAAACACCTTTTACTTCCTTTAACCATTTTGTCATATTTAAATAATTTTTATAAAAAATGATGTATTAATGTAGACTATTGATTTTAATGTGTTATACTAATTCCATAATTAATTAAAAAAAAGCCAATAAGGCATACTAAATAACATATAAATTTTAAAAAAGGATGGTACGACACATGAATTCAGTAGAAACTGCGAATGAATTAACAGAACTATTAGCTGGTCAAAATATTAAGGAACAATTATCAGTAGCACAATTAGTAGAAAAAGCGACATCTCGTAATGAAGCAATTTTAACTGCTGACGGTGCTGTTCGTGCTTTAACTGGTAAATACACTGGTCGTTCTCCTCGCGATAAATTCTTCGTTGAAGAAGATTGCTCAAAAGATAAAATTGACTGGGGGAAAGTAAACCAATCAATTTCATCAGAAGTATTTGATAACTTATATAAAAAAGTAGTAGATTACTTAAAAGCAAAAGAGGAAGTATTTGTATTCAAAGGTTTTGCTGGCGCTGATGAAGATTCTCGCTTATCAATTCGCGTTGTAAATGAATATGCTTGGCATAACCTATTCGCTCACCAATTATTCATTCGTCCTTCTCAAGAAGAGCTTGCTAACCATGTAGCAGACTTTACAATCGTTTCTGCTCCAACATTTAAAGCAGATCCTGCAGTAGATGGTACAACTTCAGAAACATTCATCATCGTATCTCTTGAAAAGAAAATTGTTTTAATCGGTGGTACTGAGTACGCTGGCGAAATGAAAAAATCAATCTTCGGTATCATGAACTACTTATTACCAGAACAAGGTATCTTCCCAATGCACTGCTCTGCTAACGTTGGTGCTGAAGGTGATGTTACATTATTCTTCGGTTTATCTGGTACTGGTAAAACAACTTTATCTGCAGATGCAGATCGTAAATTAGTTGGTGATGACGAACACGGTTGGTCTGATAAAGGTATCTTCAATATTGAAGGTGGCTGCTACGCAAAAACATTAAACTTATCAGCTGAAAAAGAACCTGAAATTTTCAATGCCATCCAATTCGGTACAGTACTTGAAAACGTTGTAGTTGATGAAGCAACTCGTATTCCTAACTATGATGATGCACAATATACACAAAACACACGTGTAGCATACCCAATTCAAAATATCGATAATATCGTTGATCCATCAGTTGCAGGTCATCCAAAAACAATCATCTTCTTAACTGCAGATGCATTTGGCGTATTACCTCCAATCTCTAAATTAACGAAAGACCAAGCAATGTACCACTTCTTATCAGGTTTCACTTCTAAAATCCCTGGTACAGAACGTGGTGTAGTAGAACCTGAACCAGCATTTTCTACATGCTTCGGTGCTCCATTCATGCCATTACATGCTACAAAATATGCTGAAATGTTAGGCCAAAAAATTGACGAGCATGAAGCAAATGTATTCTTAGTAAACACTGGCTGGTCTGGTGGTCAATATGGCGAAGGTAGCCGCATGAAACTTTCTTACACACGTACAATGGTACGCGCTGCAATCAATGGTAAATTAGATAATGCATTCAAAAAAGAAGATAAATTCTTCGGTCTACAAATTCCATCAGAAATCGATGGCGTACCATCAAATATCTTAGATCCTCGTAACGTATGGGAAGACAAAGATAAATATGATGCAACAGCTAAAAAATTAGCTGGTATGTTCCACGAAAACTTCAAGAAATTTGGTACTGTCGCTGAAGGCATCCTAAAAAATGGTGCACCTCGCGTCTAATTTCTTGAAGAAAAACTTCGATTGACAATCAAAAAAATCATCTAAAAAAGAGCCAGAGAGTAATTACTCTCTGGCTCTTTTTATTTGTTAGTCTTGCTCATCCGGTACAAATTTCACGTCCGCTTGATGCTGATTAAAAAATTCAACGATATCTTCTGCATCACCGCGTGTTAATCGGTTAAAAGATATTTCGCGACCATAATCATGAAGCTCTAAGCCTTCTTTACCCGCAACTTCATGAAAGAAAAGATTAAACCATTTTAACTTACTATCAAACGCCGCTTCTTCTGCAAAAAATCGACGTGTACGTTCATTTAAATCAATTTTAAACTCCTTTACAAGTCCTTCTGAACGCATTAAATTCGTATAGTTTTTTAATTCAGCAATTGCTGTTGTTTCTTCATTCCAACATTGGATTGTGACATACGAAAACTTATCGGTGAAATATAGCCATAAGTGATGCCAATACCAATAATTTGTATCAAAATCTTTTGTACGGTCAACGGGTGGTAATTGAATATGCACATAGCCCATCTGTTATCCCTCCTGTTGTTTCATCCAATCACAGGCATCCGCAACTACTTGACGGTTTGCTGCAACCGGAAAATAATGTGTATACTGCTCTTTATACCATGTTTCATATGATTTATGAGCTACTTTTAATGCCGCTTCTAATCGCTTCGCATGTACAATCGGTACATTATCGTCTTGTGCTCCGTGAATGATTAATACTGGACAGCTAATCTCATTGACACGAAAAAGCGGTGTACGCGCATGATATGCTTCTGGCATCTTCGTTGGTGTACCACCTACAACACGTTTTAGCATACGACGCATATCAACACGTTCCTGATAGGTGAGCGTCATATCTGAAACACCACCCCAGGTAACAACTGACGTGATATCGTGTCGTAAAATCGCTGTCCACAGTGCCATGATGCCTCCTCGAGAAAAAGCGAATACATGAACGCGTGTCGTTGAAAATTGCTTTAAAACCTCTACACCATGCACGGCATCAAAGCGGTCAACACCGCCAAATTCATCGCGTCCTTCCCCACCTCGATTTCCTCGGTAATACGGTGCAAATACAACTAACCCCTGTGCAGCAAATTCTGCGATACGTGCAGGACGCACCATACCAACTCCTTGAATGCCACCTCGTAGATACAGCATCCCATCATATTGTCCTGCTTGGTTTGGACATGCGAGCATTCCTTTTACACGAATCCCTTCAGACCAATATGTAATTTCCCGCAGTCGAATGTCAGGATTTGGCGAAGGATAGTCTCTACTGGACTCAATAGTGCCACTTATCCTCAAGTTCGCTCACCTTCTCAAGAATTTTTTTCATGCCCCCATCACGCATATGAAAGCTTAATTGCTCACAGCCTAATAATTCTTCATCTGTCATTAAAACAGCACCTTCTGTTTCATGCTTTTTATAGTTCGTATCTAAGGACGTTACATTGGCAATATATACGGCTTTACCAAATGGTGCTTTCTGTTGTACTACATACGTCGCAAGCCACATCACATCGTTAATATGTGCTCCTGTTTCTTCATATACTTCGCGTATAGCCGCTTCAATTAATGTCTCCCCTGCTTCTTGCTTACCTCCTGGAAATTCATAACCTCGTTGTGGATGCTTTGTTAATAACCAGCGTCCTTCAAATTTCGCTAGTACAAGTACATGTGTTGGATCAAATGAAAATGCGTCTTTTTTGAATGATAGGTCTACGCCATGACCATTTAAATCGGTATAGGAAAACATCTATTACCACTCCTTCATACTGTCAGTGTATCAATACTTCGCAAATAAAAAAACGGGTAAATGCCCTATTTCGCATTTACCCGTTTTTTTATACATTTAGCTTAGATTGACACATCAAAATTTTGACCAACATTTGGGTCAAGTGATGGTGTAGTAATTTGTGGCATTTGTTCGACCATTTGCGCAACAGCTGACGTTTCCATATTCATTGCCTTTTGCATAACACTCATTTGTACGGTTTGTTGGAGCTCCATTAACTGCATCGACATAATTGAACTTACATCCATGTTTCTCCCTCCCTTCACTCTTATGTTATATCGGCTTTTTAAAGCAATCGTACACAATGCTTTTTTAAAGGCTTTTCGGTATACTAACATGGACAACTATTTAGAAAGAAGAATGACGATGAAAAAACTACTTGTTGCGATCTTTCGCTTATACCAGAAAATCATTTCTCCCCTATTCCCACCAAGCTGTCGCTTCCATCCAACCTGTTCAAATTATGGCATTGAAGCTGTATCTCGTTTTGGTGCGATAAAAGGTGGTTACTTAACAATGAAACGAATTTTACGCTGTCAGCCATTATGTAAAGGTGGCTATGACCCCGTACCACTTGAATGGCCATCGAAAAAGAAATAATTTCGATGGTTTTTTCTTTTTCTCTTGTCAAATCGTAATCAATACGATATAGTTATTTTTGTTATTACATTCAAATCGTAATTATTACTATTTAAAAATTCAAACTATATAGGTCGGGGTGACAATATGAAAAAAACACTTTCATTTATCGTTTTAGCACTAACTGCTATCCTTTTAGCAGCTTGTGGCAATGACGATTCTAAATCTACAAATTCATCGGATAAAGTTTCGATTTATACAACCGTCTATCCACTACAATATTTCGCAGAGCAAATCGGTGGTAAACATGTTGAGGTATCATCTATTTATCCACCAGGAACGAATGAACATACATTTGAACCAACACAGCAAGACATGATGAAATTAGCAGATAGCGATTTATTTTTCTATATCGGCTTAGGTCTTGAAGGCTTTGTCGACAATGCGAAAAAAACATTAGCTAATGAAAATGTATCAATGATTGAAACAACACATGGTATTGATGAAGAGAAGCTACATGCTAGTACTGCAACACATGAACATGAACATGAAGAGGATGATCATCATCACGGCGATGTAGATCCCCATGTTTGGCTATCACCTGTTATTAGCCAAGATTTAGCATTATCAATCAAAAATGAACTTGTAAAAAAAGATGCAAAGCATAAAGCAGATTACGAAAAAAATTATGATGCACTTGTTAAAAAACTACAACAATTAGATAATGATTATAAAACAATGGCAAAAGATGCAGAGACAAAAGAGTTTTACGTATCACACGCTGCATTTGGTTATATTGCTGGCACATATGGCTTAAAACAAGTATCTGTTGCTGGTTTGAACTCACAAGATGAACCATCACAAAAAGAATTAACACAAATTGTCGCACAAGCGAAAAAAGATAATATTCAGTACATTTTATTTGAGCAAAATGTTTCGTCAAAATTAGCAGCTGTTATTCAAAATGATATTGGTGCTAAAGATTTGACCGCACATAATTTAAGTGTTTTAACAAAAGAAGACATTGCAGCGAAACGCGATTACTTCTCTATTATGGAAGATAATTTAGAAACATTTAAAACAGCCTTATCAAAATAATGAACAAGAGAGCATACGAAAGTATAGGCTCTCTTTTCTTTTGACTTGAATTTATAAACGCTATCCTTTACAATGAAGGCAAGTTAAGATTAGGTTTGAGCGATTGAGAGACCATTAAAAACATATGCATTTTTGCATATGCTTTTAATGGTCTCTTTTTTCGTATCTAAAAGGAGGAAATACGTTATGAGTACAGCTTCATCATTACAACGTTATGCAACAATTGAGGAATTACAAAACAAAGAATATGATTTGCTCGTGATTGGTGGCGGAATTACAGGATGCGGGATTGCATTAGATGCGATTTCACGTGGTTTATCTGTTGCGCTAGTAGAAATGCAGGATTTCGCTGCAGGTACATCAAGCCGTTCAACAAAATTAGTACATGGCGGTCTTCGCTACTTAAAACAATTTGAATTTAAAGAAGTAGCGGAATTAGGGAAAGAACGTGCTGTTGTTTATGAAAATGGCCCACATGTAACGACTCCTGTTTGGATGCTTTTACCATTCCATAAAGGCGGGACATTCGGTAAATTATCAACAAATGTCGGCTTACGCACGTATGATTTCCTAGCGGGCGTTAAACGCTCAGAACGTCGTTCAATGTTGTCTGCAGCTGAAACACAAGCGAAGGAGCCATTAGTGAAAACAGAAGATCTTCGCGGTGGCGGTGTCTATGTTGAATACCGTACGGATGATGCCCGCTTAACAATCGAAGTAGCGAAAGCAGCCATTCAAAGAGGTGCTGTGCTAAACAACTATACAAAAGCCGTGAATTTCACATACAATGATGCAAAACGTATTACAGGGATTATTGCAGAAGATTTAATTGGCAATAAACGCTTTACAATTCGTGCAAAAAAAGTCGTTAATGCCGCAGGACCTTGGGTTGATGATGTACGCTCAATTGAAGGAAAACAAGCTGGTAAACATTTAATTTTATCAAAAGGTGTGCATATTGTTTTTGACGAATCAAAATTCCCGCTTCACCAAGCTGTGTATTTTGATACACCAGATGGCCGTATGGTGTTTGCGATTCCGCGTAATGGGAAAACGTATGTAGGGACGACTGATACATTTTATGAAGGTGACCCACGTGATATGGATATTAAGCAAGAGGACCGCGACTATATTATGAAAGCCATTCACTATATGTTCCCTACTGTTCAAGTAACAGATGCAGATATTGAATCAAGCTGGGCTGGTGTGCGCCCACTAATACATGAAGACGGTAAAAATCCTTCTGAAATTTCACGTAAAGATGAAGTATGGGAATCAAAATCAGGTCTTGTGACAATTGCTGGTGGTAAATTAACAGGTTATCGTAAAATGGCTGAAACAGTATTAAATACGATTGCGAAAGAATTAAAAGCAGAGTTTGGTATCGATTCTAAGCCATGTTCTACAAAACATATTCACGTATCAGGTGGCGATATTGGGGGCTCTCAAAATTTAGAAGCCTTCGTCGCACGTCGTACGGAAAAAGGTATGGAGCTTGGCTTATCAGCAGCAGAAGCAAGTCATCTTGCCCATCATTATGGTGCAAATGTTGATATGGTGTTTAGTTATGCACAAAAACGTCATGAAACCATCCCACAAGGCTTATATGCACAACTTTTATATGGCATTCATCACGAAATGGTCGTGCACCCAAATGATTTTCTGATTCGTCGAACAGCGAATATGTTCTTTAATATCGCAGACGTCAAAGCTCATAAGGACGCGATTTTAGACGAAATGGCCTCTTTATTGAACTGGTCTGTTGAACAACGCGAATGTTTCACAGCTGATTTAACAAAAGAAATTACTCGCGCCACTACTGCGTTATAATAAAACTAGTAGCTAATGAGAGAATCACGTCATTGCGTGGTTCTCTTTTTTACTAGATAGAAAAGAGGGTTTCCTATGCACTTTAATAACCAACAAATTATACCGGCAGCACGAACAGTCAAACAATTTGATCAAGTCCTTAAAAGTCCATTTGAATACATTGTGCTACTTGAAGTTCATATTAGTCATTTATTGTCGCTCAAACGAGAAGCAGAACGACATCATAAAAAATTAATTATTCATGCTGATTTAATTCATGGTTTAAAAACCGATAATTTTGCGGCCGACTTTTTATGTAATGATATACGCCCTGCTGGCATTATCTCAACGCGTTCAAATATGCTAATCAAAGCAAAAGCACGCGGCATTATCGCTATCCAACGCGTATTTTTAATTGATACCATTGCACTTGAAAAAAGCTATTCCATGATAGATACAGCGAAGCCCGATTATATCGAACTGCTTCCTGGCATTATCCCATCGATGATTTCTGAAATTCATCAGCATACAAAAATCCCAGTTATTACGGGTGGATTAATCCGTGAAAAAGCAAATGTAGAGGAAGCGCTTACAGCTGGAGCTGTTGCTGTAACAACATCCAACAAGGAATTATGGCAAACTTTCGTAAAATAGTTGACTGTGTACCATTTTTTCTCTAAAATGTAATTAAGTTCATACGTACGTGATTAGGTTTAGGAGTTCACATGCAGATAGCCGTGCACATTTGCGGTCTGTTTAATGTGAACTCCTTTTTCTATTTCATGGCGATTACAAAGGGGGAACTTTTATGTCAACATTCACAGCCGAATTAGTCGGCACGATGCTCTTAATTTTATTTGGGGGCGGCGTCGTAGCAGGTGTATCTCTACATAAATCTAAGGGTCTTGGCGGTGGCTGGATGGTCATCACATTTGCATGGGGTCTAGCAGTGGCCATGGCTGCTTATGCAGTTGGTGGTATTAGTGGTGCACATTTAAATCCGGCACTAACACTTGGTCTTGCAGCAATCGGTAACTTCCCGTGGGCTGATGTCCCAATGTACATTTTAGCACAGCTTATTGGTGCCATTTTAGGTGCAATTTTAGTATACTTCATGTACTTGCCCCATTGGAAAGGTACAACGGATCCAGAAGCAAAACTTGGTGTCTTCGCAACAATGCCAGCTATCAATCACCCGCTATCTAATTTAATTGCTGAAATGATTGGTACATTCGCACTTGTACTTGGCATTTTAGCGCTCGGTACAAATGAAATTGTCGATGGTTTAAATCCATTTTTAGTTGGGATGTTAATTGTCGTAATTGGGATGGCACTTGGTGGGCCAACGGGTTATGCGATTAACCCTGCTCGTGATTTAGGACCGCGTATTGCACATGCGATTTTACCGATTCCAGGAAAACGCGACTCAGGCTGGTCTTACGCATGGGTACCGATTGTTGGTCCAATTGTTGGTGGTGTATTCGGTGCACTATTTTTCCAACAAATCTTTGAAGGAAAAAATTCAATCGCATTTTGGATTTTCGCCATTATTGTGTTAGCCATTTTCATCGGTGCACAAATGACCATTAAAAACGTAAAAGACGAAGACTAACGTATATTCGGAGGGATTTATAATGACAGAAAAAAAATACATTTTAGCAATTGATCAAGGAACAACAAGCTCTCGTGCTATTTTATTTAATCATGACGGAACGATTTTCCATACGTATCAACAAGAATTTCCGCAATACTTCCCACAATCTGGCTGGGTAGAACATAATGCAGAGGAAATTTGGTCATCTGTTCTTTCGTGTATTGCTACTGTATTATCAGATAAGCATGTTTCTGCTACACAAATTGCTGGTATCGGCATTACGAACCAACGTGAAACAACGGTTGTATGGGACAAACATACAGGGAAGCCAATATACAATGCGATTGTCTGGCAATCACGTCAAACAGCAGATATTTGTGATGATTTAAAAGAAAACGGTTACAATGAGTTATTCCGTGATAAAACAGGTTTATTAATTGATGCCTACTTCTCAGGTACAAAGGTAAAATGGATTTTAGATAATGTCGAAGGCGCTCGTGAAAAAGCTGAAGCTGGTGATTTATTATTCGGTACGATGGATACATGGATCATTTGGAAACTCACAAATGGTGCTGTTCACGTTACCGATTATTCAAATGCCTCTCGTACGTTAATGTACAATATTTATGATTTAACATGGGATCAAGAATTACTTGATATCTTAGGTGTCCCCGCTTCCATGCTTCCAGATGTCCGCCCTTCTTCTGAAGTATATGGCCATACAGCTGATGCACAGTTCTTCGGACAAAATGTACCAATTGCTGGTGCTGCTGGTGACCAACAAGCTGCCCTATTTGGACAAGCTTGCTTTGATGAAGGTATGGTAAAAAACACATATGGTACAGGCTGCTTTATGTTAATGAATACGGGTGAAAAAGCGGTAAAATCAACAAATGGCTTATTAACAACGCTTGCTTGGGGTCTAGATGGCAAAGTAACTTATGCATTAGAAGGTAGTATTTTTGTTGCGGGCTCTGCCATTCAATGGCTACGTGATGGCTTGCGTATGTTCCGACACGCAAAAGATTCAGAAGCGTATGCAGCACGTGTCGATTCAACAGAGGGCGTTTATGTCGTTCCTGCCTTTGTAGGATTAGGCACACCATACTGGGATTCTGACGTACGTGGCGCTGTATTTGGTTTAACACGTGGTACATCAAAAGAGCATTTTGTACGCGCAACAATTGAATCACTCGCTTATCAAACGAAGGATGTTTTAGACGCGATGGAAGCAGATTCAGGCATTCCATTAACAAAACTTCGTGTAGATGGTGGCGCAGTAGAAAATAACTTCTTAATGCAGTTCCAATCAGACTTATTAAATGTACCAGTTGACCGTCCTGTAATTAATGAAACGACAGCTCTTGGCGCCGCATACTTAGCGGGTCTTGCAGTTGGCTTCTGGAATTCAACAGATGACATTGCAAAATACTGGAACTTAAACAAACAATTTACCCCAGCAATGGCTGTTGATAAACGCGACAAATTATATGACGGCTGGAAAAAAGCTGTACACGCTGCACAAGCATTTAAATAATTCATCTAAGGGTGGCCATGTGCCGCTCTTTTTTTATGCCCGAAACCATAGAGCAATTTGAAAATAAAGTGCATCGCGGAATACAGTTGGATCGAGTCCCGTTTGCTCTTTAATTTTTTCTAAACGGTAACTAAGTGTATGCCGATGAATTTGTAAAGCTTCGGCTGTTTTAATCAATTGTAAATCATTTGCTAAAAATGCTTCGATTGTTTCAAGAAATTTTTGCGATAACATTCCAATAGTATTTTGTGTATAACGAAGCATTTCTTTTGATTGTGGTGCTTTAAATAGTGAATAAATCTCTACGTCATCAAACACATTAAAAATAGTTGCAGGATCCCCGTATTGTAAAGCAATTGATGCAGTATCTGCCGCATAGCGAAGTTCTTCAATTTGTTCAACTTCTTGCCCAATGCCTATACGAAGCTGAAAATAACGACTTAATATTGGTTGAATTTGACGCAATATATGCATCACTGCTTCCTTGTTGTAGCCCACCATAATACAAACATACACTTCTTTTTCAAGTGCTCCATAAACTACATTGTCTGGTAATACATCATCCAAAAAATGAATAAATGTTTGATAAGCTAGTTGCTTCTGAATCGTTGACATTTTAACAACAACATACGGTGCTTTTTTTTGAATATGTAATTTATCAAAACGCTTTAACAATTGCGCATCTTCTACTTGCCCTGATAAAAGTTGTTCTAACGTTACTTGATGCATTTTTTCATGCCATGCACTTTGCTCTGTTAAAAAAGCTTGATGTACCATCATCTCTGTGGTCAATTGAACAAGTGTGGCAATTTCTTCTAACTCTTCGACGATACCTGTAATACCAACAACACAAACTACCTCTTCATTATAAAAAATAGGGAGGTTAATTCCCTCTTTTGCGTAGGCAAAGCAGTGTTCATTCTCCGCTGTAATACGTAGTACTTCACCTGTTTGCGCCACATATTTGGCCCCTTCATGAATATGATCAATACGTAGTTTATCTCCTGATGCTAAAATAAATCCATCTGTATGCATCACATTAATATTACGGTGTAAACGATTCATCGTCTGTTCAACAATATGAATCGCTAATTGCTTTGAAATCATGTTATCACTCCATTATGTATAAAATAATAGCTGTTATATAGCATTAAATTTAGACGCTATGTATAATGTTTTGTCACATTAATGTCATTATAATACATGTAAGCGTTTTAATTAAGGAGGTTAATGATGAAAATTATTGTGAGTCCGGATTCATTTAAAGGTTCACTTAATGCTGAAACGGTTGCCGAAACCATTTGTTCAACGATTAAACAGGTACATCCAACATTTAATGTTACCGCACTACCAGTTGCAGATGGTGGTGAAGGTACACTGGAATCGTTAGTTAAAGCAACAAATGGACACTTCATTCATACAACTGCACAAAACCCATTACAGCAAAATATCGAGACCTATTATGGGGTTTTAGGTCTTGAACAACGCTATATGATTGAAATGGCAAAAGTATCTGGTTTACCACTCATCCACCAACATGAACGAAATCCTTTATTAACAACCACTTATGGTACGGGTGAATTAATTCGTCATGCGCTCGACCAAGGAGCACGTGACTTCATTATTGGCATTGGGGGTAGTGCCACAAATGATGGTGGACTCGGCATGCTACGAGCACTTGGTATGAAGTTTTATGATGCCATGCAGCATGAAATTACAGTGCCACGCGATTTACATTTGCTTTCTAGTATTGATGACCGTGCATTTGATACACGAATTGCCGAATGTCACTTTACGATTGCCTGTGATGTGGACAATCCATTTGTCGGCCCAAATGGTGCAAGCGCAGTATTTGGGCCACAAAAAGGCGCTACAGAAGAAATGGTCAAACAATTAGATGCCAATTTAACACATTTTGCAGATGTCATTGCTGCGAGTGGCCGCATCAAACTACATACAGTGGCAGGCGCAGGTGCTGCGGGTGGATTAGGTGGCGCATTCCTTGCTTTCTTCCCTGCTACGTTACAATCTGGCATTGATGTCGTACTTGATGCGATTCATTTTGATGACATCATTAGCGATGTCGATATGGTCATTACAGGTGAAGGGAAATCCGACATTCAAACATTGGCAGGTAAAGCAGCGATGGGGATTTTAAAACGTGCGAAGAAGCATGATGTACGAACAATCTTATTATCTGCCATCATTGAGGACCGGAAAGAATTGGCACAGCATTTTTCTGAGATATACGCGATTGTAGAAGGTGATGTCACAGCAACGATGTCACTGAATCATCCAGTAGAGCATTTATCAAATAAAGTACGTGAAATTATGGAGATTTTTAAGGGGGAATAACGCATGATTTTTGCGATTATTATTATTGGGGTTTTGTTCATTGTTATTTCATCAGCTAAATTTAAATTACATCCTTTTTTAGGATTAATTATTGCCGCTTTATTCGTTGGCATTGCCTCGGGTATGCCATTAGCAGATGTCGTCACAAATATTAATGAAGGCTTTGGCGGCTTGATGACGAGTATTGGGATTATTATTGTGGCCGGGACAATTATTGGGACCATTTTAGAACGCTCGGGTGCAGCATATCGTATGGCAGAAGTCGTATTGCGTATTGTCGGACCAAAGCATCCACAACTAGCTATGTCACTTATCGGTTATGTTGTATCCATTCCTGTATTTTGCGATTCTGGCTATATTATTTTATCAAGTTTACAAAAATCTTTAGCGAAGCGTGCAGCTGTACCACTTGCCACAATGGCAGTCGCACTTTCAACTGGCTTGTTTGCAACACATACACTTGTACCGCCAACACCTGGACCGATTGCTGCCGCTGGTAATATCGGCGCAACCAATTATTTAGGTACGATTATTGTAATTGGTTTATTAGTAGCCATCCCTGTGACCCTTGTTGGTTATTTATGGGCTGTTTATGCAGGAAGAAAAGTAGTTGTTCCAGCGGATAATGAGCCTGCACTTGATTATGAAGAGGTGATTAAATCTTTTGGTAAAATGCCTTCTACATTCAAATCATTTTTACCGATTGTTTTACCGATTGTTTTAATTGCGATTGGTTCAATTGCTACGATGACAATGTCAGCGGATTCATCTCTAACAACGCTACTTGTATTTTTTGGTTCTCCTACAATTGCACTATTATGTGGTGTAGCTGCAGCCTTTTTATTACTACCTGAAATGAACGAAACTACATTAAATGACTGGATTGCAGACAGTTTAAAAGATGCTGCACCAATTCTTCTTGTGACAGGAGCTGGTGGCGCATTCGGTACTGTTATTAAAAATACGTCTATCTCTGATACGTTGCAAAATATGGATTTCAGTTCATTAACGGGCGCATTATTTTTACTCGTGCCATTCTTAATTGCTGCTGCTTTAAAAACGGCACAAGGTTCTTCTACCGCTTCACTTGTCATTACTTCTTCACTTGTCGCGCCAATGCTCGTTACAATGGGAATTGAAGGTGCTGTACCACTTGCATTGGTCGTAATGGCTTTAGGTGCTGGTGCGATGACCGTTTCTCATGTTAATGATAGCTTTTTCTGGGTCGTAACACAGTTTAGCGGTATGGATGTAAAAGATGCGTATAAAACACATACGGTTGCCACATTACTGCAAGGTCTGACTGCATTAATCATTTCCATGTTATTGTGGCTATTACTTGTTTAATTAAAATTAAAAAAGAGACTGGGACAAAACACATTATTTTTCTTTTTTAGCGTTCACAACGAAAAACCGGAACCGCGCCACAGTGCAGTTCCGGTTTTTATTATGCTCATAGGAGCGATTGTTTTTACACGTATGTCAAAGCTTTTTCATTTAAGCAAACGTCATTTTGGATACAACCATAAAGACAACATATACGCCAACGCCAACGAGTACAGATTGGGCGGGCTTCATAAATCCTGAGCAATAATAAATAATCATCATTAAAATAATCATACCAATGGCACCGATAATGCCATTGCGCTGCGTTAAATGAAAGTTTTCTGCCGTCATATTATGTACTTGTAAATTTAAATTCATTAATGTCAAAATCGGTAGCAATGTAATAATTCCAGATAAAAATAAATACTTTGATTGACTTAACATCGCAGCTAATAACATTATCGTACCACCAATAATAAATTGAACGATATATCCTGCCAAAATGGTTACTCCTAACTTCTCTTTATATTTTTTATCGTATGCATAAATTTTTTTCGCACTAAAGCGCTGTTTTACTTCTTTGATTTCCTACATCGTTCCACATGTTTACATTTCGGTGAATGATGCAAGAAATATCCCTTGATTCCTATTCATTGTAGTGATAATTTTAATATTAGTAAATTGAATTTATTCAATGCCATCTATATAAAAAATTTATAAGTAAGGTGAACTCTTTGAGTATATTAAAATTAAAGGCGTATATTGCCGCTGTTAAATATGGTAGCTTAACAAGAGCTGCAGAAGCATTAGACTACACACAACCAAGCATTAGTCATATGATTCATAGTTTAGAGGAAGATTATGGGTTTGCATTATTAATTCGTAGTAAAAATGGTGTGCAACCCACGGACAATGGTTCACAACTCTTACCGATTATGGAAGATATCGTCGTACGCTATGAGCATTTATCCGAAGCCGTTTATGCGATTCATGGATTAGATGTTGGAACGGTGCGCATCGGTGCGTATGCATCTGTTTGTGTCCACTGGATGCCTGAAGTATTGAAATTATTCCATGAAAAATATCCGAAGATTGCCATTCAATTATTCGAAGGAAATTCCCGTGAAATTCATGAATGGTTAGATGCAGGTAGTATTGATTTTGCGATTGGTACCATTCAGCCGACAGATACGTACCCATTCCTTCCATTAAAGGATGACCGAATGTTAGCCATTTTACCGAAGGATCATCCGCTCACACAATTAGAAAAAATCGACATTCATACCTTTGAAAAAGAATTATGCATCATGCCATATGATGATACGCATAAGGATGCTCAAGCCATTTTCAAGGCTGCTCGTGTTCATCCGAATGTAACGTATCAAATCCGTGGTGATGAAGCGATTATTGCGATGGTAAAACGTGGCTTAGGCATTACGCTATTATCTGAATTACTCGTGCAAGATCACCGTGATGATATCGAATGCCGACCAATTAGCGATGAGTGTGTTCGTACAATTGGTGTTGCTTCTAAAACAGAAATTAAAAGTTTATCACCTGCTTCTCGTACATTTATTCCGTTCTTGCAAGAATGGATTCAAAAAAATTAATAAAAAGGCTTGTTGCGAAGATGCAACAAGCCTTTTCTTTATAATAAATCTTTTAAATAGCGACGCATAAGCTTATTGGAGCCATTGCGTGGTAGTTGTTTGACGATATGAAAGGACTTCGGTACTTTATAATGTGCTAGTCGTTCATTGCAATACGCTTCTAACTCTGCACATTGTGCCTCATTTTTTGCAACGATAAAGGCCGCCGGCACCTGCCCCCATTCATCCGAATCAAGGCCGCAAACACCAACTTCTTTAATAGCTGGGTGTGCTGCTAGAACATTTTCAATTTCTGCTGGATAAATATTTTCTCCACCAGAAATAATTAAATCTGAACGACGATCTACGACATATAAATATCCTTCGTCATCCAGATATCCTACATCTCCTGTATGCAACCACCCCTCTGTTGTTGACTGATGCTCGGCAAAACGGCCAATATACCCGGGTGTTACCTGCGCACTTTTCACACATATCTCACCCACATCTCCAGGCTTTTTTGCACCATCAATGCGTAAGTGATTGAAAAATAACGGCTGTCCTGCTGAACCAATTTTTCGAAGAGCATCCTTACTTGATAATGTCGCAACTTGTGATGAAGTTTCTGTCATACCATATGTTTGTGCCGTTTGAATGCCGCGCTCAAAGCCTCGAAGTAAATAGCTCTCAGGCACTGGGCCACCACCTGCAAGAATCATTTGAAATTTGGGAGATACAACGGCATCGCGCGCTTCTAACTCTGTCAGTAAGCGCTCTAATGTCACCGCAACCGCCGACATATGCGTAACCGTCCCATTAATTAATTCTGTCGCAACGACCGCTTCATCAAATTTTTGATACAGATCGAGGCGCACACCTTGTACTAAGCATTTTACGAGCATTGAAAAGCCACTAATGTGAAATAGCGGCATCGTACAAAGCCATGCATCATCATCTCGTAACCCTGTATTATATAAAGAAGCTGTCGCGACGGCGACATGATTGCCTACTGTTTGGCGGACACCTTTTGGAAATCCAGTTGTACCCGATGTATACATAATTGTCATCGTGGCCTGTTCATCCCACGTATCATCCATTTGAAGGCTTGTTTCTGCTGTTGATTCAATTGCTGAAAAACGATAGACGGCTACTGTCGTTTCTGGTAGCTTTTCACATAATGTATCATCTGTTAAAATCGCATCAACATTCGCATCATCAATTTGATAGGCTAATTCATACGGCGATAGGCGTAAATTTAATAACACCATCTCACATTGTAGCTGCATGCATGCAAGCATCATATGAATAATAGATGACGTGCTCGGCGCATAAATGGCAATACGACTTCCTCGTTCAATACCGAGCGTCGCAAGCTTACGTGCATAGTGCTGGGAGATTTCATTTAATTGTTCATACGTCCACGCTTCACCTTCAAAGCGTAGTGCTGTGCGATGCGGTGACATCATCGCACGTTGTGTAATCCAGTTTGGGACCACGTCGTTCACCTTCCCTAATTAAGTTATGTCCTTATTGTATCAAAAAAGACGGCATCACGCCGTAGCATGATACCGCCCTTATAGACATCGCCCTATTATGGGAAACGTGGGAATTGACCGAAGTCTGGTGTACGTTTTTCTTTGAATGCATCGCGACCTTCTTTAGCTTCATCAGAAGTGTAGTATAGAAGTGTTGCGTCACCAGCAAGTTGTTGGATCCCTGCAAGGCCATCAGAATCTGCATTGAATGCACCTTTAAGCATACGAAGTGCCATTGGTGATAATGTAAGAATTTCTTCACACCATTTTACAGTTTCATCTTCAAGTTGTTCGTAAGGAACGACTGTGTTTACTAAGCCCATATCAAGTGCTTCTTGCGCGTCGTATTGACGGCATAAGAACCAAATTTCACGTGCTTTTTTGTGACCTACAATACGTGCTAAATAGCCTGCACCGTAACCACCATCGAATGAACCAACGCGTGGACCAGTTTGGCCAAAGCGAGCGTTGTCAGCAGCGATTGTTAAATCACATACGATGTGTAATACGTGTCCGCCACCGATTGCATAACCTGCTACCATTGCGATAACTGGTTTTGGTGTTTTACGAATTAATGTTTGTAAATCAAGTACGTTTAGACGAGGAATATTATCGTCACCTACGTAACCACCGTTACCACGTACTTTTTGGTCACCACCAGAACAGAATGCTTTTTCACCTTCACCTGTTAAGATGATAACGCCAATTTTTGAATCGTCACGTGCGCGAGAAAATGCATCAATCATTTCCGCTGTTGTTTTTGGACGGAATGCATTGCGTACTTCAGGACGATTAATTGTAATTTTTGCGATGCCGTTGTAAGATTCATATTTGATATCTTCGTAGACATGTTCAGTTACCCATTCACGAGTCATTGAAAAGTCCTCCTAGTAAATTAAAATTCTTTCTCTACTATTGTAACAAAAAGTTCGGGATTTTCCACATGAATTGCATGACCACAGCCATTTGCGACATGGTGCGAGCAATTTTGGAAACGTTTTTGCATCTCGATTGCTTTTAAGCAGAATTTTTGGTCTAGCTCTCCTGTAATTAAACTTACAGGACGCGGGAATGCTGGTAGTGCATCCCAGTAAGATGCTTGTGAGCCTGTGCCCATTCCGCGTAAGCTATTAGCTAGTCCAAGCTCCTGCTGTGCTAAACGTTCAGCGCGTACTTCCGCTTTCATATCGTCTGATAAGCGCGATTGAGATTGAAATAGCGGAATACTTTGCCAGTAATCAATAAATTCACGCATACCTTCGTTTAAAATGCGCTCCGCTAAATAATTGTCATGACCACGACGTTTTTCACGCTCTAAGCTATCTTCAAGGCCTGGCGAAGCACTTTCAAGAATTAACTTCTCGATACGTTCTGGATGTGTTACTGCATAGGCAAGTGCCGTGCGTCCCCCCATCGAATAGCCAAGCAATGTAAAACTTGATAGATTACGTGATGCAAAGAATTGCTCGAGCATCTCTAGTTGTGCTTCCATCGTATAATGGTCGAGTGCCTTAGGGCTTGCTGTTAAGCCATGCCCCATTAAATCAATGGCAAAAATGCGGACATCATCGCCTAATTGACCAATGACATGTTGCCATGTTTTTGTACTTCCGGTAAAGCCATGTAATAAAACGAGTGTTTTTTCTGCGCGTGGATGAACTACTTCATAATGCATATCCAGTCCCGCGACAGTTGTTATTACGCTTGCCATAAAGTATCAAGCTCCTCATTGATTGCTTGCCATAAGGCGCGGTGTGTTGCGACATTTTCCGCGCGATCCGTCATCACTTCAATAATGCGGATGGCTTTGTTTTTAGGTGTTTCTAGCACCGTTTCAAATGCTTCTTTCGTCGTTACATTCGCATATTCTGCATCATACATTGCAGCCAAATGCTCAAAGCCAAGTGCCGTTGGTGTACCAAATAATTGCTCGTAATGCTCCTCAACAGTAGATTGGGCCAAATACGAGAAGATGCCTCCGCCGTCATTATTCATCACGACAATCGTCAAGTCACTCGGTTGATAGCGACTCGCAATCAATCCGTTTGAATCATGTAAAAATGATAAATCACCGATTAATAAATAGGTGTCACGTTTTGAGGCATATTGGAGGCCAAATGCCGTCGATACGACCCCATCGATACCATTTGTGCCACGGTTACAGAAAATACGAATATCGCGCGTTGTTTTTTCAAAAAATGTATCAACATCACGAATTGGCATACTACTGCCCGCTACTAAATCGCTATGCTCTGGTAAATGCTTGAATAAAACGCCAGCCATAGCGCCCTCATCGGATTGTTCGGCAATATAAGCTGTACGATGACGCGCCGCAATTGTATTTGCACGTTGCCAAAGTATCGTATAGTGCTGCTGCTCAGCCGTCGCCTGCACATCAAGGGTGGTGATCCATTGACCAATCGCCGCTTCAATATGATGTGTTGCCACATGCAGTGAATCACGGAATTTCGGGTCTTCATCAATGACAATATAATTCGCTGGCTTTACGGCTGTTAAAAATTGCATCAATGGTTTCGACACGGGTTGTGCACCAAAACGAATCACCGTTTGTGGCTGCATATGCGCTTTGAATGCATCATTTTTTAAGATCGCATCGTATTGTTCCACAACATATGGAAGACAATCATCTGGAATATTCGTGCGCATATGCGATAGGCTTTCAACAAGCACAGGCCATTTTGCTTGGCGCACAAAATCCCACATTGCTTGTGTATGCGTATTTTGTGCCATTTCACCTGCGATAATAAAGCCCTGTTTTGTTGCTTGTACCGTTTCTTTTAAAAATACACAAGCCGCTTTTGCCGGACGTACTTCAGCCCCAAAATGCTGTGTAAAGGTACGTGCTGGCAGTTGCTTCGTAAACTCAATTAATAATGGCTCGCGGAATGGTACATTCACTTGTACCGGACCAAATGGCGCTTGTGTGGCAACAGCAACGACGCGCGCAATATGGCGTTCCACAAATGGTAATGTCACCTGGGCATCATCTGGAATAGGTAAATCCAACGCCCATTTCACATGATGTCCATAAAGACTTGCTTGTGCAATTGCTTGCGGTGCACCTACTTCACGTAGCTCATGTGGACGGTCTGCTGTTAACACGATTAATGGCAGACGTGCATAATATGCTTCAACAATTGCTGGGAAATAATTTGCTGCAGCTGTACCAGACGTACAAACGAGTACGACAGGTTCAGCACTTTCTTTTGCAAGACCTAGCGCTAAAAACGCCGCTGAACGTTCATCCACTTGTCGATACATATCAAACTCTTTTGTAGATGCAAACCCGTAAGCAAGTGGAGTTGACCGAGAACCTGGACTCACGACAACTTTTTTCACACCCGCTGCATATAATGACGCCACAATATTGTATACATAATCACTCAACTGTTGTTTATTAACCATGTAAGGTACCTCCAAAAGCACGTAGCATTGGGCGGAATTTCACTAATGTTTCCTCATATTCACTTTGAGGATTTGAATCCGCCACAATACCACCACCTGCATAGAGATAGGCTTGATTGTCATGGACAAGTGCCGAACGAATTGCTACCGCAAACTCACCGTCACCTGCTGCATTCATCCAGCCAATTGGTGCTGCATAAAGACCGCGGTCCGTTGGTTCGTACTGACGAATCACTTCCATTGCACGACCTCGTGGTGCACCACCTAGAGCAGGTGTTGGATGTAAGTTTTTCACCATACGTAAAATGCTCGCATCGTCTTTTAATTGCCCTTCAACTGGCGTAAATAAATGTTGAATATCACGAATTTTTAATAGCTGTGGACCTTCTGGCAATGTATAGTTTGCACAGTTTTCATCAAATGATTGGCGAATCATATCCACAACATATTGATGTTCCTGTAAATTTTTCGCATCATTTAATAACTCACTACCATAAGCATCATCTTGCTCTTTTGTCGAACCACGCTTAATCGAGCCTGCTACACATGACGAATACGCATCATGGTCTTTTACCATGACAAGGCGCTCTGGGGAAGCCCCGAAGAAGAAATCCTGCCCATTTTCAAAAATAAATAAGTAGCTTTCTGGTTGCTCTGCGGTAATTTGTGCAAGCATCATTTCAGACGTAATGTCACCATCAAATGCAAGCGCTAGCGAACGCGCAATCACAACTTTATCTGCCTGTTGTTGTTTAATAAGTGCTGTGACATTTTCAATCGATTGTAAGTATTCTTCTTTATGACGTTCAATTGTTTGTGTGATTTGTGGTTTTATATGTGATGCAAGACCATTCACTTGGGCGCTATGAAGTAATTCATCGCGTTCATTGCGTAGTGATTGTTTTTTCTCTTCTGTAATAGGCTCTTCACTTACATAAAATGTACTAATAAAGATTTGCTCGTTACGAATGACTAATTGATGTGTTGCAAGTGCGAAATACGTCTCAGGAAAGGCTTGCCATTCTTCCGCTGGTGTTTTTGCAGGGTCAAATGTATAGCTTCCAAAGAAAATCGGTTGCTGTTCATGTGCATCCAAATCCGCATATTGCATTAAATTTTGCCATGCATCTTCAACGAATGCATAGCGATTTTTATGGTCATCGCTTGTTACGGTATACGCATGACCAAGGCCGACTAACGTAAATGTTTTTTCGCGGTTTTGCCAGAAGAATCGTTTTCCTTGAAACTTCGTAGCGCCCGCTTCATAAAATGCACGTGGCGATAAACTATCCATTTTCATCGTATCCATGTAAAACGATAGTTTCGCTGTTTGTTCGATATGATGGTCGCCATTTGTAATCGACAACTGTTGATTCATACAAATTCCCTCCGTCAATAGATTTTTCTCGTACGAAAACCTATTCGTAAAACTAAATTATCCTTATCTATCATACAACTTTCTCTACATTTCGGCACATATAAGCCCTTAATCCACAAAAAAAGACGCTGTTTAAAGCGCCTTGTTAAATGGGCTAAAACGCTTGTACATATCGCTCGAAGTTTTGGTAAGCAATTCCTTCTATTTGTTGCTTTGTAAAAGTTGTCTCTAATGCCGCTAATAGCTGCTGTGTATCGCCTAAATGATGTAATTTTTGAATTGTATGGTGAATGCCGTCAAAATCCGAGCCTAATCCAAGATGCTCAGCACCAACAAGATCTGCTAAATAGCTAAAATGCTTCACTAAATCTTCTAGTTCAACATTGTCCTCTGCATCTTCAACAACAAATGGTGGATTATAAACTAAATGAATATGCCCGCCATGTGCAACAAGTGCTTTTGCCTGTTCATCAGTTAAATTACGCTCATGGTCACATAATGTACGGGCATTTGAGTGACTTGCAAGAATATGCTTAGCAAGTGGTAAGACGTCCCAAAAACTTTGCATATTCAAATGAGAGACATCGATAATAATATCATGTTCATTTAAACAAGTGACTACTTCTTTACCAAATGCTTTTAAGCCTTTTGTTGGGTCTTCCTGTGCACCATATGCAACTGCATTTTCAAAATTCCAAGTTAGTCCAACTAATTTAATGCCTGCATTTAAAAGCATCTTTAATTTATTTAAGTCGCCGCCAATTGCATCACAGCCTTCTAAGCTTAAAATCGCACCAATTTGCCCTTCTTCTAATGTCGAAAGCTGTTGCCAATCTGTAATGTGTACCATTTCAGGTTGTGTTAGTACTTGTGCTTGAAATAATTCAATTTGGCGCAGTGCTTCCATATAGCGCTCATTTTCCGGAATCACTTCATCAATAAAAATCGCAAAAATTTGCGCCTTTGCCTGTGCTTCTTTTAAATGAACAAAGCCGCATTGTAATGTCTCATCTGTTCGAAAATCTGTTGGTTGCTCACGTGATGATAGTTGGTAAAGTACATCACAGTGTAAATCAATTATTCGCATAATCCAATACCTTCTCTTTATATTAGTGTTCCTTTTATTATAGCAAAAAGACAATAAAGAAGAGAGGCACGATTTCAGCCTCTCTTCTTTATTGCTATTGGTCTGATGGTGAATCCGATGAGCCTTCTTCTAATAATTCATCTAAGCTATCTTCGCCACCCTCGCGCCCTTGAACGCCTTTCATTGGCTTATCTACATTCATACGAATCACTTCTTCTTCAACAGGACGATTTTTTTGCTGCTCCGTTAATTGCTCTGCATGTGCCACACATGTATCTGCTGTCGGAAGTGCCTCTAGCCGTTCAAAAGGAATGGGCTCACCTCCTACTACACATTTACCATATGTGCCTCTTTCAATGCGATTAAGTGCCGCTTGTACGAGCCTTAATTCATCGTCGCGTTCGCCTTCTAATGTCAGTTCCATTGTCTGCTCTGTCAAATCAGAGGCGTTTTCAGCAGGATGATTTGATAATACTTCCTCACCCGGCTCAACTATACGCGTATTTTGTTGTTTCTGAATTAACGTCTCCTTCATTTGTTCCAATTGCGCTTTTAAGCTTTTTAATTGTTCATCGGTCATGCTGTAACATCCTCCTTTTGTTAAATAGATTATTCCCTTAACAAAAGTACATTAATCAGCTACTTTATATAAGCATAAATCGCATCACGTAAAAATTGTGTCATTCCTTCACCATGCTTATCATAATAGGCCGTAAAACGTTCATCAGCCACATACATATCTGCTAATGCTTGATGCATTTGCGGCGTGTAGTCCTTCCAACTGTGAATGAGCCACTGCTTGTGTAGATGTGCCGCCTCTTTTGCAGCATTTGATTGCATACCCGATTGTAAACCTAATTTTAGTTGTTCAAAAAGACGCTGTTCTAGCTGCTTCATTTCTTCGTATTGTTTTTCGGTTTTACTCATTAATTTAGCATTGCTATTATCAATGGCTTCATTACCATATTTCGCACGAATTTCTTGTCCATATTGTTGTTCATTTTCTTCAATTAATGCTTTTTTAAAGCCTTCAAAACGTTCATTATCTGTCATAATTTGCTCCCCCTTTAATTCTTGTAGTGTCCGTTGAATATTTCGCTGTAATAAAGCTAGTTGACGTTGCTGTGCTGAAATAAGTTGTTGCTGCTTTTCTAGAAGCGCTTTAAAATGCTGCTCATCCTTAAGTAGACTTGCAATATCTTCTAGCGATAAATTGAACTCTTTATAAAATAAGATGGTTTGTAGTCGCTTTAATGCTGCTTGGTCATAAAGGCGATACCCACCCTTACTGTAACTCGTTGGGTGTAACAACCCGAGTTGATCATAATAGCGTAATGTTCTCGTTGTAACATTTGCTAGTTTCGCTAATTGTTGAATGGAATACATTAATACATTCACCTCTTTTTATTAATTTAATAGATGCTTCCTTTATCGTACAGCTTGACGTAACGTTAAATGCAATAGAAAACACAAAAAAACCTGAAGAATAAATTCTTCAGGTTTCTTCTATGTATGAATTTATGACCCCTACGGGATTCGAACCCGTGTTACCGCCGTGAAAGGGCGGTGTCTTAACCGCTTGACCAAGGGGCCTTAAATGGTGGAGTAGAGAGGATTTGAACCTCCGCGCCGGTTACCCGACCTACACCCTTAGCAGGGGCGCCTCTTCAGCCTCTTGAGTACTACTCCATATGGCTCCGTTGGCAGGACTCGAACCTGCGACCCTCTGATTAACAGTCAGATGCTACTACCAACTGAGCTACAACGGAATGATATAATAGTAAGTTCGGTATATACCTTCTACTTACTGACTCAACTATAGAATAGTGAGTAAAAAAAATAAGCGGGTGAGGAGAATCGAACTCCCGACAACAGCTTGGAAGGCTGTGGTTTTACCACTAAACTACACCCGCGTGGTGGGTTTGGACGGAATCGAACCGCCGACACTTAGAGCTTCAATCTAATGCTCTACCAACTGAGCTACAAACCCGTATTCAAATTA
>NZ_HE578958.1:0-44431 GCF_000307285.2 Kurthia sp. Dielmo
TCCTATAATAACATTATTTTTTCGAATTTTTTCACAACATAGTGTATAATTATTTAAAAATCCCTCAAAAAAATGATAGATATTCCTTTTATAGAATTTACCTTTGTGAAGGAGGCATTAAATGGAATCGGCAAATTGGATTGATCACATCAACATTTGTTCACTACTCGCATCATTAAAACAAAAAGTAGGCGTACCTGATGATGTAACAACGAAACAAATCCAACCAATTTTACAAGAGGCACTCTTAATCGTTAAACAAAATAAAACATACCTGACATTATTAACACAATTATTAGAACATGAAAAAACAGTACTTCGACATTCTTTTCATGTAACAGTCTATTCGCTTGCAATTGGCTCAAAAATTAATATGAAAAGAGAAGAACTACAACATTTAGCACTAGCAGCTCTCTTACATGATATTGGCAAAATCTCAATTCGGTCTACTTTGTTAAATAAACCAGGAAGGCTTACTCAAAAAGAATACGAGGAAATAAAAACACATACCATTTGGGGGCTGGACTATTTGCAGTCCTATGCACCATTCCCAAATGGTATTCAAGAAGTTGTTGTGCAGCATCATGAGCGCTTAGATGGAAGTGGTTATCCATATCGTTTAACAGCGAAATACATCCATCCATGGGCAAAGATTGTGGCAGTGAGTGATGTTTTCGATGCCTTAACAGCGAAAAGATGCTACAAACAAGCGATGCCTCCTATAGAAGCGCTTAGCGTTTTACAGCATGATATAGACAGAAAATTAGATGCTACGTATGTTGCACTTTTGGCATCATGTATTGCGACGCCTATTATGAGTAAATACAAAGACTAAAAATATTTATTTAGATTATCTTAAATGGGTATGCTTCGGCATACCCATTTTTTTATTGGTTAAACATTAAGAATACAATAAAAAAATAACAAAATAAGCAAATAAACATTAAAATATTACAAAAAGTAGGTACTTTATATTTCAAAAAAATATTTAATAATATGTTTATGACATAAATAAGATATAATCGCATTATTTGATCGAATTTTATCATCTATTCGTTATTCAAATGACACATTTCTTTTCTACAATTAAATAAAAACAATTAGAATGGAGATGCCTATGAAAACTTCCACTAAGACAGCAACCACGATTTTTTTTGGTACTGCAATGGCCCTTACTTCAACAATGGATGCCTCTGCTGCAACATACACTGTAAAAGCAGGTGATTCATTAAGTAAAATCGGCTCTAAATATGGCGTATCTTACCAAACACTTATGCAACAAAACGGGCTTTCTTCTACCGTTATCCATGTTGGACAAATTTTAAAAGTTAATAAATCAACTTCAAAATCTCCGTCCACTACAAAACAACCCTCAACGACATCATCTAAGAGTACATATACTGTGAAAGCGGGCGATTCATTAAGTAAAATTGCAAGTCGCTATGGTACAAGCTATCAAAAACTAATGACGTTAAATAATCTTTCTTCGACAACGATATTTGTCGGTCAAAAATTAACCGTTTCAGGTAAGACAACGACGACTGCTCCTTCTTCAGATTCATCGACGACAAGTAGTTCATCAAATACGTCATCAAAAAGTTATATTGTAAAAAGTGGTGATTCCCTAAGTAAAATTGCGGCAGCGCACGGAACAACCCATCAAAAGCTAATGACATTAAATAATCTTTCTTCGACAACGATATTTGTCGGTCAAAAATTAACCGTTTCAGGTAAGGCACCAACAACATCTACAAATACGACAGACAAAACGCCTTCAACAACACCTGTTTCTAATTCTGCTAGCGTCATCGCAAATGCATATAAGCATTTAGGTGTACCTTATGTATTCGGTGGTTCAAGTCCAAGAGGCTTTGATTGTTCTGGCTTTATTTATTATGTTTATAATCAATCAGGTAAAAATATGGGGCGTACAAACGCGGCTGGTTACTATAATATGGCAAAGAAAACATCTACACCTCGCGTCGGCGATCTAGTATTCTTTAGTGGCACGTATAAAAGCGGTATTTCACATGTTGGTTTTTATATCGGTAATGGACAGATGATTTCTGCGGCAAGCTCTGGCATTAAAGTAGATTCAATTCATACTGGTTATTGGAGTAAATATTTCACAGGATACGGCTCACTATAATTTTCTACCTTTAAAAACAGGCACTGCATAAAAGCAGTGCCTGTTTTTTTACGTGTTCATAATCCATTCATAAAGAGAGATTATACTCGTGATAACGACTTAAGGAAAGGAAGTATACAATGTTTTCATTATCAATTAAAGAAATGACTTTTTTTAAATTAAAGTATTTATTGATTGGGTTTATTTTATTTTTTGTTGCAGCGCTCGTATTTATTATTAGTGGATTAGCAAATGGGCTAGCAAACGATAATGCCTCTTCTATGAAAGAATTAGAGGTAACAAATTTTTATTTAGCGGAGGATAGTGAAAATCGATTAGATCGATCACAGTTTACAATCGAACAAGCAGGAAAGGCGAAAGATGCTTCTGCATTTGGTGTTCAAATGCAAACAACTGAAAAAGGTAAAGATGGGAAAAAAATTGACAGCACGTTTATGACATTTGAAAACAAAAAATTATTACCAACTATTATAGAAGGTAAGATGCCTCAAAACGCTAATGAAGTGATTGTTGATAAAACAATGCAAGAACATGGCGTAAAACTTGGTAGTGTACTTTATCTACCGTCTGTTGAAAAAAAGGTAAAGGTTTCAGCATTCACAGAACATTTTACGTATAGCCATACACCGGTAATCGTTATCCAGCCTGCACTATGGGAAAAAGTAGGATTTACTTATAATGCGCTTGTTTCAACTTCAGGGACACCTGCACAATCAATTGATGGTGACTGGTCAACCAAAGAAGATGTTGTGGCACAAATTCCAGGCTATAGTGCAGAGCAAAGTTCTCTAAATATGATGCTTAGCTTCTTAATTATTATTGCTGTATTCGTATTAGGAGCTTTCTTCTATATTATGACGATTCAAAAAGTACAACAATTTGGTATCTTAAAAGCAATTGGCGCGAAAAGCAAATCACTTATTCGCGCAACGATGCTACAAGTATTCATTTTATCGATTACTAGCATTACACTTGCTGCGCTATTCGCTTATATCTTACCTCTATTTATGCCAGAAGGAATGCCATTTGTTTTTGAGCCAACAGTTATTTTAAGTTATGGTGCCGCGTTATTTGCAGTTTCATTAATTGGTGCACTCATTTCAACAATTAGTATTGTAAAGGCCGATCCAATTCAAGCGATGGGGAGAGTAGAATAATGACATTAAAACTTCAACATATCACACAGCAATTCCAAGATGGTGATGATATATTAACAGTTGTAGAAAATTTAGATTTTGAGGTAAATAAAGGAGAGCTTGTCGCAATTATTGGTCCGTCTGGATGTGGTAAAAGTACGGTTTTATCAATTGCGGGAGCACTTCAAACTCCAACAAGCGGAGATGTTTTCATAAATGGCGAAAATATTTCAAACTACCCTAAAAATAAATTAGCAGATGTGCGTCTAAAAAATATCGGCTATATTTTCCAAGCATCAAACTTAGTACCATTCTTGACGGTAAAAGATCAGCTAAAAGTAGTTGCTGATTTAAATAATACTTGGGATGAAAAACGAGCGGATGAATTATTAGAAGCGGTTGGTATGAGTCACCGGAAAAAACAACATATCCAACATTTATCTGGTGGTGAAAAGCAACGTGTTGCTATCGCTCGTGCATTTATGAATGATCCAGAATTAATTTTAGCGGATGAACCAACTGCATCGCTTGACGCAAGTCGTAGTGAAGAAATTGTCGCATTGATTGCGCATGAGGTGCATACACGTAATAAAGCTGCCGTTATCGTAACACATGATGAGAGTGTTTTACCTTACTGTGATATCATTTATGAAATGCAACAAGGAAAATTGGTCAAACAAAAAGAAACATCGCAGTAATTGCGATGTTTTTATTTTTCGACAGCTTTTGTCTATTTTTGTCGAAAAAAGTTTTGCATTATTTCTATTTAAAAAAGCTAGATTTAGCTAAAAAAAGTAATTTTTTATAAAAAAGGCTGTATTAAAGTCCTGAAATACGTATTTTTAATCGTTTTATACGACTTTAATTGATTGACGCAGAAAAAAAGAATTGGTATGATAGTTTCCGGATAAAGATTTTGTCGAAAAATGACGAATTAATTATATATTATTAGGAGGATTTCCCCTATGAAATCTACAGGTATTGTACGTAAAGTTGACGAGCTAGGCCGTGTCGTTATTCCAATCGAATTACGCCGCACATTAAAAATTGCAGAAAAAGATGCATTAGAAATCTACGTTGATGATGATAAAATCATCTTAAAAAAATATTTACCAAATATGACTTGTGCTGTTACAGGTGAAGTATCAGATGATAACTTCCGCCTTGCTGGTGGCAACTTAATCTTAAGCCCAGAAGGCGCACAAATCTTAGTAAAAGAAATTCAATCTCAATTAAACAAGTAGTCATTCATGCATGCAAATGGCGTAATACCGCTATTTATAGCTGTTTTTGCAAGATAAATAATAAACTCCCTAGTCATTCGTTATATAACGAATATGGGAACTAAGTGGGAACTGAAACGGGAACTACGTTAAATAAGTATATATGTTTTTAAAATATGCCGGCGAGTGGCTTTTTATATAATAATGCTCTTTCTATGATTTTATAGAAAGAGCATTTTTTTATTTTAAAAGCTCATAAATTTATTACATACATTTTTTAACATCAACGATAAAATTAAAATATACAAATATTGGAGGTTATGACATGAAAAAATGGTTATTTGCAACAGTAGCCACAAGTGCTCTGCTTTTAGCTGGTTGCGCGGAAACATCTGTTGAGGACGTAACGAAAGATGAAAAGTCATCTGCATCAGATAAAAAAGAAAAAGATGATTCTAATAAGGTTTACGGAGTAGGCGATACAGTGAAAATTGATGGTGTTAAAATCACTATAGAAAATGCAGAATTCACCCCGCCTGCTGAATATGGCGCACCAGAAAAAGATGAAGTTCTTACGTTAGCGTTAAAAGTTGTAAACACAAATAAAGAATCTGCGTTCATTGATTCGACAGATTTTAAACTATACGACAAAAACGGTGAACAATTCGATAGTTATTTTAGTTATGACGAAATGGAAATCAGTGCAGATCTAAACGCTGGTAAAAATAAAAGCGGAAAACTGTACTATGACGTAACAAAAGAAAGTGCGTATGAGTTAATATATCAACCTGCATTTTCGTGGGACGACAAAGAAGTTAAATGGAAAATTAAAGTTAACTAATAGGAGCGAAAATATAATATGAAGATTTGGGTAGCGGTATTATCAATTTTAGGCGGTCTTGCAGGGCTTACTAGTGGATTTATGGTGACAGCGTTTGGTGTAGGTTTTAGTGAGGATGCAATGGCCGATAGCGGCGCGGCAGTATTTTGGGTATCGTTCTTATCAATATTCTTCGGGTTCTTAGCTTGGAAATTCCCGAAATTCTCTGGTATCGTACTATTGATTTGTGCAATCTACGGATTTATCGCAAATGGATTATTCTTTACTATCGCATTTATTTTCTTATTTATTGCGGGTATCTTATCATTCTTTATCAAAAAGAAACAAACAGTACCATCTGCAGCATAGAAATATCAAGAGTAGATAAAACAGTGTTTTATATCAATGTAAAAAGGCTGCCAAATGGTAGCCTTTTTTATTCATTATTATATTAATAATGTGCATCCAGGTTGTAAATTTCATTACCCTTGAGTGTATGAACAGAAAGTTCATTACCTAATCCAAGTTTAATCCACTTAACTTCTACTTTATAAAGTAAAGATACATGAGTGAAGCTATCATTTGCTAATCCTGCAGTCTCATTACCTAATTTATTATGCATATACATCAATAATTGGGTATCCGTTCTACAGTTACCCCCTTTACCATGTAAAAACCCATAAAGCGAATCGTTAGAATTATTAATTTTACCTATATCATAGTAGTTGTCCGATGCATAACGTTGAACAGCATATGAGAAATACCCAACAGTTAGGTGGTCTTTGTAAATCTTCTCTGCAAGTTTACTAGATACATTCTGTTTCTTTAATACCCCTACCACAGATTTTACATTTAATATTGACTCAATATAAGGGTCAATTCTTTCTTCTCTACTTAACTCTCCCTTGTTATAATCTACCCCTTTGTTGTAGTAATCATCAAAGGCTTTCATTTCTTTACTATCATCACCGTAATTTTTTTTTGAATGAGCGAGCGCTTGTTCAGCAAAAGGTTCCAAATGTTTTACTAACTTTTTATAGCTTGCTACATCTTTCTCGCCATATGAATTACCTAATGTTTTATTAGATGCATTCACATTGTAAATCTTTTTACTCACTGATGGGTTGTTTTTATGCTCTACAACTGAATTGAAAGCATTATCATTATTTGTTACCCCACCTAAGCTAACCTTTTTCGTAATCGTTAATGTACCTGATGTCACTTTTGTTTTATAATTAGTTACTTTAGAGATAATGTCATGTGGTACATATAATCGTCCGTTAATGTTCTGTAGTGTTGCAGGCAAAGTATACTTTTTCTTTCCTTCATATGCATACTTGCTCCCTTTTTTTATGGTAATTGTTTTGTTGCCATTTGTAACTTTTAAAGTTTTGGTAGTTGAATTAAAGCTTGATTTCACACCAAGTTTATTTAATAGTTCAGTCGAATGAACAAAATAAATGCCATCCTTTTTAACCGATTTAGCTTTCAAAGCTACTTTCTTGCCATTGATTTTAGTAGAAATATACTTATAATCATTTGTTTTTTTAGCTGATACTTGTTCTGTAAAAGTAATATTTGCAACACCTAACGCAGCGCTACTTACTAATGTTGTACTGATAATAATTTTTGTAATAGAATCGAATCTTTTGCTCATGTATTATCCTCCTTATTTTTTTGACTCTTAAAGCCTTTTTTACTAATTATATTATAATAAAAAAAGACTATTATTAATATATCAAAAAGGACTTATGAATCTGTAGAAATAAAAATAACCTCTCTTATGAGGGGTTTTATTATGCCATCGGTACACAATTATTGCGCAAATGCTGTATGTACAGTTCAATGTATTCGTTTATTTCGATGCCTAGCGCTGCTGAAATAAAAAAAGCCCCAATCCTCTTATATAAGAAGAAAGGGGCTTTCGTTAAATAAGTTAAACTTATTATTTGCTCAATTGCATAAAAATTTCTTATGAATTATAACAGAATCACAAGAAAAAATCATATGCTCCGATTGCGTAATAAGCAGTCTTAGCTAGATCTACCGCAACTGAAATCCAAGTCGTCCAACTTTTCTTTTCAGATTTGCGGCGCTCCATACGAGTCGTACCTTCGCGGTGCGGCTTTTTCTTTTGCATTTTATCACCTCACAGTTTAATCGCTTCTACTTGGTATAACGCTTTTTGTCTGCGTTTCTTGCAATAAGTTGCGAATTATTTTGCTGTGAATTTAACAAACTCGCTTGATGCAGTGATATACGTGCCACTCACTGTCTTGTATTGATAAGCTCCACCTACATAAATGCGGTCTGTAACGGTTAATACAGTGCCTTTTGCGACTGTGCCGGTTGCTTTGTTCCAACGTGGGCCGTCGTAGTAATTTAGCTTATCTAATGTTTTAATCGTGCCTTTTACTTTATCTGCAGCAGTTTCTTTTTCCTTTGATGCTGTTGTTACGGTTTTGCCGCCTAATTTTGCTTTTACAGCGTTTTTGAAGCGTGTCCACTCACTTGATTTACTTACCCAAGGTGCAGGACAGTTTTTACCTGTCACATCGTAATGACGGTATAAATCATCTGTATCTAGCTTGTATGTTTTGCATAGATCCGCAGTAACTTCGACAGCTTGATTAAAAGTAGCTGCCGCAATTGTACCGTCCTTTTCAATGCACATTTCAATGCCAATTGTGCTTAGGTTCGCATTAGCCCCGAGCGCACTCGATGCACCACGATAGGACTTACCGCCCACATAGCGCTGATTGTCGTTAGCATGATAGCAGACTTCGTTCAACGGCACGATGCAAAGTGATTCCTTGCTGTCGATGAAGATGTGAGCGCCTGCGTAACGTCCTCCACCGCCATTACCGAAGTATCGACGATGATTGTCTGCACTTGCTCCGGGATTGGCTGTGTAGTGAAGGATGATGCCTTTTGTGCTACCGCGCTTAGCACCTGGGCGAGTGTATTTGTTTACCGTAATGTGTTCGTTTTTAAGCGCCATATTATTTTCCGCCTTTCATTTTATCTTCGATTGCTTTCTTCACTTTGTCTTGGTCAATTTCTTCTAAAATTCCCGGCATGTTCACACCTAATAGCTTCAAGTTTTCAGCGATTGAACCGCCCTCTTTATACACGAATAGCGCCAATGTAGCGCCCGATAAGTAGAAGTTCAGCCCTAGCGCAATATCAATCACAATCACGAACATAATCGCCACCATCTCACCAATCCAGCGAATAAGCCCCTCGCGCATTAAACGTGATTTATAGCCCACAACACCCTTCCACGTCTTTAATAACCCTGTAGCAAAGTCCATTGCCTTGAAAATGATGTACACGAGTAAAAGCCCTTGTATTGCTTTCGGGAAGTAAGCAATAAAGGGGTGTGCAATGATATGATTTAATGTTTCCATGTTCTAATCTCCATTCATTTATCTATTTTTCTGTATATAAAAAGCACACCCGGTTGGATGTGCTTGAGATTCTTACATTATTTTAGGTTTCGCAAGACCTGTAGCTTCTTCTACCGCCTTAACTTGTAATTCGTATTTTGTTTTCCTATCTACGTTTTCTGGGTAGTTAATATCAACTGTTATAAAATCTTCTTTCCAGTCGACTATTCCACCATCTTTATTCGCGTTATAACCGTATTTAAGCGTTTCTTTCATGAGTGACCTCCTTATTAGAATTTGAATAAATTACTTATTTTTTTCTTCTTCTAATTTTTGGATACGTCGCTCTAATTCCTCGATTTTTTCTTTCAAATACCAAGTCTCTTTTTGAACGCCTTTTTTGATGGTGCTTTCAACCATTCTTTCGATTGTCTTTTGGTCAAACATTTTCCCATCTCCCTTCGTCACAATTATCTCAACTGCGGCAAGGGTTTGGAATCGTAGGTTTCTGCTATTTTTAATAACATCCTTCATTAATCTACTTCATATAAATATTTCACACCTACGTGACCTGTTTTCTCACGAATTTCATCGCAAATTAATCGTACCAATTCTTCTTTTTGTATGTCTTTTGGAACATCAATCTCTACGGATTCTACACTTTCTAATACTTCACCGTTCCTTGCGTATGAATACTTAACATTAAATTCCATATAAACACCCCTTTTACTTATTATCCACATAAAAACGAGTAATTCATATAATATATTTCTGCTATTTTCAATATACAAATACCAAACCATCTTTATTGGCATTTAATTTTAAGGACCATGCTACTGCTGCGCCATCGACAATCATTGTATTATCTCCACCACTACTGTTTTCGGCAGCTTCCTTGGCCTGTTTCGCTAAATCATATGCACTTTTAACAGACGCAGCACTTGCAATGTCTGTAGTAGATTCGCTTGTCACGCTGGTAACGATATTTGGTTTATCTGTGATACCAGTCCAACTTGTAGTACCTGCTGGACCCACATCTCCTTTGTCACCCTTTGGACCAGGCGGACCCTGTTCACCAGCATCGCCTTTCGGGCCTTTTAACGAAGCTAACTGTTCCACGGTAAAATCTGAATAAACAAATGGATCACCTTTATCACCCTTTGCACCTGCAGGACCAGTTAAGCCAATATCTCCTTTATCGCCTTTTTCTCCACGTATTCCTTGTATACCTTGTGGTCCAATGTCACCCTTTAATCCTTGGGGTCCTTGCATACCTTGTGGACCAATTGGGCCGCTTTCACCGCGCTCACCTTTTAACCCTTGGGGGCCTTGTAGATTCACATATTTATATTGCGTTTCATTATTCGCTTTAACCCCTAATTGCGTACCATTCCAGTTGTAATCGACTGATGTAATCGAACTTACTTTTTCATCTACATATGCTCTTGATACACCACTCGTTACGCCACCTGTGTCTGTTGCATCTTTGATTGTGCGTTTTAATTTATCGATAAACGTTGGGATGTCTTTACCAAATACAACCTCAATTTGTTTTGAATGGCCAACCTCATGAATTTCTTTTACTTCGGTAATTCGTGCATCTAACGTCACGCCCCAGTCTTTATGCTGCAATGTCGTTATATCACCTAAAAACCAATCTTCACCATATTTGAAGCGTCCTGTATTGATTTGTCCACTGAAGAATAGCGTCTGCTCGTATTCCGCTAGTTTTTCATTACCGCGATTCGTTAGATCTGCAATAATTTCCTGTTCTGGGCGAGGAACTTCGATAGTTGTAGTAGATTCTGTAACATTGCCTTCTTCGTCAGTTTCGGTCAACGTTGTTTCTTGTTGGGTAGTGTCTGCAATATCACGCGCATCAACATACAATTCTTTACGCGCTAAACCGGTTAAATCATCATTCAATGTAATAACCTTACGTTCTATTCCCTCACCTTGGCCAGCAACAATAGCAGTCGTTTTTTGGTCCAATTTACTTTCAGTATATTCGAGTGTTTGAAGTGTTTTAAATTCAGGACTAAATACAACTGGAGGACGTTGCCGTTGTCCAGCTGTACGATCTGCACCTTCGATTATATCGAATACAAAACGTTTATTTGTAATATCTATACTGATGTTCCAACCGATACCCGTTAGTGTACCAATTGTTTCAAGTTCCTCTGATAGCGTATTAAAACGTGGCCCACGTGTAATAGTAGGCCCTCTTTTTCTATTCGGTGCGATTACTAATCGTTGAATTACACGTTTAGGATTAGTTGGTTTCAATGCATTATGTTCAACAAATGTTTTCATGACCGTTTCAACGTCTGCAGTAATGTCATCATTCGTTTTCCCGTCTGGCGGTATACAAATACGGTCTGCAAGCCACGCTTTTAAAGGAATCGCTTTAATCAGCCAGTTCTCTGTTGCTTTACCATTTTCATCGAGTGCGATTTCACGATGCAAGATTTGGAATGGCGTATCGTAATCATTTTCGATAAAAACGATGCGGTCTTGTTGTAGTAAATCTGCGTTGTGCATATGTCGATTAATGTGTAATTCGATTTCACCAATGCCATATAATTTATTTGTGATTTGCAAGGATTCATATTTTGCTACTTCCCCGTAAAACTTGAAGTCTGTGTCAATTACGCGTAAGGGTATCATGCTAGCCCTCCTTTATATAAAAAATCCCTCTAGCGCAAACTAGAGGGTTGATGTTTATGCATAAGTTGTTTCGATTAAGTTCATTAATTCTTCGTATTCAGCTTGCTCGAATTGATTGAACATGTAGAACGTATTTACACGCTTTGTGATGTCTGCCTTTGTGTACGTTTTTGCCATTACGAATTTTTTAGATAATGTATATGCTGTCATTTAAATTTCCTCCAATTGGTTTGTTTTTTTGCAAATTAAAAACTCATCGATGTTTCGATGAGCATTGTTTGATATTGTGTTTCATATAAGATTTTTTCTTCGATTGTTGGTGTTGGTGGTGCTTCTTCAAGTTCAACTGACTCGCGATAAAAATTACCACTTGCATTGCGTTTTAGCACGCCTTCGCCTTCTGGTAATGTTTCTACCTCTATTACTTGATTAACTAAAGATGCTGGCACAAATAATTTATCATAGTAAACAACAAATGTGTCGCTTGTTGGCACTAAATAATACATTATTCATCAATCCTTTCATAGCCGAGGATATTATGAAGCACTTTTGCTTTAGAAAGTTTATTTGTGTCGGTTAAGAAGTAAATATCGGATTCTAGAGATTCTATCAAAATAGAATTTATAGTTTTAACTTGCTCAAAGAAATCACTTGTAAATTCATATCCACCATCTCTAAACAAGTTGAGATTACATTTAATAAATTTGTAATTGCTGTCTAAAAGATAAAAAGCGCTATCTATAGCGAATTGAAGTAAACTATTTAATTTGATAACAGCTACTTTTTGTCGGCTTGTAATTGAATATTTACAAATAGATGTATTACTCATAAAGTATATAAAATTATCATCGAACCAAATACCTTTAATAACGCCCATATCTGCATCGGATAAACTTTGATATACAGTATCTGTTGAGAAAGAATAAGTGGTGTAATTTGCAGTCGAGCCATTATTGTTACCTAATACAAGTAAGCTATTATCTCCATATGCTATAGCTGGGGCATAAATCATAGTTCGATTACTAAAAGGATTTTTAACAAAGTTTAGAGTGTCTATATCAAAGATTGGTAATTGGAAGTAATTAGTTATACATGTTAGACAGATATAATTATCATTTACAAATAACAAACAGCTATCATTCCGGCTCATTGTAGTAGAAACTGCATATTGCTTTTGCTGGATAATACTTAAATCATCTTTATTGAGTTTATAAATGATTATTTGATAATAATCTCCAACTTTAATAAGTCCTCCTGTTATTAAAAAATCTTCTTTTATGAAAATATTTTTTAGCGACACCGTACTATCAGCTGTGAAAGTTACATTAGTTGGTGATAAGTCAGAAACATTCAGCTTGGTGATAGTTCCAAAATATAGTGTGTAAATATAATTTTCGTCTTTTTTAAAAACTTCAGTATTCCAATTTGTCTGATTCTGTAATACTAATTTTTTTCCCATAACAGGCGAAAAAGATGCCCCGTCTTGTGCTTGAAGCATCTTCATGATTTTTTCTTGATTTTTTAGTGTTGGCAATGCAATTTCCGGCATGATTAAGCCTCCTCATACTTAAAAATAAGCCCATTAAAGTCATCTGTGACGCTAAAGCCATATTTATAAGTTTTGTTATTTTTTACGAAGCGCAGGGGTAATTCAGCAGTAATCATATTAAATAGATTACCTGCTACATCACCATCTAGTACAATTCTTAATTCGTTAAACCACTGAGTAAAATGGGTTTCAGCGCCATTTTGCCACGCTTCAAATTCTGTTTCTCGAACTTTTCGCCAATCGGTAAATAATTGAACCTCGTTATCTTTCCAATTCTCGAAACTTTGCGTTTCGTTATCTTTCCAATCCATAAATACTTGTTTTTGTTCAGCTAACCAATTGAGTAAATCAGTAACGTATACGCCTTTTTGTGCGCTAAACCAGTAATCCCATTGTGCTTGAAATTCACTTGTCGGTACAGTAATTAATGAACTTACAAGCCCACATAAATCCTCGTTAAAGCGCTCATCAACGAAATAAAGTGGATTGATTGCTTTATCGCCAGATGTTACTCTGACTTGCGCAAGCGAGATTTCGTAAATGTAGTTGTCACGTTGTAATGTTGGTGCGACTGGATTAGTCGCTTCCTCCCCTTGTTTCACAAACGCTTTAATATAACGATTTTCACTGCGCAAATCTAATCGAAGGACAACGCGGTCAATGCGGGATTTACTTACGTTTGGGATAGCGTGCTCAAATGTTAAAACTGTTGTGTTTTGATAGCTAAACCCTTTGATTAACGCTTTACCTGTACTCAAGCGTGTTGTTAACCCATCACCAACTGAAACTCGAAGCGCTGGCACATTATTTGTGTGTAATAGCCCACTTGATAAAACGTTACCAAAGTATTCAGCGAAGTCACTCGCCATATACCAGCGTTCATCTTCTTCTGTTGAATCAAACATTTTATATAGTTCTGCCATCTTCTCTCCCCTTTCTATACGGCGTTATATTGCTTACGCCATGTTAAGTTGAATGTGTTGTTTCTAATGTCGCTATCCGCGACATATGCGATACGATTCTCACCAATTTGTAATTTAAAAGACGCAAGTGATGAACCGAGATCAAGCCAGTGTACGACATTTCGTGCATTCCCTTCTACATCAATAAAAATAACTTTTGCTGTATCAGGATTCGTATCGATAATCATCGTTTCACCAATCAGTAAATCTTGGTCCACCTTAATATATTTGCCTGTCGTCTTATTGATGATACGTGGATTTGTTGCTGGCCCTTGTAATTCAACGTAGAGCGGCGTTTCAGCATCACCGTCATTCGTAATGATACGTTCATCTTGTTGTAGCCCTGTTTTGAATGGGCGTGTTCCACTAAAAGGAAATTTAAACAACGGGATATACGGCGGTTCCTCGATAATGTTTAATGATTCCCAGTAAACACTCGGTGCAATAAACGTAATTGAACCTTTTTGCAATCGTTGGGAACGGCCCTCTTTGTCCGGAAACAAAGGTACGCCATCGGCAATGCATTTGATGATGCGCACAATACGTTCATTCTCATAGCGCAACGTTCCCACTCCTAATTTTGGATTAAGCACTTTCGCCATTAACGCACGCCGTTCTGATACATCGCCATATGTTTCGTCATAATTAGCAGCAATCACGAAATCAACTGGTATTTCTCGATTATTTAAAATAACATCCAGTAAAGTAGAGCCGTCCTCGTAGGCGCTCTTTTGTGTTTGTATGTCAGCTGTGACATCTCCTAATCCCTCCACGTTTTGCAAATAAAAAGGAGGCCCACCGATTTCGATAGACACTCCTAAAGCGTTTGTATAAATTAGTTTCTCCATCGTGACCTCCTACATACCAAATCCTAAATTTTGCATTTGTTTTTTCTGTTGTCGTGCGAGTTCTGCAGGGCTTGACGGTGCATTGTCGTATTGATTATTGATTGTAACGTTTCCACCTGTACCATTTCCGCCACCCTCAACTTCAACTTTCACTGAAATAGATAATTCTTTGCTGATAGCGCTTGTAGATGATGCTGTATAGCCTAATACATCCGCACTTACTAAATTGCTCGTCACTTCATCTTTTACGCTTTCAGCGAGTTTATGCGCAGTTTTAACAGCTTGCGCTTGCATGTTCGCCATACCATTGATTAACCCTTTGACGATATTGACGCCAATGAATTTATTCGCCCATTTTGACGGAGAATGAATGTCAAAAGCCTGTTGAATTGTAGATTTCACTTCATCAGCAATGCTTTTTGCTTGCGCTAATAAACTAGGCGTCATATCTGTTAACCCACTTTGCATGCCTTTAATGACATTCTTACCAATCGCAGGCATACTCGCTGTCATCGCATTGAATGTTTTCTTCGTACCTCCAGTTAAATCTTTAATCGACTGTTGCCATTCTTTATTGTACGTATCAAGTTGAAGTGCTGTTTCTTCACGCATCTTCGTAATTTCTGCATCTGTTGATACACGTAAGTCTTTCATTTCGCTGACAGCAATTTTATTTGCAAGTTCAGACTTTTCTTTCCATGCACCTACAAATTCTGCTAACTCAGTATCAGACATCTTTGTAAGTGTTTCGATTTCTCCTGCTGACTTAATACCAAGCTCGCGTAATTCATCAATTAGCGCTGCGTCTACACCACGACCAGCAAGTGTTTCCATATTGGCCGCCCATTCCGACATACCCGCAACCTGTGATTTTAAATTGCTAATTAATTCAGCACCGGTTGTTGCTGATTTTTCAGCCATTTCATCAAACAAGCCCATTGATTTGTAGATAGTATTCGCGCGATCTGATACAGCTTTTTCATATTCTTCATTGAGTTTCTTTTCGGATTCAATCAATGCGTTATTGGCATCTTGGATTTTCGTTGTATAGGTATCAGATAAAGTAGTTAAGTTGTTGTATAACTCTTGTTTCGACTTCTGCAGTTGTTCATCAAAGTATTTGCGCTTTTGAGAACCTTTTGCATACTCTTTGCCGATTTCTTTAATCAATGCGATTTGTTTATTCGCTCCGATTGTTTCGTCAGCTAAAATAGAATCAACTGTTTGCTTATTTAACTCATAGCGCACCGTTGCGATTTCTTTGTCGACTTTCATCTCAGCACCTTTGACACTTTTATACTTCTCTTTCGTCTGTTCTAGCTTTTTCAAATACTTCTCAATGGTGTAGTCGCCATTTTGATAATTGTTGCCGATTTGCGTCATCTTGCTGTTGAATAGTTCTTTATTGATTGATGCAGTTTTGGCGGCTACTTTAGAAGCGGCATTTTCAACATTACTGTACGTTTTAGCAAGCTTATTCATTTCATCAATATATTTAGTGCCAGTGATTTTATTTGCAGAATACTTATTCGACAAATTCGTCATCTTGCTGTTGAATGCTTTTTGTTGTTTTAAGTACGCATTGTGCGCCTCTTGTTGCGCTTTTTTAGCGGCTGCAGTTGTTGTTTTCGCAATCTTTGCATTGACCGTTGCAATCGCATTCGTCACACTTTTATATTTTTGACCAAGCGCTTTAGCTTCTTTTACATAAGTTTTCGTGCTGATAGATCCAGCAGATAAACGTAAATCTAAGTTTTTAAGTGAATCGTTGAACGCCTTTTTAGCCGCATTTGCTGTCTTTTTAGCACTTGCTGTAACAACTTTCGTTTTCGATGTAATACCATTCGCAAAACCCTGCCCAGTATGTTCACCAAGTGCATAAGTAACGCGCGATGGCGAGTGAATGTCCATTGCTGATTTGATTGTTGATTTCACTTTATCCGCAATAGATTTAGCTGCGCCGATTACTGCGCCGGCCATTGATTTAATACCATTCACAAGCCCTTGAATGATGTGTCGCCCAATCGCTGTTAAATCAATACTTGATAAAAAGGACTGCGCTGACTGCCAACCACTTTTTATCGCACTTACAACACCATTCATTGCACTTGATACAGCACTTTTTAATGAATTGAACATTGTTACGACTGTGTTTTTAATTGTACTAACAGCACTTGATACGGCAGATGTAATCGCACTCCAAGCACTTGTAATAACAGATTTAACAGCAGACATCACACTTGATACAGCCGAACGAACTGCACTAAAACCACTCGTTACAACTGATTTAATCGCGCTAATGGCACTTGAAACTACACTCTTAATTGCACTCCAAGCTGAACTAATACCCGATTTAATCGCATTCATTGCATTCGTAATTGCTGATTTTATGGCATTAAAACCATTTGTTACCGCGGATTTAATCCCGTTTATCGCTGTTGTTGTTGCGCTCTTAATCGCATTCCATGCTGTCGTGATAGCTGATTTAATGCCATTCCATACGCTCGTTGTCGTACTCTTGATTGTATTCCAAGCATTCGTAATCGCTGTTTTAACAGCGTTAAATACGGTTGTAGCAGTTGATTTAATACTATTCCAAATACTCGTCAGCGTTGATTTAATACTATTCCATACACTTGTTGTAGGCCCTTTAATCGCATTCCAAATACTAAGCAAGAATGATTTTAAAATGTTAAAAATATTCTTAGCTGCTGAAACAATTGCATTCCAAATCGTTGTAAGCATTGTTTTAATCGCATTCCATGCCGCAGACCAATTGCCTGTTAAAAGATTTGTCAATGCTGTTAAAACACCCGAAATAATCGCCACAGAAGTTGTAATGACCGCTTTAATTACTTCCCAAGCAACTTGCACAATTGTTGAAATCAATGGCCATACCGTTTGGAACACCATCATAATTTGACTCATTGTCATTGTAATCGTGTCTTTAATCAGACCCCAAACGACTGTACCAATTGTCATGATGTTTGCGCTATTCGTTGTCCAGATGACCATAATTTGTGCCCATGTAGCTGAAAGGAAAGAAGCAACAGCGCCGAACGCCGTTTGAATAACGTTCCATACCGCTGTAAAGGCTGTAGATACTTGATTTCGGAATGTTTCAGACGTTTGATACACACCAATTAACACCGCAACAAATGCCGCAATAGCAGCAATCACAAGACCAACTGGACCTGTTAGTAAACTAATTACTGTGCCAAGCACAGGAAACTTCGTTGCCAAATTCGCTACCCATGTACCAACTGTTGTTAATGTGCTACTAAAACTAGTAAACAATCCTGTGATAAACGTAATTGCTTTACCAATGCCAGCCATCATTGCTGTACCTAGACCTGCAAACAATGCCTTGAACATTAAAATAACCGGCATAATCGCCATAAACGCACCCGATAAAGAAATAACAATTGCAATTATTTGTCCGATAGCTGGATGTGCTTGCATCATACTGTTAGACCATGCTAAAAACTTGTTTACCATTTCCAAAAGTATTGCGCCTAGCGGAGCCATGCCAATCCCTAGATTCACTAGGAAGGTTGTTAAGTTGCCAATTAGCGACATTACCTCTGGTGCTGTGGCGCTCACATATGAAAGGAAATTTTGGAACGATTGGTTTTCACCAAGCGCCGCAGTCCATGCGCGCCATCTTTCCATCAACCCTTGTAAGCTCGTCATCATTCCAGAAGCGGAACCACCGAAGGCTGCAAAGAAGTTTACTACTCCAACAATTGCATTACCAAAAATACTACTGATCTTTGGCATATTTTCTTGCACATAACTAATGAAAGATTTGAACTTCTCGCTCTTTTGCAATCCTTGCGCCCATGTAGCAAATGATTCCGACATTCGTGAAAAGCCTGCTGACACAGATTCAGTTAATGGTGTAAAGGCCACAAACATCGAAGCTAATCCTTTGAAAAGGTTGCCAATTGCTGCACCAAAATTTAATAACATTAATGGTGCTTCTGCATTTAAGTACTCGATAAACTGTTGTACCGGTGGTGTGCCAATTGATTGTTTAAGAGATGTCATTAAGCTGTTAAATACCTGTGCTGAGCTCATAAACATTGGTTTCAGTCGATTCAAAAGTGTTGTTGCTACTTGTGCGCCCTTTTGTACACCTTCCAAAATTGGCTTCTGAGTAGCTTTAACTAAGCCCTCGTATGTCGTTTTAATTTTGTCGATAGATGCTTTTGTTGCTTGCTGTTGTGCATTTAACTTAGCGTTCTTCTCATATAGCACTTTGATATTGCCAATTGCCATCGCCATTACACTACCAAAGCCTGCAAACGCTGTACCTAAAGCAAACGCAAAGCCCATTGTTTGCCCTGCAATAACCCCAATCATGACACCTAAATTACCGATTAAAGCACCTAAATTTGCAAGGATTGGTGCAATCATTGGCAATAAGCTAACAAAGACTCCTCTTAACGCATAGCCAGCTACCTCACCAAATGCTCGAATATTACTTGCGAGTGTAGCGATTGATGCTTGAAACGCATCAATACGTGCGGTAATTTTAATAACTGCTGCACGAGTTAACGCTTGGATTTGCGCACGTAGCAATGCCAATTTGTATTTAAAACTCGATGTTTCTGCATCAATACGAATTTCATTTGTACGACGTAATGTTTCAATTGTTGCTCGTAGCTGTGCCATGCGAATCATGAATTGTGAAATATCCGCTTGTACATCTATAGTAGGTCTTGAACGGTCCATGTTCATGATTTCTGCTCGAAGTTCAGCCATGCGACGTAAGGCATCTGAAGTATCTGCGTGGATTTCAACATCATGCGCTTCACCTTCTAAACGCTCCGCAACATTTTCAACCAATCGTAATTGACCTAACGCTTCTGTAACGTCTGCATCAATATCAATTTGTCGATTTCGTTCTGTTAATTGGTCCAAGCGCAATTCGGCTCTTTGCAAATCGCGCATACAATTACGAATATCTGCTTGTACTTCTACAGTCGGCTCTTGCTGTGATAATGTACGAATGCGATTTTGGATTGTTTCAAAGTCTGTCAATGCATCGTCTACATCTGCTTCGACATCAACGTGTACATCACTTTCTAGCAGCTTATCTGCTTTACGTTCAATGCGGGCCATTTCAACGATTGCCTGGTCAACATCTGCAGTAACATTAATTTTCGCTTGTTCGCGGTTTAAATCTCGCACCCTCGCTTCAATTGTTTGCATATCACGCAAAAAGTCACGTACATTCGCTTGTACATCAACTGTCGCATCTTCGCGTTCTAATTCTTTTAAACGGTCCTCAACGGCATTCAACTCCGCTAATACCTCTGCAACACTTGCTTGTACATCTACCGTTACGTCATTATTTGCAAGATTACGCATTTCAGTGCGTACTTCTTTGATATTGCGCATGAAGTCTTTTACATCTGCGGTTATATCAACATCTGCCCCAGTTGCAGCATCACGAATCGCCTTGTCGACTTCCTTCATTTTGCGCTTAAACTCTTTGACCTCTGCACCAACTATCGCAGTAAATTGTTCAACGTTTGCCATCTACTCACTCCCTTCTTTAGATTGGTTCATTGCTGCAAGTGCTCGTTGTAAATACGTGTAATCACGACTTGCTCGCTCTTTTTCTTTTTGCTCTTTCGGATGCAAGATGTTTTGACGCGCTCTTTCTGCATCAAATAACTTCTTGGCTGTAATACGTTTTCCGTTCGTTGCCTGAGCATTAAAAATAGCTTGAATCGTCATATTTTCATATGTCTGTACATCTCGTAGCATGACACCTTTAATCTTTCGATTATATTCGTTGGGTGTCATCGCATATAACAAGTCGTTATCCGCAATATTCAAATACTGCATTGCATCAATTTCTAACTGTTCGAAATCTATTCCTCGATTTCCGCTTTGAGTTTTTGCATCATGTCGTAGGCTTTCTTGTTCTGCTCTTTCTCCTCGTCCGTCGCCCCAAAGTCCTGCATCATTTCGATGTTCTTCCAAAACTCTTTGATCGTTTTCTTGAAAAAACCGCTTGTCGATAACTCGCGATAAATTTCTTTTAGAAGCGGCTCTGTATCGCCGTCTTGTTCAATGCGTTCCTCTAATGCTGTTTCAATTTCAGCGATTGACGGGCGTTCTTTTAAGTGTGCAAGTGCTGCATCCCAGTACTGTACGATTGATTCGATTGAACCCTCGATAACGCCCGATAGAATATTTTCGATACCTTGCGCGTATTTGTTCGCCTTTTCGATGTAGTTACCATAGTTTTCATTCGCATATCGCGCCATCGCGAATGAAGGTTTACCAGTGTATTTCTTATCTTGAATAGTTAAAGTTAATGCCATAATTAAATGACCTCCTAGTGTTTTTTTAAGTATAAAAAGGAGAGCCGAAGCCCTCCATATTGATATGTCATTAAGCTGTTGTTACTGTAATTGCTACCGTTGATGCATCTGAAAGAGTCGCTGTACCGCCCGTTACTTTACCGTCAACGTCTGTTGTAAGTGCGATAGCTGTAATAGATAAGCCATTCGCACCCTTTGCACCGTCAGCACCTTTAGCACCTGTTGCGCCTGTATCTCCCTTGTCACCTTTAGCGCCTGCTGGACCAATTGGACCGGTATCACCTTTAACACCTTGTGCACCAGTTTCACCCTTTGCTCCTGTGTCGCCTTTTGGACCCTGCAAACCCTGTGGCCCTTGTTCGCCTTGCACTCCCTCGATTAAATCGTGAAAGTCAGCTTGCGTAGGCTTTGCGCCTGTGACAAAAATTGTTTTTAATTCTGCTTTTGTTTTAGCCATGTGGACCTCCTACTGAATTACAAATGTTGAACCGATAGCCGCATTTCCGATTGCGGCAGCACTAGGGTGTCACTGTGCCTTTATGATCTTTACCATATTCACCTGTGAACTCACCTGGTTTTTCGAAGCCATATAACGCAAATTCGATAACTGCATCTGGTACATCTGCTGTATCAAGTTCACCTGCTTGTGTTTGGCCAATTACTTGAAGTGTTGTTGATAATTCTTCGAAGCCATCTGTTGAGCCTGACTTTTCAACCGATTCAACGATTGTATAAGCAAAGTTCGCATCGTATTTACCTGCATCGTTTTTGTTTGTATTTACTTCCCAAACTTTTAACTGCTCTTTATTTTTAATTGCATCTAAGATAGCCTTTTGACCAGCATCACCCGTTTGGCCGTATGCAGTTACTTCGAATGATTCAGACGTATTGCCATATTCAACTAAACGCCCGAATTTTGTTTGCTCGTCAATGATTTCTGTTTCGATTGAGTATGAGCTTTCTGTTTGATTTGCGATTAAATATGCTGCTGTTCCTAACGCATCTTTTGCTCGTTGTACTAATAAAATCGTATCTTTACCTTTGTTCATGTATGATTCCTCCTAAATTTTCGTTAATGTGTATTCAAGTGTTAGAACGCCATGCCGTAGTACCCCGTCAATATCATCAAATACGCTTGTGCGCACCTTTTTGACGTAATCCACTTCATAGTTCGTGACAATTAAAAAAGCCGCTAGCGCATCGCTAACAGCTTGTAATAGTTTGTATGATTCCATCTTGCCTGTTTTATTGCTCCAAGTGTGAATCGTAAGTGACGTTTCGACTGTTTCTTTCAGCTTCACATCAAAATCTGTTTCGCTCGGCTCACCAATCACGATATAAGGAAATGGCGCATCATTAGGCACCGCATCATACACACCTTTAAATTTTGTATCTTTGTAAACTAATGGTTTTACAGCTGCATCATTAACTAAGCGTTGATAAACAGCCGTATGCAAAGCTAAAAACGAAACCATCACATCAACCTCCTATTGCCGCAACTGCTTTAGACCAATATTTTTGGCCCTCTTTAAGCGATGGGAACCAAAATGGTTGTGCTTCTTGACCGCGAGTGAATACAAACTTGCCGTACTTATCACTGTAATACACCCAACCATCTTCATTGCCGCCGCCTTTTGTAGCGTAAATGCCTGTACCGTATTCGATGTAAATTGCCCACTCTGCACCGACTGTGACGACAGCCTTTAAACCACCATCCAGCACTTCAACCTCGATTGACTGGCGCAAGTAACCGGTATCAACAGGTGCTAACGCCCTAGCTTGACCTTGAATCAGAATGGCTGTATCAATTACCGCACGTTTTGCATCATCGAGTACGCTATTCCCCCAACGCTCAATTGCGCGCTGTAGTTTACTTGAACCAAATTGCGTAATGCTCATTGGCTCACCCTCTTTAATGCCACACGCATAATTTCATGCATGCCGCCCTGGTCCTCTGCATCTGTTTCAACTTCATACTCAACACCTTCGAAGCGGATACGTATATTTGGTTTAATGTCAGCACCATACGCATAATACATATAGCGGTCTAGTTGATGTTTAATCTGCATCGCATTGTATTTTTCGGTTGCACTTGGTGTATCAATAAAGCATGCAAATGCATCATATAACGTGTGCCATTCACCATCTTGCACATTGCCCAGTTCATCTTCTATTCCTTCTACAAATTGCAATACAACTACTTTGTGTGGAAATTCATCGTACACACTACCACCTCAACTTTCTAAAAGGATTTAGCAACTGTAATACGCTAGAAGGTAACGATGTTGTATATGAGTAGCTAACAGTTCCCATTGAGCGTGATACTAATCCCGCTTTATTGGCATAGTATTGAATCGCCTTTGCAACAAATACCTGTACACCACTATTTGTAACCTCTAACGTAGCATTACAATAATCACAAGCTACCTCATAATAAATAGGAGCAAGCATTTTGTAATGTTCTAGCCGCTCCGGAGTCAAAATATCACTATTCAAAGCAATAAGCTGTTGAACTTCAACCTCTGTAATTTCCCATGCCATCATCCTTCGCCAGCCTTTTTAGGTGGTGTGCGTGGTTTACGTGGCTTGGGCTTCACTTCCTTTTTAACTTCTTTTAAATTCACAGGAAGCGGCTTTTCATGATACCTTCGCAACAACATACAATCCCTCCCCACTATTTTTCTAATGATTTACTATGCCCCTGTGAATTTCACAACGCCCTTATCATCTTTAAGGTTTACAACATAGTGTCGATTTGCCGCGATCACTACTGTGCGTTTTAGGATGTCAGCGTCCTTATTAACGCCAACATCTTGTTTTAGAACAATTTCCACAGCACTCGCAGGATCTTCCGATTCTTCTGGAGCGGTTGTCGAATAGATTTGCAAATACCCTTTCCCAGCCGCTACACGGCGAGAACGTTCAATTGCTTTTAATCCTAATAGTTCTGATACTTGGCCCGATGTTAACGCTCGTTCCTGTACTGTTCCACCAACAGTTAAAAGATTTTGCACAAGTGTTGTGTAATCTGCTGGATTCATAAATAGTACTAAATCCAAATCCCCTTCAGAATCGAATACTGTAACCGCTTCGAGGATTTTCGCTGGGGTTGTAGGAGAACCACCAACCGTTTGTAAAGCTGTATCAAGTGCAGCAATATAATCAATTTCCACTTTGTCAGCCATCGCAATCGCAAGTTGACGTTCCGCTTCACCTACTGTTCCACCAACATTTGTGATGATAGCCTTCTCTGTAATTTCCACCGCTTTACCCGTTTCTTTTACAGCAACTTCTGTTGTTGTCATAGACATTTTACTTGTGTCCATTGGTACGCCCTCTGTTAAATCTTCTGCGGCACCGATATAACCATACTTAGGGCGAGTAATTGTACTACCTGGTTGACCTACAAGTGTCGTATCTAAATCTGCATATTTTGTAAATTTAATGGCATTTTCCATTTTCCCTGCAATAGCTGGTGCCATGACTTCTGGATCTACTAAATCAGATGCTTGTGTTTGAGCAAAGAATTGCAAATTCAACTTGGCCAATAATTGTGATGTATTCATTTATAAAACCTCTCTTTTTTCAATTTATTTTAGTTCTTGTAGCAAATTCGGATTTTTGCTAATTAAATCCATTCGTGTTTCATAAGATTTTTTAGCAAATTCTGCTTTTGTTAAAGTCTGTGATTGACCACCTGAACCAAGTGGAGGCGTGCCACCCTTTAAGCCATCTGGTACGAATAAATAATCATCTGACTTCTTCAGTGTTTCTAATTGCTCTGACAGCCCAATCAACTTATCTCCATCTAACGTAATGGCTTCAGTATTTAATAACGCTTGTACCGCTTTAGGATTCTTTACTTTTGCATCACGTAAAGCGTTTGAAAGTGCATAATCATAATCTTTTTGCTTCAGCGTTTGCTCATACGATGCTTTTTCATTTGCATTCTGTTCTTGTAGAGCTGTAATTTGTGCTTGTAAATCTGTGTTACCAGCTGCTTGATTTTGTAATTCCGTAAGCTGTGTGTCACGATCAGTAAGTTGCTGCGTTAAATCTGTTACTTTGGATTGCTCCGCTTCTAGTACAGATTTTTCTACATACGAAGCGGCGTAATTATCTACAATAGTTTGTGCTGTCTCTTCGTTAATACCCAATGCAAGTAATTCTTCTTTTGTCATAGTGAAGCTCCTTTCCAATTTTGTGCATAATAAAAAAGCCTTTTATATCGTCATGCTCAGGACAAAACTTAAATGAATTTATTGAATGTTAAAAATATACCCACATACTTGATTTTTGTTCTTGATTAAGAATATTTTTTTAGTGTTATCTTCTAAAGATTTATTTTCAACAAATTCTAAATCCCCTAAATGAACACTCGTATAAGAAGAAAGATTTTTTCTTATTTTCTCCATCAAACTAGTTTCATTTTTTATTTCAACACCCTTTGAATGAACTACTTCTTTATTATTCTCTGCATATAAAACCTTGCCTTTATCCAAAAAATCGTTGAAGAAAGTTCTATTAAATAGCTTTTTCACTTTACGCTCTATTTGTTTAAAATCTGCGTCTAAATAAAAATTAGCAAGTAAAATGTAATATTCTCCATCTAACTTTTCAATCTGTAACGTATTACCTTCCGGATCATAAGAACATTTTTCATTTTTCACGTTATAACCCTTACTTTTTAAAAACTCTATAACCTGTGATTTCTTATCCAAAGTACCGCCTCCAAAAAATTATTACTCTGCTTTTTTCGGCTTTATCCATCTTTTTTTAACCATATTTTGTAATTTATCAAATTTTGTTGAACCATTCTTCATATTTCATAAATGGCATTACTTTATTCGGCGGTGTTATTCGTTTATCTGCTTCCATATAAGCAGCTGCATAAGTCATACCTTTATCCATATATGCTAGGATTTGAGCTTTCAAACGCTTTTGGTAGCCCTCGTCTTTGTAATCTCGACCTCTACGCACGGCTGGCAACTGCCCGTCAATGAGTTTAATCTTCACGCAGCGGCAATTGATGTCCATTTTTGCTACTCCCCACATGGTTGGACCCTTTGCCTTCATGCCTTTGAAATGAAAATAACCATCCGAATCCGCTTTTTGTCCGTCCAGTTTACGGTGCTCATGCCGCGTCCGTGTATCAAGTGTTGATAGCCATACACATTCAATATCAGCGTATTTGCGCATCTCCTCTGTGACCGCTTCGTCTGCTATCGACATTGCTCTAGCACCTTCTGTACGTGCCACGGTGCGTGCTTTGTTTTGACTAATACCAATTGCATTTTCTAACCGCTTCGCCATCTTGAAATACCCTTCACCAGCTAATAGAGATTGTGATATTTCGATTTGTATTTTGCGAATAGTCTCATTGCGATGCACCTCTAATACTTTGGGCAAACGTAGCAACTCAATTGGATTGGCTAGTGCTGCTGCAATAACATCTTCACTTGGTAAGGTAAATCCATCTTCAGTTCCTTGATAAACTTGAAACAAATAAGCTGCCATCAGGTACTGTTCAACATAAATACGTTGTTGAGATATTTCAATTTGCTTTACGATTTGCTTATAATCTTCATTCAACTGTTGCGCAATGCGTTCGAGTTCCTTTGCTAGTCGATTGTATTTATTTAAATCTGTATAACTACTCTCATCACTCTCAACGAACTTACTATACATATTACTAAGCATTGCCAGAATCTCTTTTAAACGCTTTCCAAGTAGTTCATCTACTTCACGCTCACTCTGTGCAATCAGCTCATCTAAGCGCTTAATAATGTCTAGTTGATTATGAATTTGTTTCGGCATCCGCTTCACCTTCTAACGAACCGAAGCGGGTACTATATGCGTCTAGTTCAGAAGCTTTCTGATTCTCTAAACGTTCTTTCTCCTGTGCCACATCACGTACCCAAGGGTGATTTTCAAGTATAGTTTCATCTGAAATAATCCCTTGGGAATCTCTAGCCATTGTGATAATTTCCGCTTCATTTGTAAGGAGCATTTTATTAAAAGTAAAGGTGACATCACGATAATCAAATTCACCAACGCGTGCCAGTTCACAATAAACGCCAATAAAAAACATGAACTCACGCAATGCTAGCGTAAATTTCCGCTCTAACATTGATGCTTTCATGTCTAACAAAGAATATAAATTTTCGAGTGCTACGCCAGAAGGCGCATCTCCAATTACATCAGGTGACGGATCTACACCTTGACCGGATGTAATAATGTTTTTCCGCAGTGTTTCACCTTGTAATTGATATGCAGCTGTCGGCACTTCTGCTGTAATAGTTCGCAAATCAGAGCCTTCATCTGGCGATAACTTAACAGCCTTATACCGCTTCAAATTCTTCTGAAACTCCGCCAGACTTTCTCCTTCATAACCAATCAATGCATAAATCAGTTCTTGCATATCTACTAATGTATTTTGTGCGTCACTTACTAATTTTTCGTACGCATCAATAGCCGCTTTATTGAAGTGTAAATCACTTAAATGCTCGCTGTTATTTGCGAAGCGGATAAATGGCACCTTGCCCCATGATTTCCCTTCTGTACCCTCAGCATTCGTGAAATGTGGTGCTGGATTCAGTTCTCGTTCAGCATCCAAGTACATTTCGCCTTCAATCATTTCATAGTAAGTGACATCTACATCTGTCCATACTTCTAATTTGATGTGCTCCTCTGCATATTGATAAAAACGGATAGCCGCTGTTAGCTTATACCGTCTTTTACTGTCGTAAATAGGAATAACTTGTTCCGCTTCGGCAATCATATAATCAAATTCGCCATCTTCATTCACAAACGGATGGAGCCATTCTACGCCTTTATTTGAGGCATTTTTAATTAGCTCTGGTAGTGTATCTTCCCATTCCTCCCCAATAATCGTTTCAAGCAAGTCCAGTTGCTTTTGGTTATCGGAGCGGCTACCGAAAGACATAGGTTCTCCTGCTAAATAGGCGACTTTTTGGTCCACCAATACTTTGTGCATACCGCTAGGAACTTTCTCATTCGTCGCTTCCTTATCTACACTCTTACCGCCATTGCTGTACGTGTAAATTTCACGTTCCATAATATCTGATTCGTTCCAATAATATTTCTGCCCCTGTAGCATTTTAGAGCTATCAAACGCTTCATATAGACTTTTCACCGTTTCGATTTCTTTAGGCGCATCATTCTTAATCTGTGCAATTAGTTCATCTGCATATGTGCTCGCTCCAAAATCATAAATATTATGCATATTCTCACCTCTTTCATTATTTTAAGAATGTGAATCCTGGTCCTGTCATAACAACTTTATTTATGAAATATCTATCGCCATCCATCTGGTGATCATTCTCTTTAATTGGCTTATCTTCACCTCGATTTGCTGCCTTTTCATCCCAAACATACGAAGAAAACTCTCGAAATGTTTCTTTACAGCAATCGTTGTACTTAATAAGCATCCGCTCCAATGCAGTAGCTACATTACGAATCCCGTCTACTACATCATTTTTCGCTTTAATCACATGATGCCCACGTTTCTTTAGCGCTGTAATAAACGAAGCGGCCGATGGATCTACGATAATCCCTTTGAAATTTGTAAGCCCCTCGATAAATGTTGCCATATCATCACAGTACTGCCCATCTGTTTTTTGTCTACCTTTCTTACGACCATCGTAGTGATACTCTTTTACCTTGTACCAAATCTCTTCACAGAAACCCCACAAACCAAATGTTGTTGGATTCTTTGTACCATAGTCACAACTGACATAAAACTTCTCATATGGCCGCTCCTCTGTTTTTACAACATGCCTATCCTTCTCAAACATGTCATAAATAACACCTTCTGCAAGCACCCATAATCCTAAGATATAGCGCTTATAGAAAACACCGGAATACAGGCGTTTATAGCGTTCCTTTACTTTTTCTGAAAGCGAAGGGTTATCATCCATCAAGAAATGAATTTGAAATAGATTCTTTTCTTTTAATTTATCTAGAAACTCTACTTTGAACCAATGGTATGGACCTGCTGGGTTACAGTTAAACCAAAATTTAGCACCTTCTACAGAACAACGTGCCGTTGCCTGGTCTACGAAGGAGCGGGGCATAAGCGCCACTTCATCGAAAAACATCCCAGCCAATGTAATCCCTTGGATAAGGTCTTGAGAGCCTTCATCCTTACCACCAAAGTAATAGAAATAATTAACTTGTTCACCTTTTGTAACAGTGAACATATTTTCGGTACGTTGTTCTTTTACGGTATACCCTCGTGCACGTAGCATTTTTTGAAGCGGTTTGAATACGTTACGTCTAAATGAACCAATCGTTTTACCAGCCATACCGAGGTTTTCATCGTTAAATGTTTCCATGCCCCACATGACGAAAGAAAGTGACATCACAACTGTTTTACCTGCTCGCACCGAGCCATCACAAATAATGCCATCATAATCTTTATATGGCGAAGCGGCATGACACCACCAAGTGAGCACCTTCTTCTGTTTAGCACTAAAAGGAGTAAATTTAAAAAGCGCAGGCTTCTTTTTTCGCCTACGCTCCCGCTTCTTACGTTGTTCTGTTAATAGCTTCTTTACATTAGTCAGCATCCCAATCCACCTCCACACCTTTTAGCGCTTCAATGAATCCATCATCTTCGTATTCTTCATGATCGTCACCATTTGCTTTACGAATTGCAATCAACTCTTTTTCAATTTTTAATTGCTTCAGCTCATTATCATTAAGCAAGTCCATATACTTCGTCAAGAAATCGAGTGCTTTCATTTTGTCGGCAAGCTTCACCGTCACGCCATCTTTGCCTTCTTTGATTTCTGTCACAATCGATGTGTCTATATTCGAAGCGGATTTCAAATGAACGTAGTTCACATCAATTTCCTTGTCCTCGAATACTTTTTTATCGTTTGCATCTCGCCCAACAAATACGTCTGGAATCAAACGTTTCTCGGTGCCCCATGCCACGTAGTCGGAGATATCTGCAAATGCAATATCAATCCACTTCTGCAGCACTGCACGAGACTCAATCATGATGCCATCTGCAATGTCCTGTTTGATTGCGCTGATTTCCGCGCGTATCTTATCATTTCTCAGCAAGCGACTGCCGTTGGACATAGCCTGCATATAGTCGCAGTCATAAACCTTTTGATAAGCTTTCGTGGCATTCCAATACTTTGTGTAGTAACGACAAAAAAGCCACTGTTTATCGGTCAAATCACTGTTTTCATTGCTCAGTGATTCTTGTGCGATAGACAGCCGCTCCCTAGTCGATTCTTCTGTATGTGTCTGCTTCTTTTTTGTGTGCACACCTTTTTCTTTTGTATGCACACTTTCATCATCTTCACTATCAATTTTGTTCCACTTACGCGTTTTCCATGACTTGACTGTATTGAGGGTTACGCCATACTTTTCGGCAATATCTTTATACTTCATGCCATTGTCATAATCGACTTTAGCAAGTTCATATTTTTCAGCCACTCACGTTTCACCACCTCTTTCCTTCCTAGCGCCAGTAGTCAGCTATCTTTACTAGCGCTCTTTTTTATCATATATAGACTAACTAGTTCAAATATTTGATTGTTACTACTGCGTATGGCTCGACTGCATAGTATTTATGCATAATTAAGTCAACCACTTGCGCGTCATCTACCCACATCATGCCTGTGAGCGCGTCCTTAATGCCTTTTGCAAGGTTGTCCAAATCCGGCTTAACTGTTGGACGTACACGATGCGCTAACTTATCCGCTTTTAATTGTTTACTGCCGCTCTGCTGCAACTTGTGAAACACATCGATATGCAACTCAATCGCTGAGTCAATCATTTGCTCAGGTACATAACGTGCAGCGCATTTTTGTACGTGCGCTTTATAATTGCGAGACTTTTTATCGTCATATGTGCGTACATGACCGTTTTGACGTGAAAAGCGTGGACGTTGTTGTGCTTGTACTGGTCCGTCAATTGTAAATTTGATTTCGTTCATATCGTCCGCTCCTTTCTGCAAAATAAAAAGCGCCTCTTAAAATAAAGGTGCTTGTTCTCGTTGTTGAATCAGCTTTAACTCTTCAATAGTTCTTTGCAAATCCAATTGAACTAGGCTAGAAAAACATACATTTTCTTCTGTGAAATCACAAAAACCATCTTCATCAATTACCATAGCCTCTATAATTTCAGAATTAGGCGACTTCGCTGTAACCATAACACTTACGCCATACCCATTATCGAACTTAATCACCACATTCGTACCGTTAAAGAAATGGTGTTCCCTTACTACGTAATCATCGAATTCATCAATTATTTTTAAATACGTTTCCATTCCAATCACCTCCGTAGCGTTTATTTATCCCATGCAAAATAAAAAGCACCTACAATGTAGATGCCATATGTATACCGCTTCTGGACAAGAAGCGGCTTGAGAGGTGCAGTCATGGGTAACCGCAGTATAGCGCCTGCTTATGCATACTGTTTATTTAATGGCGCTAGTATATGTATGTGCCGCACGTGGCGGCTTGATGATTAGTCGCTTAACATGTTTGCCCTGAACAGCAATTGTGAGTAGTGCACAGGTAACTCTCCTTGTCGAAGCGGCCATAAATGATTGCGTGCTTGCTCACGCATGAGAAAATGTTGCTCTCACTTATATAGAATCCGTAAGGCAACGTAAGGCAAGATTTACGAAGTTTTCTTTTGTAGGCCCTCTTTGACTTTTGAGCGAGCACGTTGAATATATGATTGAACAGTACCTTTGCTTACTTTTAATTCGTCTGCGATTTGTTGAAAACTTTTTTGTTCAACCGTATGAGCAATGTAACAAAGTCTCTCACGATGACTCCACATGCTATAAATTTTCGCTAGCTGTTTCTTTTCAGCGCTCGTCATGTGCAGCTCTTTTGTATTAATATCATACACTTGCTCTGCAATGTCTGGAATCACATCAAGTGACTCAAAAAATTGTCGTTGGTACACAGCATGTTTATCCGCTCCGCGCTGTAAATCGGGATTACGGCCTTTTTCCATCCAATCCATTGCAAATACCATTGAATTCTCCATACTGTTTAGAATAGACTTCTTATCTTGAAGCGGCGAGATATTTGTTACTTCGCACTCTTCAGCAACTGTTGCTCTCTTAACTGCACGTAAGTCACTTAGACTATGATCATACTCTTCCAACAACTTATCTGCCCAGTTTTCTAATTCTTTACTTGTATATTCACGTTCTTCCATCATCGTCATCATTACCACAGCACCTCTTTATTTTTGTTTGATTACACCTTTTCGCCGTGCATAGCGTGGGCGTCTTATCCCCATAAGTTCCTCAATGTCTGCTTTTGACAATCGCTCTGAGCGTGTTTGCCGCTCCGTAGAAAGCTTTTCCTTCTTTTCATTAGGTTTCGTGTCATTATTGTGTCGTAAAAGGTTGTGGCGTTTAATTTCGTCTTGTAGCGTACGCATTCGTTTCACTCCTTTTTCTGGCAAATAAAAAAGGAAGCACCAAACAAACTCATAGCATGTGCTACAAATTCATTTAGTGCTCCCTGGTTTTTCCTGGTAAGCTTCTTATTCAATTAAATTACTTATTTCACATCTTACTACAATTTTTGTGTAAAATAAACGTTATTTTGCACTATTTTGCTGTTCTGCCATACAATTTCTTGTTTACCGAATCCCGTTGAAGGGGAATCTAATCTTGTAAGGCGACCATCGATTACAGCATATACAGCGTTTTCCTCGACTGTTTCAGTAATTGTGTGTTGTTCGTTATTCAATATATGTAACTCCCCTTTTTCGTGGTATAATTGATTCGTCTAAAATCATATATACCTCGTAAGAGGAGCCAGGCGTTTGTAGTTGCTGCTACAGACGCTTTTTTCATTTATTTGCCCGCATGTTGTGCATGTCGCACATGTTTCATATAACGAAGCTGTTGCTCAACATACGGATCATCTTCTTTACCGCCACTTGATGCCCAATCTGTTAAGCGTCGCTGTACGTCTTTTAAGACTGGAAGCGGCATTTCTGTAATTAGTTCTTCAATTTGTTGCATCGCTGTTTTAGTTGTCATTGTCGTTCACTCCTTCCACAAAATCGCGATAACTACCGACACAAGAAAAGTGATAATGGTGTCTATCAAGTTATCTCTCACTTCGCCGTACGCGAGCATTTCAAGGTTTTGCCAAATCACTGCAATCAAAATATAAGCTGTTGTTAATCTGACTATGAACATTTGTCATCGCCTAATACTTGTCGAGCTTTTTTGCCGTTGTCTTTGAAGATTTCCACTGTTCCTACTAAGTTACTGTCGTAAGCGAGCGTATATTTCTGTCCATCTGCATAAAATTTAAGTGCTTCACGTAATCGCTCGACCTCTGCGATAAGCGCTGGTACATCTTCCGTTGTGATACATTCAGCAAATTCATTTTTGTCCGCTTGGTTTTCAGCTTCTAGCCACCACTGATAACCCTTTTTAATCGTTTCTAGCTGTTCTTTATTCATCTTAAAACCTCCATTTTCTGTAGTGCATTAAATGTACCGCTCGTATAAATCTCCGCCGCTCCAAGTGCAACAACTACCCAATACGGTCCATCAAGCATTTGTTCATACGCTCGTAAGTTGCTTTGCTCCACTCCCAGTCGATATGAGAGCGCCACTCCAAGCAATGCATTAAATGTATCGCTTTGCCCTGTAGCAAACTGCTCGTCCAGTAACCAACTATCATATGCTGAAAGTGCCCCGGACACTTTTTCGTACACATCCGGTACCGCTGTGATGTATGCAACGATTAAATCTGAGTCTGTTGCAATATCAAACTTGTATTGCTCTATGATAGCCGCAAAGTTTTGTTCATGATCTGCATTTAAAAACATTAGACGCCCGCTTCCTGCATCCGCTTCTTCCATTTCTTGTTCCATGTATGAGTCGTACATTTCATCTTGATCCATCATTGCACCTCCTTATAAATTGGACATATCATCTTTGAGCCATTCATTTTCAGCCCACGTTGTACCGTCATCTTCGTTTTCAAAGTCAGTGACAGTGCCTTTCGTACCTTCTGGACACCACTTATCACACACACCATTTACATCATCAACCTCTTGATATTCGCCAGTGATAAAACAAGCGAAAGCGAAATGACCGCAGTTCCAACACGTTTTTTCGTTAGCCATTTTTATACCTCCTATTTCATAAATACGAGCCAATGCGTTTTACTACGCTTGTCTCCAAATAACGGCTGTTGGCCACAGCACCCCAATACTTCATTCAACGAAATTTGTTCTTCATTCCACTTGAATATCAATGTGCCGTTAGGCTTCAGCACTCGCATGCACTCATAAAATCCTTGTGTTAAATCCATACGCCATGTCGCTTCGTTTAAACGACCATATTTCTTAGCAAGCCAACTATTCTCTCCTGCTCGTAATAAATGTGGCGGATCAAACACGACCATATAAAAACTTTCATCAGAAAATGGTATATCACGAAAATCTGCAACCACATCTGGTGCTACGATTAATTTACGACCATCACACAATTCGGTATCTTCTTCGCGAATATCCATGTAAGTAACATCTTCATTTTGCTTATCAAACCAAAACATGCGGCTACCACAGCAAGCATCAAGTATTCGCTTCAAATTCCTTCACCTCTCCTGGATCATCGATAAAATCGAAAATCGTCATTTGATTACGTTCCCATTCTTCTTTAAGGAACTTTTTGTAGCAACGGCGACCATAACCAATCGGCGTCCACTTCGTATCTTTTAACTTTCTGCCACATCGCTGGCATACAATCCCTTTAGCGAGCTGTATATCACGAAAGCGCTCATAAAATGTATGTGTGATGAAAATCTTGTACTCAGCATCCTCATATACATCAAATAGCTTCATTTCGTTATCCCATCGCAAATATTTGATTGCACCATTTTTTAACGATTCATCATTTAATAAAAAGTGCGTTAAATCTTGTTGCACTTTTGCGACGTAATGCTCGTGATGTACTAATTCGTTTTTACGCATAGTGCCGCTCCTTACTCCATCCCACCCACCCGTTTTAATTCAACAATTCATTTTCGGTCCATGAATGTCGCTCAAAACAAACTTAACTGTTCTGCTTTGACTATATTTTCGTCATTTTGCTCCATCTACAGCCACTCCCGCCACTTATCCATCACACGATATCCGTCCAACTGTAAGCTCATTACGTCTACATCACGCTCAGATACTTCTATGATTTCACGGCCTTTACGCACCTTGTAAAATACAACCGGCACTTTCGGACGCGCTGCAGGACGTTGTACTTGTTTATCCATATCCTTGCGCTGTTTAGTAGTTGTGCGGCAAATGTTACGGCGGTTATAGCGGCGTTTGCAGCTATGCTGTGTAACTGCAATTCCATGCTTGTTTGAATCGTTTCGCATATTCTTTCTCCTTTTCATCTTTTTTATCTTGTGCAATTAAGGCTAATTGTTCTGAAATTTCAGATTTTATTTGTTGCAGTTCTTGCTGTACACGCGCCACACTTCTGCAAGTATCTTTAAAAATACCTTCTTGTGCATTGTATTGATCCATCCAGAAATCAATCTCCGATGTGTCGTAGCAAACTTTGCGGAACTGTGAGCCATCAAAGCGAGTAAACTGTAATTCTACGCATGGCGTGTCTGCATTGAAGCCAATGAAATCGACCATGTTAAGCACCTCCTGTTAAAGTCATGAATAACTCTTCATCCCGCGCATCAAGCGCTGCATTAATCGCATGTTGTCTTGCGATGTCTTCTGCCGCTTCGAGTGCCGCTGTAAATGCCAGTACATTATCTATTTCTGCTTCTTCCTGGGCGATTGTCTTATCACTGATAACCGTTGTGCTACCATTAGCTAAAAACTCGTTTAATTTTGCGCGTGCAACGTCTGTAATACTCGCCACAGTGCCATTCCATGTTTTAGTACGATGTAATGTGCGGTAGCGTATAAAGTCGCGCATAGCGTTTTTAACACAAAGCGCCATGTCGTGAGCTGGTCCAACGTTGACTTTTTCACCGCTATTGTTCATATAGTAAATATTGAATTTATACGATGTGATACGAATAATGTTCGCTTTAAAACCTGCTTCTTTAAATAACTCGACTGTATACGTGCGGTCCGCTGAGACATTGAATGCAATTGCATTGTCTGCATCTGTACCGCCATAGAATTTTAGTTTCATATTCTTCTTGACCTCTCTTTTTTAGAATTGTAGGTTGCCAACACGTTTATCTGGCGTTTCATTAAATACAATGTGTAGCACGTTACGCATAGCGCGTGACATCATCTTTTTGTCATACATTGGCGGAATGAATTTATGTCCGTCCTTATAACCTGTAATCATACGAGCGCCAGTTAAGTTTGTAGTAATGATTGTCGCTTTATCTTGGCGGCCATTTAAAATACTGCGTAATACGTTACTTGTATACTCACTGGCACGCTTATCGCTGTAAATATCACCTGTTTCCGCTCCTAAATCATCGATTACAAGCACATCAACACTGTTTGCGAGTGATATAAAATGATTTTGCGTGTATTCACTTTCTTTATTATTAAAAGAGTCTTTGATAAGCTCCATCGTACGACCTAAATCAAGAAACAGTGTACTTTTATCCTTCGCTCCGGAATCATTTACATATTTTAAGATGCTCATAGCTAAATGACTTTTCCCGCACCCCGTTTGTGGCGACTGAATCCAAAGATTAAATGCTTCGCCGTTCGAGAAACGTTCAGCAGCTTTTATAGCCTTAATCTTATTTGTATGTTCTTCATCTGTTTGGACAATAAAATTATCGAATGTAGCATTTGTAATTGTGTTATCTTGAATGACAGATTGTTTGGCGAGTATATTGTGCTTTCTCAAACGTTCGCCATCTGTACAAACCTTTTGCATTTCATCCTGGAATTCATTACGAAGTTTCTCTGTGCCACACATTGGACATTGTGAATTATCGAAAGCAGGCGGCATGAATACAAAGTTACTGTCATGCTTATCACAATAATTGTCGCGATCCCAACGAAGTGGACCGTCATCACTTTGTAAGACATCCTGAATGCTTTGCATCTTCCCGGTACGCTCTGCATTAAAGTGAATTTGCGGTGTGTTGTAATCGTTCATATAAGTTCATCCTTTCGTTTTTTACTTTTTAGAACGGTAATGTATGACCACCGAACTCTGTTGCTTTACTTGTTGCCCGGTCAGCTAAGCTAGGAGCTTGTTTTGCTTGCTCAGCACGTTGTTTAAATTGTTCATACGTTGTAACGCCTTTTTCCTCAGCCATCTTACGTAAGACACCAGCTGCATAAGTAAACAGTGGTTTGCCTTTTACTGCAGCGATTTTTAAAGCTTCGCCAATTAAGAGCGGGTCCTTAAAATCATCCATCAAGGAGCTTAGTTCCTTATCAGTCGTGAAGTTACGTTTACCAATGTTTTCATCGAAGAAAGTTTGTAGCGTTTGAAAATCTTTATCTATAACAGGAGAAGGAGTAGTCTCTTCCTCTCTCTCTTCTCTCTGTTCTTTTTTAATACTGTTATTATTAATACTGTTATTATTAGAACTGTTACTATTAGTACCTACGTTTTGTTTGCTTGCGTTTTGTTCGCCTACGTTTTGGTATCCTAACGATTCGTATGCATACGAATTGACCGTATACGGAATTTGCTGTTTAAGAATGTAAATGTTATTCGAAAATCCATTTCCATCTTCTTTGCGATTACGTTTTATTTCGATGTAACCTTTATCGATTAGCATTTTACGGTGTTTCGTAAAACGTTTCTCAGATATGCTTAATTCACTGCATATTAGACTCACACTAGGGAATGCTTGCTGCACATTGCCAGCAAATGATGCTAAATAAGCATAAATAGCTTTGGCTTCAATTGTTAAATCTTTGTCGCGTGTCACAAGTTTAGGGATTAAACCGTAACCGTTCTCTAAAATCCCTTCGTACTGCACACCTTGTATTTCGTCCATGATGTTATTCCTCCTCTTGTTGTAACAGTGCAAAAACGACTGTTGCCACAGTTAATAACAGTAGTAGCGCTACGCACATTAGCATAAATTCTTTTGTTGCTGTAAGCGATAAAACATAAAATCCTACAGAAAGCATTGTCACTAGATAACCTACAAAACTAATGTCCTCTACGACATTCCCTGTCGCAAACGTGCTGTGGATCGCTTTTAAAACTTTCATGTTTCAACACCCTTTCTACTTCGATGTTCAGCTCAGATAAACGAGCGATAACTTCATCGATATTTTTTTAGTTTTTTGTGCATTTTTAAGTGACGTTTCTAAATCCTGTGCTATGTTTTGGCCCATATCAAGCACCACCTTGTTGCTGACGCTGCTTAACAAGTCCGCCAAAGTACATCAGTACACCACTTGCTTGTGTAAAAATAAGTGAATTTGTCGGCGTGTCCTCAGGGATGTTACATGCGTAGCAAGCCGACTCATACGCAACTTGTTGGTCCTCCACTTTCGGTCCAGCAACGATTTTTAATGCATTTTTAAGTTTTTGTTTTTGCTCCTCCGTAATCATTTTTTCGCCATCCGCGTTCACTTGTTGTTTTTGTTGTGGCGATTGCACTGATTGTTGTTCCATAGGTGGCTTCTGATTACGATACTGTTGTTGCTGCGGTTGTGACTGTTGATAATTATTTCGATTATTATAGTTATTACGTTGATTGTATTGATTGCCATCCGGATCATCACCATCTGTCGGTAAGTTAAATGACTTGATTAAAAAATACCGCTCCGCATACGTTAACGCCGAACCTAACGCCCTAGCCATATCATCTTGCGAACCTGCATATGCGAATGGTACCTCAAGCTTATCCACTGGATTATCTGCATTAATCCATGTAAATTCCATTTGTCCGAAAACTGTATACTCAACAACCATTTTGCCATTGCGCGTTTTGTACTCACGTGTTTTAACTTCTTGTGTGAGTAATTTTGGAAAAAGCAGCACATTATAGTAATTCATTGCGTCTTGAATTTTGCTAAGGATTTGTGAACCTGTTACATATTGATAATTATTGTTGTAGCCTTTTGCATCCTTGTGTAATGAACCGATACTTTTGCGCACCTCTACAAGCTTTTGAAAAAGATTAAGCGGACCAGCTGTTTGAACTTGCTCCACATTGTTAACATCCATCATGTTTGCCCCCATTCATTCTGTGGTATAATTTAGTAGTTGTTTTTTACATATTGGCGAATCATTCGCCAGTTGCTTAGACCGCTCTCTCAAAGCGGTCTTTTTTTATTCGTTACAACCGAGAAACATGTCGACTGAAACGATGAAGTGGCCGTTGTTAACCGTTAAAAACCCTTCTAGTTGAAAGATTTCGATGATATCCGTTGCAGGCCAGCGATCTAGCATGGTGCGAAGTTCTTTGTCGCCGAGTTCTTCCATAATTGCATCTTTTAACACGTGCTCTGGAACATCTGATGTAAAATGCTTGTAATACATGTTGTAATGTTCGAGTATCTGTTCCTCACTCCAGTTGAGCCGCATATCTTGCTCTGTTTGCCACCCTTCACGCTCTTTGATAGCAGCTAAGCGTAAGTCCATGTACGTTTTGATTTGAGTCATCGCATGTGCTGATGTATCGTTTGAAACGTGATTCACGATGCGCTCTGGCACAAGCGGTGTGTAATTTGCGAATGATACTTCGCGTTCGACTTGTAGACATTTGATGTTTTCCATTTTTTAAAACCACCTTTTTTTTATATTGGTAATGCCATTTGATTTTCGTCTGGCGACATATAACGTTCGATGACTTCGCCATTTTCAATGACAATAATCTCATTGTTTATTTCGTAACGGCCGTCATCTCGGTTTGCAGCAATATCTGCTACAGATAAAGTGTGTACATCATCGACTGTGTAGTTATAAAGGACTTCGCAATTAATAGTAATTTCAATGGTAGCTCCACATCCCTCGCACACTACTTCATCTGTGTACCAGCCCTCTCCACCGTCCATTTCAGCTTCTTCTCTTGCCCCTTCAACACAATTTTCTATCATCAATATTTCACTGCACTCTGGGCACCCTTGTTTAACGTAATACATACATTCACCTCCTTTTGATGCTCTTAATGCATCGCTCAAAGTCTCCACAGACTCTCAGCGATGGATTAAACCATCTATTTAGTTATCAAGGAACACTTTGTAGCGAATTTGTTATAGCGGTCCGAATAAGTCGGGCAGCTAATGACAAGCGCGCTACGCCTGTCTGTCACTTTGCCGGTGAGTTTTTTATTTTTTTAGTACATTACTTTAAAATCATTCATTACTTCTTCGTATGCTTCTTCGAAACCGCGCGCATTCCAATGTCGCGGTCCACCTTCGCCGAGCCGAAATTGGTGTTGTAAAATTCGTGGATCTGAAAGAATTTTCTGCAGCGTGATATTTGAATTAATGCCTGTGATACGCTTGATATCTTTAATGTCGAGTGATAGCACGCGTGGCACCGCAAGCTCTTGCAACTTATCATGCACAAGCTGAGCAACTAAGCTGTTTATATGATGTTCATCTAGTTGTATTTGAACGTTCATTAATTTCGGACCTCCCAACCACTATCTGTTGCACCTGCGGGCTGTGTATTGTATGCCGCTATTTCGAATTTCATTGAAGCGCTTGGCTCCCAAAATCCTAGCAATTGAATACCTTCATCGAATTTTGTTGCTGGCAACTCTTTATAAGTTGAAATGCCAAAGTGGTTTTTAAAGTCACGCCATGCCGATTTAAAAGCTTTATTAGCAAGCATTTCGTAAGCTGTACTTTTGTAACCCCCTAGCGAACTCATTACCTTTCGCTTAACGATATCTTGTAGTTGTTTCTCTTGATATGTGTTGATACGCATGTTGTCTTTTAAGAAATCAACATCTTCTTTGATTTCAGCAACCTCTTTGCGTGTTTCAAGTGCGGCCGTGAGCGCAAGCTCTAACGGATCTGTCGGTAAATTATGCTGAATTACTCTTTCCATTTGCTCAAAGCGCTCAACATATTTAACCGCAAATGCCGTACCTTCGATGCCAGTCATTCGATTGCCATATAATTCGCAACCTTGTTTAGTGAGTAAAAACATTGAACGTTCTTGCCCGTTACCACCTTTGTAAGTAGATTCCGCAAAATATTTAACCGGCTCAACTTTGAGCGCGTTCAAATCTGTTCGGATTTTTTCAATGTCGCGCATTACATTCTTGTGCTCGCGTCCTACCATTTCTGCAACTTCTAATGAACTAATTACTTTACCTGTATGCGTTACTTGATTTGTCATAATAATTCCTCCTATTTTATACGTTTAACTCATATTATATTTTAAAAAAATAAAATACGTTTAACTCATATTAATATTTATGAAAAAAGTGTACCGATATCACTTTTATACAGCTGAGAGATTTTGAAAGCTACTGCCATAGTAGGATTCTGTTCCCCACTCTCATAACGAGAAATGTTTGCTTGAGAAACGCCTACAATTTCTGCTACTTCAACTTGACTTAATCGCGTATTTTTTCTTGCTGCGATTAATGCGTGACGTTTCTTGCTGATTGTTAATGTTGTCAAGTTCATCACCGCCTTTCAATTTTATACGTTGTTCTCATATTTCATACCCTTATAATATATACGTTTCACTCATAAGTCAACACTTTTATTAAAAAAAGTTAGAAAATGTAGTATATTTTATGAGTAAGGCTAATAAAATTAAGGTATATACCTATATAAGAGTTATAAGAGTGTATGCATATGGAATGAGGTGTTTAAAATGAAAAAAGTAACTTTCCCGCAACGTTTAAAAGATTTACGCAAAGCGCATAAAATGACGCAAGCACAATTAGCGGATGAATTAGGTATTACGCAAGCGAATATCTCACGTTACGAAGCTGGCGAACATGGCCCAGACTTCGAGACGTTAATAAAATTATCAGAAATTTTTAGTGTGAATTTAGAAGAGCTTGTTTTTTCAGCAGGATTTTCGAAAGAGGAATTGGAGTTCATGATGGATGCAAACAAAATATCCGCTGATGAATTGCGTGACAAATATGAATTACTTGTCGACGGCATTCCAGCAACGGATCAGGAGATACAAGAAGCTATTAAAGCAATTCGCTTCAGCAGATTTGCTAATTAGTTTTTTCTTTCTTTTGTGGAGCACGTAAATCTAAGAATTTTCTTAGTTCAATGATTTTTTTAGATTTATTTTCTTTTGTTTTCATTTTACTTTTCATACTGTTGCCCCTTCTCGTTTAAACAGGACACTTCTATAGTCCTATTAAATTGTTATTAATTTTATTCTATGTATTATTTTTCAGCATTGCAAGCCAAAAAATGGCAATATACAGAAGAAAAATGTCGTTTTAATAGTTAATAAATACTATCTTAAAACACAAAATACATTTTATAGAAAATAATGGACAAATATAACATTTTTATACTTCTTTTGATAAAGGAATAAAAATTAAAAATTCAATGCGCTAAAAGAGGTGCAATATATGTATAAAGTCGGGAAATGCTTACTTCTCGACTTATTAAATAAACGTAGAATGACACAAAATGATTTAGCAATCGAACTGGGAGTGTCACGTCAACGTGTAAATGCGCTCGTACATAATCGCGCCGTAATGTCTTTTGAAACAGCTCTAAATATTTCAAAGATACTACACTGCGACATGGAGGAGCTTTATGAGGTAGTAGAAGTAAGCAGCGAGTAGTGTAACACTACTACTCCCGACTTTTGTAAATCTATAAGTTTACAAAAACTATTATATAAAGCAAAAGAGGTGCTTACAAAAGGCTTACTAACTAACTTTTAAAACGAACATAAGTTCGATACGAGTTAATTATACTACTATTTTAAGTATGTTGGAACCATTTTTATTACATTATTGTGTAAATTTATCCACAACTTTGCTACTATTACATAGAAATCAATATAAGGAGGTGGTAAGTACCCGCTTCGCCTTGTCACTTGCCGGTGAATGAGAGGATTGGACAGAATGGGTAAACCAAATTTAACGAAAACTAGAGAAAAAAATGTATATAGTTATCTAGATACGAATGTAAATAAAAAACGATTTGCATATCGCTATCGATATACTCGTACAGATGGCAAGAAAACTGATTTATATAAACAAGGGTTCGATACCTTAAAGGAAGCCTCATTAGCTTTAATAAATGTGAAAGCTGACCTGCTAAAAGGCAATTATAATAAGCAAGAACATGGCACTATGACAATGAACGAATTATTTGAGATGTACATTAAACATCAAAAAAATAGTTTGAAAGTGACAACAATACGACTTTTCCATTTCACCAGAAAAAAAATGGAACCGCTTATAGGGAATGTACGAATATGTGATTTAGATAAATATATTTATACAACACGTTTTATCGAAGTTGCAAAACATAGTGTTGCAGATATTACTTTAGCGAAGTATCACGATAAAATTTGCGCAGTATTAAATTTTGCTGTAGAAAATGAATTCATTGAAAAAAATAAAATTTCTAGAATTAAAATTGAATATACTTTAAATCATAAAATAATCGAGCAAGCAGCGATGAAGCAAATGTTCACTTACACAGCAAGCCGTGCAAACTACATGATGGAAATGATTGAATTCCTTTCAGCTACAGGTGTACGTTGTGGCGAAGCGTTGGGGTTGAAGTGGAGTGAAGTGGATCTGGAAGAAGGCACAGTCACAATCAATTGTACTCGTGACGCTTATGGTGAGCGTTCTCCTAAGACGAAAAGAAGTTATAGAGTAATACCGTTGACTTCTCATGTCTGCGAAGTACTGAAAAAGTATCAATCAAGGCAAAAAGAAGAATTGCTCAAAAAAGGCATTCGCATAGCAGAAGATAAATTTCAAAAACGCTATGTATTCCGGAATTTCAAAGGCGACACGTTATCATACAGTTCGATTGATTTGTACTTCCGGAAAATGAGTATACGTCTAGGAGTTGAGAAAATCTCTCCACATATGTTTAGACACACTTATGCGAGTTTGCTTATTGCAGAAGGTGTAGATATTGCAACTGTCGCAAGTTTGCTCGGAGATACTATTGACACTGTACAAAAAACATATGTACATTCAATAGAAGAAAAACGAAAAACAGCAGTAAACGTGATAGACGAAATCATGAAAAGTATGTAGGTGTTTTATTATTTTATCTAAAAGTGGGAACTAATGCGGGAACCACCTTGCAAGAATGCTTTTATAGCAAGCTTTAAAGGGATATATTGAATTTCAGTAAAAGAAATTCAATCTCATTTAAATAAGTAAGTAGTTCTCCCTTTTTATTAAAAACCATTTAAAGTACCATCTCATGTGAAT
>NZ_HE578958.1:44691-46202 GCF_000307285.2 Kurthia sp. Dielmo
CTCCCTTTTTTATTAAAAACCATTTAAAGTACCATCTCATGTGAATGATATAAGAGCCTCTAATAAATTTTCGCCGATTTAGTAGAAGCTCTATTTTTTTATGTAAAAAATAAGTTTATACTAATATGATAAGGGTATCGTATAACGTTATCTAAAAATCATATGGAGGTGTTTATTGTGAACAAATTAGTTGCAGAAGCAATCGGTACATTTGTACTTGTTCTATTCGGTACAGGGACAGCTGTTCTTGGTGGCGGTATTGAAGGCATCGGTATTTTAGGCATTGCCATGGCATTCGGTCTATCCATTATCGCAATGGCTTATTCAATTGGTACAATCTCAGGTTGTCACGTCAATCCAGCTGTTTCAATTGCGATGTTCGTGAATAAACGTATTAACGCAACAGAGTTAGTTTATTATCTTGTAGGGCAAGTTATTGGTGGTATCTTAGGCTCACTGGTCTTATTTACATTCTTAAATTTATCAAATTTATCTACTACCAACATGGGGCAAAATGGTTTTGGCAATCTAGGCGCAGGTGGTGCACTATTAGTTGAGTTCATCTTAACATTTGTCTTTGTACTTGTTATCATGGTTGTTACAGGTCGTAAAGGCAATGCGAACTTAGCGGGCCTAGTTATTGGTTTTACATTAGTATTAATTCACTTACTAGGTATTCCATTAACAGGTACATCTGTAAACCCTGCTCGTAGCTTAGGTCCAGCTGTTTTTGCTGGCGGTGAAGCATTATCACAATTATGGGTGTTTATCGTTGCCCCAATTCTTGGTGGTATCGTTGCAGCTGTAGTTGGAAAAATGTTCTTCCAAACAGAGCAAGGTAATGAATCAATTGCTAATAAAAATATCGATTAATTCATATAGCTTTTAATCTAAAAAGCGGCTTTAACATATGTGTAAAACAGTTGCTCCTATGAGCATAGGAAAAACCGGAATCGCGCTGTAGTGCGGTTCCGGTTTTTCGTTGCGAACGCTAAAAAAAGGAAATGACATATTTGTTCCATTCGCGTTTTTTCGAGCATTTAAAGCTATTAAAATAGAAAAAATGCATAAATTTTATAAAAAACATAAAAATTTAAAAGATTTATATATCTTATTCTCTGTATAATAAATAAGAAGCGAGGTGGGTAAATGAATTTTGAAGTATTTGATTTAGCTTTTGAACAATTATTTCATGCAACACAGCAAGCAGGAGAAGATTTTAAACGCATAATGGAATATGAAAGCTTTTGCATTTTAGAGAAGTATAAACAAATGATTTGGCAATGCCGTGAAGTTTTCTCTTTTAATTATGACCTATACTTAATGCATTGTACCTTACACGATGAACACACGCAGAAAATGTTAACGGTTGCAATGGACGTGCGACTAGCGCAGTTTATTCAATTAGCGAATGATATGCATGATGCTGTCGCACAATGGGGCCAATATGTTCGTTTCAATAATATTACATTGTTGATGAATGAAATGCTTGATACCATCGATCATTCCAT
>NZ_HE578958.1:46348-51718 GCF_000307285.2 Kurthia sp. Dielmo
ATAATATTACATTGTTGATGAATGAAATGCTTGATACCATCGATCATTCCATTGTTTTTTTAAGTGATTGTTTCCAAGAAAAAGGAACGATATAAAAAGAAGGTCCTCCAAATTGGAAGACCTTCTTTGTCTTTATTTCACTTCTTGTTCTTGCTCTTCATTGAACCATAATGGATCCATATCATCGATATCGCCATTATAATTAATAAATACTTCTTCGCCTGCTTTAATATCTTTAAAAGCAGAGAAATCAAATGTTTCATTATCAAAATTAATATCATACGTTGCATTTGGTTCATATGAATGGTTGAATAGCATACCATAACCTAATAAGATTGCTGAGCGTCCAATACCATATTCAAATGCGTAATCCGCAAATACTGTTTTTTCAATATATTGATGTTCTTCATTTGGATAAGCCAGAACAGGTGCTTGGTGGAAAAGTGTGCCTGCTTTAATATCTACGGTCGCAAATACGCCACGACCACTTACTTCTGAGTTTTTAATTTCAATCATTGTTATGTTGGTTCTCCTAGTCAGGTAAATTATGTTTCGCTATTAACTGTAACATGAATTGCCTATGAACGCTTGATTTTTTTACTCGTATTCATATAAATCAGTCCTGCTATTATAATAACAATCATTAAAATTGTCGCAACAATACCAAAACTTTGATTGTTTGTTTTAATACTAGGTATAATTAATAGAAGACACCCTGTAATACCTAGCATCATTACACCCATCGCACGACAAAGAGCTACTTCATCATACTTCTCCTTTTCTAATGCTGCCATCGTATTATACCCGGCAATTAAAAATGCACCTTTCCCCATAAGTAGGATAATACTTAAAATTAAAAATAAAATAATAACTACCCCTAATATAATCATACGCCACCTCCTGAATCTATTTTACAATATTTAACACTTCTAAATCTATTATAGATACAAAATTCTTACTTGTGGTGCTATCTACTATATGTGCTGAATCAGCAAAAATTGAAGATTTTTTCTCAAAAGTGGGAACCAAAGTGGGAACCGTTTAAAAACGTTGCACTATATCTTTTCTATAAAGCGTGATATAATAGGCTTTCAAGACATTTAAAAAGGACTGAAATTCACTTGATTAATATTGAAATGCCAAAACCAACCGTTGTTATTCAACAACGTGAACAACAACTAAAAGAAGGCGAAGCGCCAATTACGCCATTCCATGGTTTTATTGATTTACACAAAATCACTCGTGAAAAAGGCGGTATCTTCTTATTTTATAATGAAGCAAACGAAGTACTATTCGTTGGTAAAGCACGTAAAATCCGTCAACGTGTGAAAAAACACTTTGAAGATAACGTATCTCCAGTAAAAGATCACCGTAACGAAATTTTCAAAATTGAAGTATATGAAATTGAAGATCCAATGGAACGTGAAATTTATGAAACATACGCTATCAATGCTTTCGAAGCAAAATACAATGTAGATAAAGTATTCTTCGACAAATAAAATAACGTAAAAAACAGGAGGCGATTTTTTTAATCTACCTCTTGTTTTTTTATGTTTTAAAATAAAAAATTTCACAAAGAAAACCATATCTATCTATGTTTGTACTCTTTTTCTAGTGCTTGAATGACCGATTCTAAAGCGACTTTCACCCCAAATTATGCTACAATTTACGAGATGAATGTACGAAAGGATGAGCAACGTGAGCGAACAAAAAATCGTCGGCATTGAGGAATTTGAAACACGTCGTCGGCATGCACTACGCGACGCGGAGCGTAATGCCTTCGAGAGTCATATACCTGTATCCTACAAACATGACATTAAAAATTACCGCGCTTATGTAGATCATACCCGTCAAGCACCTACTGCAGAGAGTATGTATGATTATTTGTACTATTCGATTACAGAGGAAAAAGTGAAAAAGACGACATTTGAAAAACGATTAGCAGCCATTAAAAAGTTATTAAAAGTAGAGTATGGCATTACATTTTTAAATAATGAAGCGTATTTAAAAGAGACGGCCTACTTGCGAAGTTTATTTAATAAGGAAGAGTTTGCTCGTCAAAAGCAAATTAAAGGGAAAAAACCTGTAGATTCCGCGCAGTTGAAAGAGGCCTTATCGTTACTAGATGTTCGTGGACGTGCGATTTGTCTCGTTAATTTAATTACTGGCAATCGTCCAAATGAAATGGTCGCCTTACAAATGCGCGACTTTGATTTAACAAGCCATACCGTTGATGTGTATTTGAAAAAGCAAAAGACATTTAAAACGAAGCGTTTAACGGATGAAGCAATCCAAGCCATAAAGCTCTACATTCAGGAATATGACTTAAAAACGGATGATTACTTTGTTGGGCAAATCATTGCCAATCAATACGGCAAAAAATACCGTAGTAAGCATGTTACTGAACGTAGTTATTTAAATGATTTGAATAAGTGGACAGGCTTATCCGGCTATAATTTCCGAAAAACTCTCGTAACAGATATGCATGAAAAAGGAGCAGACCTTGCGACAATCGCTGAACAAACTGGTCACCGCTCACTTGATACGATATCTAAGCATTACTTATCTGTATCAGATAAAACAATTGATAAATTTTTACCTTAGAAAAAGAGGCTGGAACAAAATATGTCATTTTCCCTTTTTTAGCGTTCGCAACGAAAAACCGGAACCGCACTACAGCGCGATTCCGGTTTTTCTTTTTCATTTATTTAGCGTTTTGTAAATTCAACTGTTGCTTCATTTTTCAATGTATTACCGATAATACAACCACGTTCAACCGTGATTAAGAATTTATCCTCATCATATTCAGATGGGAATGGTGGATAAGTAAGTTTTAGATGGAAATGGGTAAAGCGTTTTACACCTGATTCAGAAAGTGTACCCTCTACCTCTGCTGCTAAATCCGCTTCATTATAGTCAATGCCATCGCGCTCTAGTACTTCACGCATTGTTTTTACAGCACATGAGGCAAGCGTTGCTTCCACTAAAATTTTAGGATCTGCACCTGGCAAATCGTATGTTTTATCACCTGAATTAATTGTAATAACGTCGTTTATCTTTTGAATTTTTGTAGCCATTCTATCGCCTCCTACTGTCATTTTTCCCTGCATCTTTTAAACTAAACGTAAAATCATTTAAGTTTTTCTACAAAGTAGTAAATTTTCCATAAAATTTATGATACGCTTTAATAAAGGGAGGCGCTTTTATGAAAAAATTAAATCGATTCACGCTCGTATTTGCATTATTGAGCTTTGTGCTATCATTATTTTTATTTATTAAGCCCATCAGTACATTAAAAGTAATTGTTATTACATGCGCTGTTATTGCCATCATAAAAGGGGTATTTGATTTATGGAGATACTTCCAAATCAAAAAGAAAACGGGTAGTGGCCCAACATTTCGCTTAATTACAGGCATCACGATTGGGGCATTAGGTCTGTATTTATGTATTTATCCAACAGGCGGCGTAACGATTATTGGCATTATTTTTGCAATTTGGTTCTTAATTGAAATCATTGGCAATTTAATCGAAATACAAGTAATGCGCGCGCAAAAATCATGGTATCTCGTTGCGATGATTTTTAATCTATTATGCTTAGTCGTAGCCGTGCTATTACTTATTCGTCCTAGCTATGCGGCGATTAGTTTAACATTAATATTTGCGTTTTATTTCTTATTCCAAAGTATTGCCCTATTTGTCGGCTATTTTGGTCTAAAGAAATTAACACATTAAAAAAATAGGGCATCCACTTCAGTGGGGCCCTCTTTTCATATCGTTAGGAGGAAAAACATGGACATTCAAGAAGTGATTTGTCAGATTGCTAATATCGATGACACAGTGGCATTTTATGAAGCAATGGGCTTTAAGGTGAGCAAGCAGGCTACAAGTGCTAGCGTGGAAATTGGCACGAGTAAACTAACATTTATTAGTGGCCCGGATGCTTATACGTATCATATCGCCTTTAATATCCCGCGAAATGCTTTTCCCGATGCGAAGGAATGGCTACAGCAATTTGTAGAATTAATTGCTGAAGATGGCGAAGATGAAGTGTATTTTGAACGAATTGATGCCTACTCTGTCTATTTTTATGATCCAGCCGGTAATATTATGGAGCTTATCGCGCGCCGCCAAGAAGTTGAGGACGCGGAATATGAGACCTTTTCATCTGACACCATTTTAGCGATTGGTGAGGTGGGCTTTGTGATGCCACATATTGAGCAGGCACTGCATGTCATGGAAGATTTTCATATTCCTGTACGCGCCGGAAGCACCCCTTCTACGACAATGATTACATTTTACGGAGAAAATGGCTGCTACATTATTACCGCTCCTGCAGGGCGGAAATGGCTCTTTTCGTCACTTGTCGCCACGCCTTCTCCGATTACGATTCACACGTCGTATGGCACGATTATGTATCCGACAAATCTTGCCAAAAATCATCGAGAGACGTAATGCACTTTCCCCTATACTAATTGTAACGAGGTGAAGGAAATGAACTTACAAGGGTTTAATGACGTTTTGCATTATATTGAGGCGCATATTACAGAAACGATTGCAATAGATGACCTTGCGCGCTGTGCGATGCTCTCACCGTACAATTTGCAAAAGCTTTTTACGGTGCTAACAGGTATCCCGCTTGGTGAATATATTCGCCGGCGCAAGCTCTCTCGCTCATTATTTGAGCTACTTGAGACTAAGCAATCCATCCTTGATATTGCCCTACAATATGGCTATGCCGGACCAGATAATTATACGAAGGCCTGCAAAAAGTACTTTGGCTGTACCCCATCTGATATTCGCGCTAAGCGTCAAACCGTTTCCGCATTTCCGAAGCTCTCGATTCATGTTCAAATTAAAGGAGGAAGTTCAATGAATTATCGTGTCGAACAATTAGATGCCTTTCAAGTAGTCGGTGTAAAGGAAAGCTATGCGTCGATGGATGAAGGAGTAGAAAAAATTCCCGCGTTTTGGCGTCAGTTCTCTGGTACAGATAAAGAGCAACAGTTATTAAAGGAAGCGGCAGATGACGCGATGCTAGGGCTGTGTATCCCCACAGAGGATACTGCCTATGATTATGTCATTGGCATAAAAACCGATAATACCCAATTATCATTTGAATCCTGGACAATTCTCGCTTCTAAATGGCTTGTCTTCGAAGCGGTTGGACCGGTCCCAACCGCCATCCAGCAAACCACACGTGAAATTTTTGAAAGCTTTTTGCCAAGCTCTCAATATGAATTTACCCAAGCACCTGACTTTGAACGCTATCCTAACGGGGATGTGACCGCACCGGATTATGTGACAGAGATTTGGATTCCTGTAAAATAAAACATTTTAGCTATTAAATACTGCCCTCATATGATTAATGA
>NZ_HE578958.1:52058-77405 GCF_000307285.2 Kurthia sp. Dielmo
CCCTCATATGATTAATGAGGGCAGTTTTTAATAGAACGTAAACCAAATTCCGATAACTAAAGAAACGAGCACAAATACCACATATAATGATGAGATATCAAACAATAATCCCACTAAGAATCTGAAAAGAGATTTAACCATTTCTCCTTTCCCTTCCGTTTTAGCTTCTTTTATGTATTCATTTATTAAAAAAATAATGTTAATTAAGAAAAAGAGAATTAAGATTAACCCGATTATTTTCACTGTTTTAAACGCTCCTAGCATTTATTGCTTATACTAATATAACATTTAATATAGAAACATTGAAATTATCGCCTAACACCTTCTTAACTTCCGGTGAATTTAGCCGTTATAGTAATTAGAAGGACGTGAAGTTATGAACCGACGATTTCAGATAATGATGACCCTTGCGTTAGCAAGTGCTCTTACTTTTTCAACACTTACAGTAGATGCCGCAAGCTATAAGCTTAGCAGCAATAAACTCGTAAATGCACAAACCGGGAAAACAGCAAAAGGCTATATTACGTATAATAAAAAGCTCTATAAAAATGGAAAGATTTTTAGTGGCATTTATAGTGATAAGCTATACAAAAACGGCAAAGTCGATAAGAAAAATTATTATGTCACCGGTAGCACACTCTATAAAAATGGGCGCATTGTGTATTCACTCGTTTTATACAATGGTGTGCTCTACAACAGCTCGATGCGTGCTGTCGGTAAAATCGTTTATGATAATAAACTGTATGTAAATGGCAAAATAAAAGAAGGCATTGTATTATCCTCTAATAAACAATTATATGAAAATGGTGTATTGAAAAAAGGTTTTGCGATTTATAAGGACCGTATTTATTTTGATGGTTTACTTTATGGAGATACGGTTGTCTTTAATAGCCAGCTTTTTATCGAGGGTGATTTAGCAGAAGGTTTGAAGGTATACGATGACCATTTATTTTTAGATGGCAAGCTCGCACCTGGTTATATGTTGTATAACCCAACAGGTGATCCTGAAAATTTTGAAGCAGAGGTGTTGTATTATAAAGGCTTTATTGTGAAGGGTGAATTCGTTTACGAGGGCATGACGTATATCGATGGAAAAATTGTATTACCGTAATTAAAAAGAGGCTTTGACATATGTATAAAAACACCCGTTCATATGAGCATAAGAAAAACCGGAATCGCACTGTAGCGCGGTTCCGGTTTTTCGTTGCGAACGCTAAAAAAGGAACATGACGTGTTTTGTCCCAGCCTCTTTTATATGCTTAGTTATGAATGCGACGTTCTGCTTCTTCTTCATAATATTCGCGTTGGACAACATTTGCTTGCTCAACTAATGTTGGTAAACGGAAAAAGTCAACGATCCACCAAATAATCGCAATTCCTAATGCGACAACACCGATATCAATTAAGAATGCAAAAAAGAATACCAGTGTTAGCGTTAAAATCGCTAAGCCGCTTCCCATATGGTTTAAATAAAATTTATGAACGCCAAAAAGGCCAAAAATCCAACGTTTACGCGCTGTTTTTAAATCACGATAGCCGTCTTCTTTTAATTTTTCTTCAACGTATGCCGCACGTTTTTCTTCTACTGTGCTCATGTAAAATCCTCCTACATAGTGCTCGTTTTATGTCACTTTCTATTATAGAAGAAAATACGTTTAAAAATCGTTAAATTTGAAAGTTTCTTTTACATTTTTATGTACTAGACAAAAAAACATCGCTCTAAGCACATAAATTATCCATAATTACAGATTTTTTTTTTTATAGACTAGCGAGTAATAATTTAATATAATTTGAATGCTTTATAAATTTTTTTATTGCGTATTTTGTCGAATAATGTCATAATATGAACGCGTGAATCATTTAAAGGAGGTCGATTTCATGCGCATTATCATCTTTGAACAAGATTATAGCGATATTAATACGATCCATAACTCAATTGAACGATTAGCAAAATTTAAAGAATATACAATTTATCAAGTGTTAACAACACGTAAAGTACAATCCATTTTAGATTACCTAGAAAGCTACGTGGCAGACAGTTACTTTATTTCTATTCGCCCCGATCAGCCCGAAACACTTGATCTAGCAAAACACGTTCGTCAAGAGAATCCATCAAGTCAGATTGTTTTGATTATAGAAGAGCAAACTGCTGAAATACAAGCACTTGCGACGCAAATCGACGCATCCCATGTCATTGAGAAAAATACAAAAGCGACACTACAACGTCATGTTGAGGAAGCTTTTGAGACAAATTACCAACAATATATGATTGATTCAGCTATTCTTAAAAAATCAATTTCTTAAATAAATCAAAAACAGGAGCCGCGTCGATGCAGCTCCTGTTTTTTTAATTAATCGTTCTAGCTTCCAAAGAACTTCTCGCGTTCTTCTTCTGACATATGCTTGCCTGCCTCTTTCATAATAAGCATAACCAAGATAAAGGTAATGACCATAAAAGCGATATTCATACCCTGCTTCAGTAAAATCCCCTTGTCATAGGCATTCACACCGTATTGTGTAATTAAATAGCCTTGTAATAACGCAGATAAAATTTCTTTCACAACAATGGATAGCGTGAAAACGACAAATAGTAATTTTACTTTCTTCGTATGGAAAATGGGTAGTATGCGTGCGCGGCGTTCTGGGTCAATCGCAAATAAATCAAGTGCCATATAAAGCATTAATGGCTTTTTAATTAAAACGGAAACAAAGTATACGCCTGCTAGTACATATGTATAGTAAACATTATTCCATAATAGATTCATTGCCGAGCCAGAGAACACCGTAATGAGCATTGTAATAATTAAATCGGCTAAAATAAAGGTCCCGAACACATTCAACTTCTTCTGCTTGCTGAACATATACAGGCCATAAACAATACCGATGCCGGCAGAGATGACCATGGCCATATAATCCGTCAAGCCAATTTTGTCGCGCATATGCCAGATAACGAGTGGGATGGCTACATAAAACACCAAATCCCATAGTGTGGAATTTTTTTTCATATGTATATCGCCCTTCTATTCTATTTTATGTACATACAATACCATACTCATTACAAAAAGAGACAAAAAACCTCTGGAATAATTGAGATTGCCACATTTTAAAGAGGATAATGCCATATTCAATGCGTAAACTGACTAGGATTTAAAACTTATAAGCTAACTAAAAATGAATGCCATTCGAACTAATGGTACCGTTGCCATTTTATACAACGGCCTAAGTCTACTATACATAATCTTCGCCTATTCTAATGAGTTTTGCGTAAATTCATGCAGTTTCTCGAAAACAATCGCATTTTTTTACAAGGTTCATTATCCTTATAATTAGGATAATTAATTAAAGGGAGTTTTATTTTTGACAACTCAGATGACCGTTCAACAAGCGTTTGAACATACCGAACTTTGGAATACAATTGGTTTTGAATTTATAAAAGGGGAAAACGGCGAAGCAGAGACAGCTCTTGATTTCCGCCCGGACCTTACAAATGTTGCTGGCACACTACATGGCGGCATGATGATGACAATGCTTGATAATACAATGGGCATTGCCGCATACACATTAGGATTTGATGTCGTGATGACGATTCAAATGGAGACACGATTTATTCGTCCTGTACAAGCTGGTCGCCTACGTGCAACAGCCGTAACGATCGACCGCACGCGTACAACTGCGATTTTAGAAGGTCGTATTTACAATGAAGATAATGAACTAATCGCCCTTTGTACGTCTACGTTCAAAGGTGTCAATCATAAATAGGATAGAAACTATCTCGAAATAAGAAGAAGGAATCGCGCCAAAGCGGATTCCTTCTTTTTTTAAGCCTCTTTATTTTAATTTCACTTGTGCAACTAATGGATCGTGGTCAGAGGCGCGTCCTGCTTGCTCTGTGAAGTCTGCATTGACGTGAACAATGTCAATTTTCGCGCCATTCTTTAAGCTTTTTGAAACGAAAATATGATCAAGCACTTGTGAGTTTCCTTGGTACACATATGTGTAGCGCTCATTCGTCGGTACTTTATGAATTAAATTTGCCATGCCAGCCTTTTCAAATGTTTGAAGCAGCTTGCTGAACTGGAAGTCATTATAATCGCCGACAGACACGATATTCGCTTTTGGATTTTTCGCTAATACATCACTCACGAAGCCACTGACAACGTTTGCGATTTTTTGGCGCTGTACTTCACTCGCTAAGTTAACGGGCTGTACTTGGCCAAATAATGGTGTATCGCCACCTTTTGAGTTCCAGTGATTGGCAATAACGATTAAATCTTTGCCATCTGCTGTAAATTCAGCAGCTAACGGCTTACGGCTATCCTCGAATGCTTCATTTGTCGGGTCAATTCGCCCTGGATTTACTGTTAAGCCTGTTTTCTTATTGTAGCCAACTGCTGTTGTCGCATCCCCTGCCGGTGCACCTGATTTTAATGATACACGCTCTGGGTTGTATAAGAAGCCGACACGAATATTCGCATTCGGTGCGCCACCGTCCTGATTGTTTTCAGGGTCGATATTGACGTATTGATACGTTGGACCGCCCGCTTCCTCGATTGCTTTAATTAAGCGCTCATATGATTCATTTGCCTTGCTGTCGCCTGCTTTTGCGCCGTTATTGTCCTGCACTTCTGTGACACCAACAATATCTGGGCTGCCAAGACTATTGGCAATTGAATGAGCTAATTTTTCAGCCTTCGCATTCGATGTTTCGGCTGTGTTATTTGAGAAGTTTTCTAAGTTAAATGAGCCGACTGTCACTTTTTTCTTAGATGCTTTTAGTTTCGTTGTTTCCTGTGTTGCCTTGCCTTGTTTATAGGTTTTTTGCATATTCTCTATGTTCGTGAAAATTTTATAGTTGGAATAACCGTAGCCAACAACGCCTTCGATTGTACCATTAAATTCATCGCCCGTATTGACGTTGTAGTCACGTACATTGTCACCAAAGAGCTTGAATTGTACGCGGTCTGCATTAGCATCGTTCGCTTCAAATAGTACGCCGCCATTTTTCGTATCTGTATGGCGTGATTTTAACACCGTAATGACATCGCCATATTCCTGCGGTGCTACAGCCTTAACATCCTTCACAGCTACGCGCATGCTTTCTAGGCTTTCCCAGTAATCAATCGCATCCTCATTTGGATCAAATTTCGTAAATTGATCATTGTCGATAACTGATTTCGGTAAATTTTGCTTTGTAATTTGGACTGTTTTTGGTAACGTCACATTTTCCGCTTTAATCGCTACTTGCCCGCCCTGATCGTCACGCGCATTAATTTGCGTCACCGGTAAATCCATCGTGCGTTTGTCACTATAGCCCTCGATATAATACTCATCCACCTTACCTGTTACAGAAACAAGATCGCCTACTTTGACATCTTGGCTATATTTTCCTGTATAAACGGTAATGGCTTCCGATGTACGGCTATCCTTATCTGCTTTTGCATCGGGTGTTTGCATATGGAAGTAATACGCGCCATTTAATTTATACGTAAATGTTACGACGCCTTCTACTTGCTGTACAGTTTTGCCAACATAGCTGGATTGATGTGTAGCACCTTGAATATCATGAATTTCGGTTGTATCTGCTGATGCCTGTCCACTTACTGCCGTTAAAATACCTACTGATAAAAGTGATGCTGTTAACCATTTTGCTTTCACTAGAAAGTCCTCCTCATAAAAAATATGCAAAGCTTGTTAGTATTTTACAAAAATTTATACATAAATGTAAGTAGCTATAGACCGTATTATTTGTAAAGCTTTGTAGGCAGAATAGTCTAACTATTCTTTACAAAAAATTAAAAACAGACCCCTTACTACTGTGACCTTCTTAAAGAAGCAGCCCGTTATTATTAAAAAAGGATTAAAAAAAGCACATACTACGCTTTTTTCGCGGAATGTGCTTTACGTTACTCTCGACTATCCATTATATTTACAGCTCTATCTCCATTTGGTCTTCCCATTCGCCTGTTACTAGATTTAGCGCATCTTCTTCATCTGGATATCTAAAATAAATAGGCAACGGTAATGTAACTTGTGCCAAATCAAAACAGCTTTTAATCCATTGACTAACTTCTTTCATTACAACTTCTTCCAAATCATTTTCATCATAAAAATTAACAAATCCAATCTTATCTCTCGAATATAAGATAAAATCATCAACTAAATCTACACCATACGTATATACATTATCTCCACTAACTCGAACAACTTCATCAAACATGTCCTCATTAACTGATAAATAAAAACCAGTATCATAGGAAAAAGTTGTATTTATAATCAAGACATTAGCACCTTCTGGAAGAGAAAAATTTTTTAAATTTACAAAAGCATTAATTAACTCACTTTCTTTACTTCCTAAATTACTTCGAACTTCCTTAATAAATTTTTCAACTCTAAGTTTATTAAATATCTTAAAAACCTCCAATTTAATTAACAAACACTTTTTTACAGCTCTATCTCCATTTGGTCTCTCCATTTGCCTGTTACCAAATTCAACACTTCATCTTCATCCAAAATCATAAAATAAATTGGTACATTAAAAGTGATTTTCGCTTCATCAAAACATTTTTTGACCCAATGCCCATATTCTTTTATAGTAATTCCTTCTAAACCATTGTCACTATAAAATTCACTAAACATTTCTTCTTCTTTTTCATTAAAGTTTTTTGAATCTTCATCATAGAGAGCAAAATTAGTAAGTAATTTTACACTAGAGGTATAATCACTATCATCTTCGACCGGATCAACCGAATTAAACATATCTTCATGTGCTTCTAGAAAAAGAGTAACGTCATCCAAAGAAAAAGATGCCCACGCAAATAAAACAGCCGTCTCATCTGGAAAACAAACATTTTCTAAACCCTTAAAAGATTCAATCAACTCATTTGATTTTTCCTCTAAATTAAATCTAACTTCTTCTACATAGCTTTCTACACTAAACACTTTAAAGCCCTCCTATTGTAAAAAACACATCCAACATTTTCTTGCTGGATGTGCTTGTTGTTATTTTTTCTTACACTTTTGAAGCGCCATTACTACGGCACAAATGACGAGCATAAAGCCATAGATGGCGACAAAAATCTGTGGCACTACAATGGTTACGGTTGATAATGCTACCATTGCTAAGCCGACAATGACATAGTGCCATACAACTTGTAGCTTATAGGTTTCCTGTCCGACATGCCATGCACGAAAATAGCCTTGTAAAAAGCCGAGTATTACTTGCATCACGCTAATGATATAGAGGCTCTCTACATCTAATGTCAGCATATAAATCATACCGAGTAGCGCAATCGGCAACGCAATTGGCATCGTCCATTTTTGCTGGAGATGATAGCCAAGTGCTGCACCAAAGGAAAATAGCGCAAAAATAAGTGCAAATAATGAAAAGGTTAATGTACTATTTTTTAGCCAAAATAAATAATACGGAAAAATAATTACCTGTCCGACTGTGATGAATAGCGGCCACTTAGTCATTGGCATGCTTCACATAATTATCATAGAAATAATTGCGGAAAATAATATCTGGGTCCTGCTGCTGTTTTTCGTCATACACACTAGCGGCATTTGGATACGCCTTTTTAAACTGCTCGGTCGTCTGATATGGATAATACGGTAAATAATACGTCCCTTCATGCTTTAATGTCACATCTGTCCATTGACGAATCAAGGTCTTGGCCTCCTCAATCGACTGCTCGGATGTACCATGTTGCAGCAGTACAACGAAGCCCATCATGTCATCCGTCGCATAGTTCAGCGCCGTTGCGTCATCTTTTGCGACATAGCGCAGTGTGATATTATGTACTTTCACATCATTTTTTTTATCATCATGCGGCAGCACTTGCTGAAGCTCGTTCACATAGGCTTCAAATTCATCTAGTGGCACGAAAAATTCCTGAAGTACCTCTACGCGCCCCGGTTTGGTATATTCCATAAAGGTAGACTCAGAGCGCATCGCATCATTACGATTAATTTCTTTATCATCAATTAACTTCATATAGCCGCGCTGCAATTGCCAGAAACCATTTTCAAGCGCACCGCCTTGACGTCCTAAATCAAGCCCGAGTTTACTTAACCGCTCAGAGCTTTCACCTTTCAACGGTGAGGTGTGATCAATCGCATCCATTTTTTCATAATCAATCGTATACACATCCTCTAAAAAGCTATTCGGTGCCACACTAATACGCGCATAATGCATGGCAATGCGGTCATCTTTTAAAATACTACGCATATGCGGTGCATAATCCGCCATCTTCATTTCAGTCGTATGCATCGTATAAACCGTATTGTCTGTCACATCGAGCGTCACATCAACAATAACGCCAAATAAACCATAGCCACCTAAAATATACTGTAGGCGCTCGTCATCTCGGCCTCGTTTTAACGTTTCAAATTCGCCCTGTGCATTCACAATTGTCAGCTCACGTACCGTACTGGCCATCGAGCCATAGCAAATATCTCGTCCGTGCGCATTGACGCTGAGCGAGCCACCTATTGTAAAAATCGATTGCGACTGTGTCACTCGGAGTGCCAAGCCTTTTTTCGCTAGTGCCTCTTGCACATCCATCCAGCTAGCACCCGCTTCGACCTTCACGGTTTTTTGCTGTTCATTCACCGATAGCACACGATTAAATGCGCGCATATCGATAACAATTCCGTCTTTATAGTATGTATGTCCACCTTGTGAATGTTGAAGCCCTGCGATGCTAATGGTGCGCTTCGCCTTTTGCGCCTCTTTTACGATTGCAACAAGCTCTTCTCGCTTCTTCACCTCATTAATTTGTGCGACCTTTTCCGGCATTAGCCCGGTATAGTCTGTCGTCATTGCCGTTTGTGATAAGCCATATGTTCTTTTTTCAATTGGAATTTGCCACCACACAACGCCTGTCATGACGCCGACAAGCCCTACTAACAGGCCTGTCTTTGTAGAACGTTTCATACAATCACCTCTTCTCTATCATAACAAAAAACTAGATAAGGAAACGCAAAAAAAGGCACAACCCGTCTAAGAGCCGTACCTTTTTATGTTTGAACTATACTTTTTTCGCTAATTCATTTACTTCTTCTGAGACATTCGTTAATTGCTCTAATGAATCGGCAATCGCTGTAATTGCAATGCCCTGCTGTGTTGAAATTTCGACAGTATCTTTTAATGTTTTTGAAATATCAATTACTTGCTGACGTAGATTTTCCATCACATCGTTAATTTCTGTCACCGAATCTGCTGATTGATTGGCTAGCTTCGTAATTTCACTTGCAACAACGGCAAAGCCTTTACCTGCTTCGCCTGAACGAGCTGCTTCAATCCCCGCATTCAGCCCTAAAATACGTGTGCTTTTTGCGATATTATTAATCATTTGTAGCATTTTTTTCGTATTTTCTGTGTACGCTAGCATCTCTTTTTGTGCTTGTTCAAGCCCAGCCATATGATGCTGGAACTCAGATGAAGAGGCCTGTACTTCCTCTGCGGCCGCCGCAATACTCGTTGTCGAATTCGCAACCATATCTGCCGCCTTTGTCAGCTTCGCTTGTACTTCAATCGGCTTCGAAATCCCTAAGCTTCCAATCACCTGATTACGCTCATCAAAAATAGGAATACCAATAAATCGAAAAGCCGTACCATATTTTTCAACAGGTACATCAACGATTACTTTCTTGCGTGTACGAAAAATATCAAAAACAATATCATCTGATTTTAGTGGACGTTGTTTGCTCATACGCACTTTATTTTGATCAAATGTTCCTCCATTATGCTCCCATATTGTATGGGTTAAATTGGTCATCGCAAAAAACGAGCCCTCATCAAATACATCGACAATTAACGGTAATGTGCGTTCTAGCTCTTCTAAACGATTCACTACAATTTTTTCCATCATCTACAAAACCTCCGTTCTTTAGTCCTAGTAACATTGTATCATTTAATTTCTTTTTATTGTAGTTTTTTTATTCACCTTTCAATCTTCATTGTTTTACAGAACTTTCTTAAGAATTTCTTCATTTTTATACGCTAGTATAATAAGCATAGAAACGAGGTTTTTTTATGTACCGATTTTTTTATTATGCGATGATGCTATGCTATGGCGGCTTAGTTATCGAAACGGTTTTCTTATCACGCGACCATTACCGTAATGTAAACTTGCAACCTTTTGATATGATTCACGCACAAGGGACACTAGACATCAATGTATGGGGTAATGTGCTATTATTTATTCCACTTGGCATCTACCTCATGATTCACTATAAACAAGTGGCTCTTTGGGGTGTCATGCTAGCTAGCCTCTGTATTGAAATTTTTCAATACATCTTCGCGCGCGGTGCGTCCGACATCGATGATTTCCTATTAAATACAATGGGTGGTCTAATCGGTATGGGACTGGCCTGGATACTCGGCAAATGCTTCGCTGATGTACAAAAAGCCGTTGCGATGGTCTCGATGATTATCGGACTACCCTTTATTGGACTTACGCTATTATTATTTATCGCAAATTAAAAAAGGCATGATGCAAGCGCATCATGCCTTTTCATTATTCTTTTACAACGTTTAAGTTCTTCGGTACTTCAAGCAGCACGAGCACATCTTGAAAAACGTCACCCTCTACGTCATCTACCTGAAATCCTTCGCCCTTAATAAAATCTAAGCGATCTGTTAATACTTTTACGGTCGGCATATCTTTTCGTCTAATGTCCACTTCATTTTCGCCTTCATCAATGATCAAACTCGGAAGCTCACCCGTTAGATTCATTTGCTTCGTTGCATACTTCAAATAATACACTTTTCCTTCTACGGTATTTGTCAGTTTATTGCTGCGCACGATTTTATAGCGAACTTCCTCGTTTTCATGAATATAATATTCTTCAGAAGTATCGACGTCTTGTACCCACATATTATCTTCAGGAATCGTTATTTTTTTATTATTAAATTGCTGTAATAATTGTTTGTTGTAGGCATCCATTTGCTGTCTCTGTTCCGCTGATACCTGCTTAGCTGTCGGCTCTGATATCGAAGTAAGAATGGCACCTAGCAGTAAAACGGCCACATAGCCCAAAGCAATCCATTTAATCGACTTGCCTAAGCGAATTTTAATGAATAATTTACGCGAAACAAGGACCACAACCAACACAAGAACGATTAAGAAAATAAAACCAAAAACACTTATATGACTCATTTTGCCATTACCCCCTTAAAGCGCCATTGTAAAAAGCCAAATTCTACGACGAGTAGCATCGCGCTAAAGCCAAGCCACTGCCATGATGTGAATAAATGCCCAATACTGTATATGTAAGCAACCACACAAAGAATAATCGTCACCATATAAATACTTACCCACATCCATTGTTTCGATTGTTTCAATAATCTAACGGTATAGCTCCACATGCTCGCCGCTAAAATAAGCAGGAAGCAAATAAGCATATTTTTATAAAAATAACTAGATGTTAATAATGTTGTATCATAATAGGTTGCGGCATCCGAATACTTCCCGCCGTAAGCTACGTATGGAATAAGTAATGCTGTCACACTGCCATATAGTGCTAGTAGCATAAGCATTAAGCTATCTACGCGGATTTTCACAGATAAAGGAAGACGAAAGACGTCTGTTGGCTCTATTTGCGCGACCTTGATTGCCCCAAAGCAAATCGCTAGTAATGTTACTAAGAAGGTCGTATTGGCATTGAAGATGGCATACACCACCGTACCGCCGAATTGTCCAGCGATTGAATTTAAGCTAAAAAATAATTGCACGATTATTAAAATAATAAAGAAGCCACGCATTTTCTCGGTTGTTTGCTTCCACTGGATACGATAATAGTTAGTTGTCATGCGTTTCTCCTCCTTCAAAAATTCGTTTATCATGACGGTCTAGCACCCGTGTATGCATCGGTACGCGTATATACGCCACATAAGGGTTATTATTGAACTCATCATCTGATTCGTCCCATGCTACTGGCAATAATGTCACGCCCTTTGCGGTAAGGTCGAGTGTTTCTTGCTGCCCTCTTACAATCAACTTATCTTTTTTAAATTGAATGGTCGGCTCCGGGTATAAAGCGCTGACATCTACATCGCCTACTAAAAATGGACGCTTGTACATGCTTACTTCTACCTCACCCTCTAAATCAGGTGCCTCCTCTACTACATACAGAACTTGGTGTTCCTCGATTTCGCTATTCATATAAAATAAATCCTTTTTATAGGCGAGTGTTTTCGTATAAAGTAGAAAATCAGCATATGCATCGCGCTTGCCACTCGCTAAATCTGTTAAAAATTGTTGCTGCTCCTGCTGATAATTTTTCACCTGCGCCATTGTATAGGACACTGGCGTCTCTTTCGTTAACAGCTGATAAATAACGGGGCTCGCTAGTAACACAACGGCATATAGTCCAACAATTAGCCCGATAAATCGTTTGCCCGGGTGCCATTTTAAGATGACACCGAGCAGTAAGAGTAACAGAATCATAATTAGAAATGTCATACCGCTTCCTCCTGACGTATCATCCAAATAAGTGCAGCTGCTAAAATAACTGCGATACTGGCCGTTCCGATATAAAGTACATGCTCAAATAATTGCGCAACGACGATCATTGCTACTAAACTAACGATGCCTACAAGAAATGCATACACTTTATTTATCGCGTATAAAAAGCCCAGTATACAAGCCATCATCAACCAAACAAATACTAGCATCGCCTGCATCCACACCTGTTCATTCGCTCGTAAAATCGTTTGTTCCGGCTCAATTAATAGGAAGTAAATGCTGATGACATAGCGTGTTAAAATAATCGCCAGTGTGAGGGCTGCACTATAAAGCACAGCTATAACGAGGCTCGCTCTTTGCTTCACATGCTTTGGAAATTGAAAAGGCTCTAGACGCTGCTGCTTCAGCGCCGCTCCTAGCATCATCGTACTCAAGCAACCGGCTACGATGAGCGGAACTAGATTGTAATAAATCGAGGTGAATTGAAAGTCAGCAAATACTTGCATTCGCTGGTCTTCTGTTACGAGAGCGAGGGCAAGTGCTATGAGCTGTGAAACAATTGTAAATAATACAATTTGTCGATTATTTCGCCACGTCCATTTTATAAAAAATCGGCTTAATTGATTACTACTCATTGTTTGAAAAGACATCATCAATCGACCCCTTTTTTTCTGCCGTCAAATATAAATACAAGTCCTTAGCGCTAATCGTCTGCTGTTGGAAATCACCTTTTATATGGCTTGGCACAAGCACCCGGTCACCGCCAAATGGTGAGCGCTCGAGAATTAAAGCATCCGGATAAGCGGCAAGCATACGAGACAATTCACCTTCCCAAATCATATGTGACGACGCAAAGTCATCGATATTATCATGCACGAGCACCTTGCCATCATGTAAAATGACAATTTCTTCAAGTAAATGCGCTAGCTCATCTAGTAAATGACTAGAGATAATCATTAACCGCGGGTAGGCAATATACTCTTTTAAAATCGCGCGATACATATCTTTACGCAGGCCCTCATCAATCCCATTTACTGGCTCATCTAATAATGTCACTGCCGCACGTGTAGCGAGACCAAAAATAGTCGCAAACATCGACTTCATTCCTGTTGATAGCTGCTGGAATGTTTGATGAAGTGGAATATCAAAATAAGTGAAGAGTTTTTCACTTAATGCTTGGTCCCAGTGCATATAAAACTGCGCTCCCATTTGGCATAGCTCACGTAGTGATAAATTCGCTGGAAATGTCATATTCGGATGAATATAAATACTATTGACGGACACATATAAATTATCAAAGGCAGATTGCTCTAAAACCTCTACCTTGCCCTTCGTTGGTTTTTCTAAGCCAGCAAGTAACGACATCAATGTCGATTTCCCTACGCCATTACGACCAACCAAACCTACTAGCTTTGGCTCATCAATTTGTAGATTTAACTCATCTAACACTATCTTTCTACCAAATTTTTTTCGTACATTCACACAGTTAATCATCCTAAGTCCCCCTTACGGAAAATGCGTTCAATCAAAGCGATAAGTTGTCGTTCTGATATGTTTAAACGCTGTGCCTCTTCGACTAATTCCGCTACCTTGTCATGTAAGCCATGCTGTACGCGCTCATCCATTAGTTTTTCGCGTGCCCCTTCCATTACAAACATTCCTAATCCCCTTTTCTTATACAGTAATTCTTTTTCAAGTAAAATCGTTAACCCCTTGCCAGCAGTGGCTGGATTGACATTAAATTTTTCTGCCAATTGATATTGTGAAAACACTTTCGCATCCGCTTCAAGGCGCTGTTCAATAATTTCATTTTCAAGCCATTGTGCAATTTGCACATAAATCGGTACTTGCCCATCTTGTAGCTGCATAACGTCCTTCCCTTCAATTTCATCAGTGCATTACTGTTGTAATGTACTATACATCTTTTTCAAATTTTTAGCAATATGAAATTTTATTTTTCCATAAAAAAAGAGGAATCCGAAGACTCCTCGCGCTTGTTATTCAGGTAATTGATAGTCCTTTAAATCCTCACGCAATTGCTGCTTTAAGAACTTGCCGACCGATGTTTTTGGAATTTCTTCTAAAAAGACGACATCATCTGGTATCCACAGACGTGCAAAATCTTGTCGTAAATGATCAAGTAGCTCTTCTTTTGTAACGGTGTCTTTAAATTCTTCTTTCATCACCACACAGGCAACCGGACGCTCAAGCCATTTCGGATGCGGTACCGCAATGACCGCCGCTTCTGCGACCTTTTCATAAGACATGAGCGCATTTTCTAACTCAATCGAGGAAATCCATTCACCGCCTGATTTAATTAAATCTTTCGTACGGTCGGTAATGCGAATATTGCCATCTTTCGTATAAACCGCAATATCTCCCGTATAAAGCCAGCCATCTTTAAAGGCGTCATTTGTACGCTCATCGCGGTAATACTCTGCTGCAATCCATGGTCCTTTGACAATTAGCTCGCCCATCGTCTCATCGTCCCATGGTACATCACCGTTTTCATTCACAATACGCGCTTCTACGAGTGGCACTGTAAGCCCTTGCGTTGTACGAATGTCCATGCGCTCCTCATAATCATACTGCTCTGTTTGTGACGTATAAATCGATACACTCACAAGTGGAGATGTCTCCGTCATACCATAGCCCGTATAGAAGGTAATGCCCATTTCCTCAAAAGCTTTTGCCATACTAATTGGCGAAGCTGAGCCGCCACTGACAATAAGACGGAGACTTGATAAATCACGCGGCTTTTTCTTTTGCTCTTGTAAAAAACCGAGCCAAATCGTTGGCACACCAGCTGAGATCGTCACACCGTATTGCTCACATAAATCAAGTAATAATTCCGGTGTAAAGAGTGGTCCAGGTAATACTTGTGTTGCGCCCAAATTCACGCATACAAACGGCATGCCCCATGCATTTACGTGGAACATTGGCACAATCGGCAGCATAATATCATGCTCGCTTAACGCCACACTGTCTTTAAACATCATTGCAAAGCTATGCAGTACGATACTGCGATGCGTGTAAACAACGCCTTTTGGCATACCCGTTGTGGCAGATGTATAACACATCCCAGCCGGTGTATTTTCGTCAAAATCTTCGGCAAAGACATGTGTTGGATCGCCCGACTGAATGAGGTCCTCGTAGGAATAAACATTCGGTAACGTTGTCGCTGACACATCTACCGCATCCCCACACACAATAAAAATTTTCACCGTTTTTAGTAGTGGTGCTACCGCCTCGATTAATTTTAAGAGCGTATGGTCAACAATTAATACGTCATCCTCAGCATGATTAATCACATATACAATATGCTCCGGTGACAAGCGAATATTTACCGTATGCAAAATCGCCTCACTGCATGGCACCGCAAAATACATTTCTAAATGGCGATGGTCATTCCAACAAAATGTCGCAATCTTTGTACCGCGTGTCATACCTAATTTCGTTAGCGAAGAAGCTAGACGTCGCGTACGCTCTGCGTATTCCTTATACGTAAATTCATGCATTGTTTCTGGTCCTGTACGTGAGTAAATTTTTTTATGCCCAAAATACCGTTCTGCTCGTTTAAAAAAACCCGTTAACAATAAAGGTGTATCCATCATATGCATATGTCTCGCTCCTTTGTCGTTTACATTTTTTCTAAAATCGTTGCATTCGCCATCCCCATACCTTCACAAATCGCCACTAGACCATACTGTAAATTTTCACGCTGCATGCGGTACAGCATCGATGTCACAAGCTTCGTGCCGGTCGCACCTAATGGGTGGCCGAGCGCAATAGCACCGCCGTCGGGATTTACTTTTGCTAAATCCGCCCCAAGCTCCTTTGCCCAGACGAGTGGCACCGGCGCAAATGCTTCATTGACCTCAAACGTATCAATGTCAGCTAGTGTTAAATTTGCACGCTGTAGCACACGCTTTGTCGCCTCAATTGGTCCGGTTAGCATGAGCGTCGGATCAGAGCCTACGACACTACGCGCAATAATTTTAGCAAGCGGCTTTAGCCCAAGCTCCTGTGCCTTTTCAAGCGACATAACAACAACTGCCGAAGCACCGTCACTCATCTGTGAGGCATTGCCGGCTGTAATAACGCCATCTTCTTTAAAAACCGTTTTAAGTGCCGCAAGCGACTCGCTATTCGTATCTGGGCGCGGCCCCTCATCACGCGTCACATGCCCAATCGCTGTGATTTCTTCGTCAAAATGACCCGCTTCGATGGCTTGTAACGCGCGCTTATGGCTCGTTGCCGCAAAGTCATTGACGTCCTCTTTCGTTAAGGCCCATTTCTCCGCCATGCGCTCTGCCGATACCCCTTGATGAATAATGTCATATTGTTCTCGTAAGCGCTTACTTTGTTGCGCACCATCTGTATGAATAAACATTGGGACACGTGTCATACTCTCGACACCCCCGGCAATCACAATATCCATATCACCCGCAAGAATAGCCTGTGCCGCAAAATGCATGGCCTGTAGACTAGAGCCACACTGACGGTCAATCGTTACACCTGGCACTTCAATTGGGAAGCCCGCCATTAGCGTTGCCGTACGCGCAATATTCATGGACTGCTCCTGTGATTGTGTCACACAGCCAATAATGACATCCTCAACTGCCGCCTTTTCAATACCGGCTCGTTTAACAACACTTTCTAAAATATCTGCTAATAAATCATCTGGGCGTACATCAGCGAAGCCACCTTTTCGACGGCCAACCGCGGTTCTTGTTGCTGCTACAATTACTGCTTCACGCATTTAAAATCCCCCTTAAACTAGCATATTCTGTCTTTTTATATGTATTATTTTACATGATACAGAAAATTTTCACAATTTTCTGATGAATATTTTATAATAGAAGATGAGGTGAGAACTATTGACAACCATTCATGATCATTTAGGTCGACAACTTGTAGTACAACCGGGGCCCCAGCGCATTATTTCACTATGCCCCGCTATTACGGAAACATTGCTTGAATTAGGCAGTAAATCTGTCGTTGGGCGCACCAAATATTGCATTTTCCCACAAGAAATCGTCGAAGATATCGCAGTCGTTGGTGGCACAAAAACGATAGATGAAGCAGCCATTCACGCGCTCAATCCGACATTAATCATTGCGGAAAAGGAAGAAAACACAAAGGAAATAGTCGAGACATTAGCCGCGCACTACCCTGTATTCGTATGCCAGGTTGAGACCGTAGATGATGCCTATCGTTTGATTGAAACACTCGGTACATTAGCGAGCGTGCAGCAAGCGGCAGTTGCATTAATAGACGAGATTCAAAAAACCTTTGCACAACTTCCAGCACTATCTGGTAATGCTGCCTATATAATGTGGCGAAAGCCGTATATGGCGGTCGGTAAGACGACCTATATTACGAGTCTGCTCGAAATGCTCGGCTTCACCAATCCTATAACGAAGCTCGACGGTCGCTACCCTGCGGTAACAATCGAAGATTTGCAGCAGGCAAAGCTTGACTATGTCCTGCTGTCCTCTGAGCCATTCCCGTTCTCTGAAAAGCATCGCGCAGAATTTGAACCATATTTAGCAAACGCAAAAATCATTTTTGTAGACGGTGAAATGTTTTGGTACGGCGCACGTATGCTCAAGGCGGCGCATTATTTTAATACGATTCAACAAGCGTTTAACTAAGCAAAAAAGGCACTGTGTCATATTGACATAGTGCCTTTTTATCGAATTATACAATTATAGTTCTTCTGCCGTTGGTAGGCCGGTCATGGCTCCTTTTCGCGTAACAGCCATAGCACCTGCTTTATTCGCACGTGCAAAAATTTCCTCTAGTGAGCGCTGCTCGACAATGCTTTGAAGCATCGCCGCCACAAAGGCATCCCCGGCACCCGTTGTATCAACAACAGATGCGGCAACACCTGGCACATGAAAAGAACGCGCGGCGGTTTGTACAATACAACCCTTTTCACCTTGTGTTATGACGAGTAGCTTACAGGTCGGTAGTTCCCCTAAAAAGGCTTGCTCTTCCTCCGAGATTTTGATGATATCGGCGTACTGCCACATATCGAGAATCGTTTCGCGTGCAAGTGCCGCATTTGGCCATAAATTCAAGCGTAGATTCGGATCATATGAAATCAATGCGCCTTGTGCCTTCGCTTGTTTAATCGCTGTAATGGTTGCCTGCTTCGTTGATTCCTGAGTGCATGAAAGCGAGCCGTAATGGAAAATCGTTACGCCATCAAAGGCCGCCTTCGCTTCTCTAACCGTCGCAACGGATAAAAATTGGTCCGCACTTGGCTGCACGATAAAATCAAATGAGCGTTCCCCGTTTTCAAGCGTCACAAACGCCATACCTGTATGTGCCTTATCTGTTGTAAACATAGACGTCGTATCCACACTGTAAGACGCGCAAGTATCCGTTAAAAAGCGGCCATTTGCGTCATTGCCGACTGTTGTCATAAACGCCGCATTACCGCCTAATTTGGCAATTCCTACTGCGACGTTTGCCGGTGCTCCGCCTGCGCATTTTTCATACACTGTATTTGTATCATCTAATGGCAGCATATCAATTAATGCTTCGCCAAATGTTAAAATCTTTGTCATGTCCATTCACCCTATTTTATCGTACGCTATGAAGTGGATTTTCGCTATGCTTTTTTGCGTGTGAATGAATAGACATTAAATGGCGCTAACACAAAATAAATCGCCATCACTGCTAATACAAGCTCTAACTCATAGCCAGCCCCTTGGTCATTACCCAAAAAGCCATTTGCTGCTTTCACAGTGAAAATAGCACCGAGCATAATCGCAACGAATGCAATCGCGACATAGCGCGTGGCAATACCTAAAATCATTAAAATACCACCTAGCACTTCGATGATGGCAATCACATACGCTAAGCCACCTGGCAAGCCGATAGAATCAAACCATGCGGCCGTATTGCCAACGCCTCCTTGAAATTTAGATAGTCCATGTATTAAAAATGATGCGCCAAGCATAATACGTAATAGCAATGTAGCAAGTTGTTGTTTTTCCATAATAAGCTCCTTTTTTGTATTTGCAAACGATGATGGCCATCTATCACTTACGAATTGTAAGTAACTTTAAAATGAATACTTAATAAAGTCAACCATTTTACTAAGAATTACGTGATATGCCTTATAGTCTGTGAAGTTTCGTTTCACAAATTAACGACAATATTCCTTAGTTTTCATTGTGAAAAAATAAAAAAGCACATTTAAAGTACTCACTTTAAACGTGCTCTAGACACAAGATGCCTATTCAATAATCTCCATTAATAAATCAAGTAACGCTTCCTCGCGCGCCTTCACAAGCTCAACATCCGTTTCTTGAATCGCATATTCAAGCTGTTGAATAGCCTCTTCGATTTGTACAGCTTGCTGGGGCTCGGCATTACGGCGCACTTTTTTTGCACGACGAATGACACCCTTCATCTCACTCGCAAGCTTTGATTTTTCCCAGTCATCAAATAATTCGAGCTTCGCCTCTTTCACTTGACGCGCCGACATAATACCGCGCTGTGCATCAAGCACCTGTGAAATCGTACGCCCGGTACTGAGCACTGTCGCTTCAATTTGAATCAGTCCGTTGACGTCATAGCGGAACATAATCTCTACTTTTTCCTTGCCAGCTGCATTTTCTGGAATTTTGTCAACAATAAGCGGCGTTTCAGTAATGCGTAAGTCATCATTGACACGCGCATCCTCATCATCCCCTTGATAAACGCCAATATCAATCGTCGTTTGATTATCATTGACCGTATTGTAGATTTTTTTTGCTGTCACTGGAAGCGGCTCATTGCGGCGAATTAAAATATCAAAGTAACCGGATTGACGCTTGCCATCAACAATGCGTAAAACATCGGTCCCAAGTGTATACGGACACACATCAATGACCATTAGACTTGATTCCTCCGGCAAGCTATCTTCCTTCATCGCTCCTTGAATCGCAGCACCTAATGCGACCGCTTCATCTGGGTTAATATCCTTTTTCGCTATGCGCTCAAATTTTGCTTCAACAAGCTTTTGAACGAGCGGAATACGCGTCGCGCCACCAATTAAAATAATATCATCAATGGCATCTGGTGCAAGTTTTGCATCGTGAATGGCCTTATCAACATGCACGAGGGTCTCCTCTAATAGTGGACGCACAATGTCCTCAAATTCCGCACGTGTAATCGTATAATCAAGTGAAATCGGCTTTCCTTCGTACACTGCTAAAAAAGGTAAATTAAATGTCGCCGATAGTTCACTAGATAATGACTTTTTCACATTTTCCGCTTCGAGCTTCACACGGGCATGACGCTGTGTAATCTCGGACGCTTCACCAAAACTAAATAGTGGCACATCATATTGCGCCGCAAACTGCTCCGCTACCCAGTCCACTAATAAGCGGTCTAAATCCATACCACCTAAATGATTGTCCCCTGCGCTTGCCTTGACTTCGATTAAATTTTTATCCAAACGTACGACGGAAATATCAAAGGTTCCACCGCCTAGATCATAGACGATAATATTTTTCTCACTATCAGGGTGATCTAGTCCATAAGCAATTGCTGCTGCGGTTGGCTCATTCAAAATACGCTCGACCTTTAACCCCGCGATTTCACCAGCAATTTTAGTTGCTTTACGCTGTGCATCGGAAAAATACGCCGGTACTGTAATGACCGCTTCGGTAATTTTTTCACCTAAAAAATCTTCTGCGGCCTGCTTTAAGTACTTTAAAAAATGTGCTGAAATTTGTTCTGGCGTAAAGCTTGTTTCGCCGACCGTTATTTTTTCATCCGTCCCCATCTTCCGCTTAATTTCGAGTACGGTTTGCTCCGGGAGGGATGAATATTGATTTTTCGCCACACTGCCCACAACTAGCTCGCCGTTAATATTTTTTTGAAATACAGATGGGGTCGTGCGCTCACCTCGTGAATTGACAATCATTTCAGGCTGACCGTTTTTAACATACGCCATCGCTGAATTTGTTGTGCCTAAATCGATTCCTAAAATTGTCATATGCTCTCCTCCGTTACATGACGGTCATCACTTTTGCTTCGCGCAACACGTCATTCGTCTCTTTTATATAAAATCCTCGCTCGAATACTTTGCATACATGATGGCGCGCTACATCAGGCGCGAGGCTGCGCGGCATCGCGCCGATACTCACCATATATTCACCATCTAATTCCTTATGTAACACATCTAACTCATAAACATTAAAATGCGCGAGCTGCTCAATTAACTGTGCAATTAATAATGTTAACTGCGCAAGTGTTGCTGCTTTAATGCTCGTCCCGCTCAGACTTTCTGAAAAATAATCGAATTGGTCAATAATTTCAATCGGTTTATAACTAAAGCGGCGAATGACCTCGCTGGCTTGTAGCTCTTCAAAATCAAAATCAGCTAAACTAGCTAATCGTTCAAGCGGCTCATATAACGGCGCGAGTAACTCCTTTGTCATAACATCTAAAAAGCGCTGATGCTCGCGCTGTATATGATTTAATATGCGTAATGAGGCTCCTTCTTGTCGCAGTTGTTTAATTAAATGAACGTATTTTTCATCATCATAATCTGCGACATGGTCCAGTTTGGCGACATTTGTTCGCAGTGTCTGAAAGGCATCCAACCACGTTTGGCGTTCCTGCTCACGAAAGCTGTACGTTAAAAGCTGCTCAATCGGCTCAAGCATGTCCTTCGCGTAGCCACAAAATACCATCGTAGCATGACGTAGGCGGTCTTCAAGCACCCATTCACTATATTGTTGTAATAACCCGTTGATAGCCATGTCCCTATACCTCCTCAACTTACTTTAACCACTTCTTTCGATTTACAAACATCATAAATATTATCGTCTTATTTTCCTATTTTTTTATAAATTATCGCATTCTCTCTCTATTAAAGGGTTGCGATTACAGATATTCCAATTGAATACGCCTGATAAATTATGGCATAATAATAACGAAAAGGAGCGTGTTACAATGTATCGCAAAATGGAAGATTTCAAACAAGACTGGGCACATGCCGCCGGTGGCACAAAAATGGTATTAGGTGCTTTAACTGATGACACATTAAACCAAGCAATTGTTGAAGGTCATAGCACATTAGGTTGGTTAGGCTGGCATTTAGCTACTGCCCCTATGTTCTTCGTCGGACAAGTTGCTGGACTACAATTAACATCTGTAGGAAACCCACAAGAAGTTCCTACAGAAGCCGCAAAAATCGTAGCCGCTTACGAGCAAATTGCAGCAGAGATTACTGAAAAAGCAGACACACTTACAGATGAAGCATTACTTGAGGAAGTACCATTTATTCAAGGAAATGCTCCTCGTGGCGCGGTACTGCGCATGTTCATCGACCACCAAACACATCACCGTGGTCAAATGACGGTTTTATTACGCCAAGCAGGGCTTACAGTTCCTCCAGTAATGGGCCCTACACAAGAAATGCAACGCTAATAAAAAAGAGACTGAGGCAAAACACGTCATGTTCCTTTTTTAGCATTCGCAACGAAAAACCGGAACCGCACCACCGCGCGATTCCGGTTTTTCTTATGCTCCTAGGAGAGGTGATTTTTACACGTATGTCAAAGCCTCTTTTTCTTATGCTAATTATTCGCTCAATCCCTCTTGTCGTACGGTGAGCATGCGCCCAACACATAAAATAACAAGTGCAACTGTCACCATTACGCCCGCAAATGCAAGCGCTGCTAATTGATTATGATAAATTGATACAATTTCCCCCGCAAAAAGTGGCCCAATAATTTGACCAAATGCATAGACGCTCGTCAATAACGAGACAACGACCCCACTTTGCTGTGGATAACGTTTTCGCGCATACGCAGTCGTTAGCGTGACGATGCCAACAAACGTTAAGCCGTATAAAAAAGAAGAGAGTAGCACACTTGAAACGGTTTGTGAAAACACCGGTAACAGGATGCCGATAATTTGTAAACTATACGCGCTAACTAGTAACGTAATGGCCGATGTTTTTTCAAGTAATACGGTCCAAATTGGCGCAGATGGTACTGCCGCTAAGCCAACAACAACCCAGCTATAGCCGGCATAGTCCGTTAGCGCCGGAATATGATGAATAATATCCACTAAAAAAGTGCCTGTAATAATATAGCCAAGCCCCTCAAAGCCATATGCTACAATAAGCCACAGCATAAAGCCCTTCACAACGCGCGTGTCGGCTGTTTTTTCAATCTTTCTCAGCTCGGGTACTTCAACTGGACGCCATAATATATGAATACATACTACGAAAATGGCTGATAGGATGCCTAGACCAATCCATGCTCCCGTCCATAGTACACGCTCTGCTAAAAATGGCACGATTAAGCCGGATAATGCAATACCGAGACCAATGCCACTAAATAAGTAGCCTGACCATTTTGCGAGTGCATGATGTGCTAAATAATCCATGATGACGCTTGATGTTAAGACAAAAATTAAGCCCCCAGTAATGCCTGCAATTAAGCGTAATACTAACCACACCGTAAAGAAATCTACAATTCCCATCAATAAGACAGATAGCACGTTGATAACGACGCTCCAAATTAAAATGGCCTTGCGTCGTTTGTATAAAAAGCCTGCCCAAATGGCTCCGATAAAATAACCAATATAATTGCTAGAAGCTAAATAACTCGCTTCCTGAAATGAAAAGCCGACATCTTGTCGCATATACGGTAAAATCGGCGTAAACGCGAAGCGGCTAATGCCCATCGCAATGACAAGTAACAAAATTCCCCCTACGACTACACCAAAATGACGCCATGTCATACCCATCCCCCCTTAGTTCCTAAGTATACCAATTATCCATACATGAAAGCGTAAAATAATGAATAATATAGAAAAAAACCCCATATTACATTTTTATGTAATATAGGGTTTCACTATGATAGAAAGCATTCCGCTTTAATGTTGTTTAATCAACACAGATAATAGTTTTTTCGGTAACATACGCTCTAAAAGTACCGCAATCAAGCAAACGGTAATAAAGCAATAAACAAAAAACACAACACTCCGAATAAATTTCGTTACATCTAAGATCATAATCCACTTATCAAGAAAATGATAGCCGATGATCATGAGTGTAAATAATCCACAATATGAAGTTAGAGCTAAATAACGTTCCTTGTGCGTAAGTTGCTTAATGATTGTACGTTTTCTAAAAATTTGGATGACAAGTAGCAACGTAATTGCTGTAATCAATATGCTAAGTAGCATTTGCATCCCCCTCTCAAGCGATTCCTTACCTATGTAGTTTTGACTGCTCTTATACTTATATTGTTCCCAAATCGCTCAAAATTCAAGCAATTGCTTTTAAAAATTTAAGAATTTTTACATATTTAAAATATAATAAATATGCTGTAAGTACTTAGTATTTATTGTATAGACTTATATACGCTAGAGTATTTGCTTGTATTCAACATAAAAATTTTACTATTTTTAGCCTAAATATTTTAGATTCTATAGTAAACATATGAAAAAATTCATTGCTACATCATTTTTATAAGGCATTCTTAAAAGGCAACACGATGAAGGACTGGGAAAAATACGGCACGATAAACCGTAGTACCATTTATAAAAAATACAATACTTCATTCGTAAATTCTTACGCTGAAATGAACGTTAGCAAAGATTTCACCGAAACATTTACACATTTTATCTTCTTAAAAAAATAGCTACCACAGCCTTTCAAAACGAAAAAATTCGTTACTTCTACAAAAATAAAGACATGGTGATATGACGCAATGGCATTCTAAAAAATATCAACAAGTCATACTATAAAAAAAGAGAACCCGTCGAATCATACGGGTTCTCTTTAGTCGTGTAAGCGATATTGTTGGCATCCATTATCGATTAAAAAATGGACTTTCTTCTATTATATTAG
>NZ_HE578958.1:79256-100038 GCF_000307285.2 Kurthia sp. Dielmo
TCGAAATATGGGATTGAACACCACTCGCATGAATCGCTTCTACGACTGCTAAAATTTGCTCTTTTGCTGCTGTTGCTTCAGCGCGGTCATGTACAAATTCCCCTAAATTATCAATTGTTGCTTCGATGCCCTGCTCATTCAAATGACGAATGGTCTCGACTGCCTCGTCAATATTTGTCCCCGCCACGACAGATTGTGCACCTAATTTCAATCCAAATTTTTGTGCCCCTGCATTTAGCGTACGATTATTTGATAGTGTCAAAAAGAAATTTTTTAGTAGTTCAGCCATTGCCCAAACCCCCTTGCATTATTTGATTTGAAGCATAAAACGTTTTTTTATTTTTGCAACTATTATTTTTTCTACTTTTTCTCGTTTATCACAGAAAAACGTTTACTAAAGCGCTTTCATCATTCATAAAAAATATTTTTGAAGCATAATAAAAGGCCTTTCTTTTGCAAAAAGAAAGACCTTTTATACCCTTATAGGTATTATTTAAAGTTATAGTTCGTTACAATCGGCTCGCGACCTTCTGTTGTATCACGGAAATATTCATATAAGCATGTGCCTAAGAATGAGCCTGCCATATTTTTTACATTTGTAAAGCCAGCACCTTGAAGCGCTACCGTTGCGTTATAGCTTCGTTGTGCAGAACGACAGTGAATATAAACTGGAATATCGCGAGGAATTTCATCCATACGTTCACGTAACTGGCTTAAAGGAATATTATGTGCACCTTTTAGCATGCCATTTTTTAATTCTGCCTCTTCACGCACATCGACAATATAGGCCCCTGATTCTACTAATTCACGCGTTTGTGACACATGAACTTGCTTGAAGCGCCCCGCTAAAAGATTATCCGCTACGAGTGCCGCCATATTCACAACATCCTTGGCTGTGCCATACATTGGTGAATACGATAACTCTAAATCTTTTAAATCATCGACTGTGCCACCAAATGAAATAAGCGTCGCAATGACATCAATTCGTTTGTCCGCATTGCCTTTACCAATTGCTTGTGCACCGACAATCTTTCCTGTTGGCACTTCAAAAATTAATTTGAAATGAAGCGGATTACTATTCAGCATTAACCCCACTTTATCAGGCGAAATAACATAAACGCTATCGACTGTCATACCTGCTTCACGTGCTGTGCGCTCATTGATGCCCGTTGTCGCACATGCGTAATCAAAAATTTGAATGCTTGATGAACCAATGACACCGCGGTGACGGTTTGTGATGCCGTACATGTGGTCTGCCGCTGCACGCGCTTGTTTTTGAGCTGGTCCTGCCAGCGCAAGACGTGTTTTCTTATGCAAAATTTGGTGGAATACTTCAATCGCATCGCCTACCGCATAAATCGATGGATCACTTGTAACATAATTACCATCGACAACAATGGCACCCGTTTCACCAATATCTAAGCCCGCATCCTCTGCTAAAGTAGTATCTGGACGAACGCCAATGGCTAGTACGACTGCATCCGCTTTTACTTGCTTACCTGACTGCAATGTAACTGTTTTGTCCTCGATAGATGCAAGACCATCTCCTACACGTAAATCAATGCCTTTATCAAGCATCTCCTTATGAATGATTTGAACCATATCGTCATCAAATGGCGCCATTACTTGTGGTGCAAATTCAATCAGTGCAACATTTTTATTCGCTAGGCGTAGATTTTCTGCCACTTCTACACCGATAAACCCACCACCGATAACGGCGATATTTTCAATCGTATCTTGTGATACATACTGCTGTAAGCGTTCAATATCCACGACATTACGCACTGTGAAAACATGTGTCGCATCGATACCCGGAAGCGCTGGTACGATTGGTTTGGCGCCTGGAGACAGCACCAACACATCATAGCTCTCATCACTTGTTTCACCTGTTGCATGATTATGTATTGTCACTTTTTTATTCACTTTATCAATATGTGTTACCTCTTGAAAAACACGTGCATCAATATTGTATTTTTCTTAAATTGTACCGGATCCATCATTAATAATTTTTCGCTATTCTTAACAATTCCACTTAAATGAAACGGTAATGAACAATTAGAAAATGATACATGTGGACCTTTTTCAAGCATAATAATCTCAGCTTTTTCATCTAAACGACGAACACGTGCAGCAGTAGAAGCTCCTCCTGCTACGCCGCCGATCACAACAACTTTTTTCGACATACTATCCCTCCATTATTGAATATAGCTTAATTTTATACCTATAGGGGTATTAAAACAATACATTACGTAAAAAACTTCCTAGCATTGCTACTAGAAAGTTTTCATTTCTTCATCAGAGAACGTCATTTTTAAAGGCTCTATTTTATGTGCAATAAGCCAACCTGCCGCATTACGCACCGCAATTTTTACACTTTCACCATAAACATTGTTATGATTACGATCTTTAATCAATGCATGTATTAGCTTGCGTTGATGACTTTGAAAGCGCTCGTTCTCTTCTGATTTTTGTACAGCATCATAGTAAAGCTTCGTCTGAGAATCAAATGAATTAAAATATTGAACATTTTTAGTATCCATTATTTTACTTAATCCTTCTGTTGTTTTTTGCAATATAAAATGTGCCAATACATACGCTGAAGGCGCATAATAAGCATATTTTTGTAGAAAATCTGTGACTGCTGGATGATTGTACATAATTTCCATCAAATAATAATTTGCTGGATAAACAAATGATTTTTCCCAATTTCGAACACTGACTAAACGCTCACTATTTAACTGCGCCCATATCGAAAGTTTCGCTGTTTCATAATCATCTGTCATCGTTGACCAAGCAGGGGACGCCGGTAATGCATCCTCTAGCAATGCTTTCTCTTCCAGAAAGACAGTGAATTGCGCTTGATCAATTAAAAACAAACAATTTTTTTGTATAATTTGATTGTTCATTTGATTGCTTTACTCCCTTATCACATATCGAAAACACATTAATTTTAGAAAAATTCAAATACTTTATTAAGAATACCATACCATTATAGTGTTTTCTATTACTTTATAAACTTTTTATTTTTTGTTTACATTTATTTAAATAATATATATATTGTTTATTATAAAACAAACGAAAGGTGTTTTTGTTTATGAAAAATATTGAAAAGGTGTCTTTACACCTTGGTTATAAAACGGATAATGAGCAACTCCATTGTTTATATTGTGATTTGACCTTATCTGTTCATGAAATTTTTTCAATAGACGGTCGTTTTTTTGATGCTACGTATAAAATGCAACAACATATAAGCGAAGTACATGGCGGCAATTTTGAAATGCTTTTACAACGCCCTAAAAAAGACATTGGTCTCTCAGATATTCAGGTGGAAATGCTACGCTATTTTTATGAGGGCTTAAGTGATGAGGAAATTGTTGAAAAGTCCGATACCATTTCAAGTGTCTCAACTGTCCGACAACATCGTTTTAAAATGCGCGAGCGTGAGCGCCAAGCACATTATTATTTAGCGTTAATGGAACTATTAAAAACACCACATCCATATTCGATACATGAGGGGGCAAAGCAAGTGGATGAACGTTATGCCATAACAAATGATGAGCGCCAAAAGATTTTAAGTAACTATTTTAAAGAAGGTTTAGATGGTGCTATCGAGACCATTCCGAGTAAAGAAAAGCGCAAAATTGTCATACTGCAGCATATTATCACACGATTTGAAGCAAAAAAATCGTATACAGAGGCACAGGTCAATGCCATTTTGAAAGGCGTTCATGAAGATTACGTTTCGCTACGCCGCTATTTAATTGAATATGGCTTTATGACGCGTAGTGATGACGGTTCACATTATGAACTGACAGCTCATTCTTAGCCAAAAAAACCAGGTGCTATTAAAAGACACCTGGTTTTTTCAAGATAATTTATTGTTGAACGAGTCGCACAAGTAATGTCGAAAGTGTTGTTTTTTCTTCATCTGATTGTGTAACTTTCCATAACTCTTGCAGTAAATTTTGCTCACTATTTTGCGGATCTTCATTTTTAGCTAGATGTTCTGCGACGAATTTAGCACCTTTTGCTAACGTTTCTTCGCTCAATCCAAGTTTTTCACCACGTGATACTTGCTTACCTAAATAAGATTTGAAATCTTCAAAATCATCTAAGATTTTTTGCTTCTGTTCGGGAGTTAAATTATTTAACTTTTTATCTACTTGGTTTAAATTTTCATCCATTGCTAGAACCTCCTTGAAATAGTTTGTACTAGTACATGTATTAGGATGCCCTTTATTTATCTAATTAAACATTATAGTTTGAAAAATCGCTTTGTATTCTCAGCTACTGTTTCAAAAAACACCGTTTCCTCTACTTGCATAATATCCGCAATTTCACGGCCGATATGCGGTAAATACATTGGTTCATTCGTACGTGATTTGGGCTTCGGTTTCAAATTTTTTGGAATTAAATACGGTGCATCTGTCTCAATCATTAGACGGTCTAGTGGCATATATTGTAGTGCATCACGTAATTCCGTACCGCGTTTTGGATCACATACCCAGCCCGTCACACCTATATGAAAGCCTAAATCCAAATAATTTTTAAGTTGCTCCTTATCACCAGTGAAGCAGTGTACAACTGCACGTTCAATAAGTGCCGGATGCTGCTTCATAACATCGATAAATTCGAGATGTGCTGCACGTTCATGTAAAAAAATCGGTAAATCATTTTCTTCAGCTAAAGAAAGCTGTGTCTCAAATACGCGGTATTGGTCCGCTGGGTCTGAATAGTTGCGGTCAAAATCAAGGCCACATTCTCCAACCGCAATCACTTGTGGGTCTTTATAAAGGGCACGTAAACGCTCCGCAGATGTATTATCAAATGTTTTCGCATCATGTGGGTGCACACCAGCTGTTGAAAACAATACATGCTCATGCTTCTTCGCCATCGCTAATGCACGCTCACTACCTTCTACACTACCACCTGTTAAAATCATTTGTTTGACACCCGCTTCTAGTGCGCGTGTCAGTACATCACGTTCTTTTCCTAAAAATTGATCTTCCGTTAAATTTAAGCCAATATCAATCATGTTGTCAGTCCTTTTCGTTAAACAATATCCTTATCATACGATGTTATATGCCGTTATACAATGATATTGTTTCCTACAAATCTTCCAGTTCATTCGCCTGCTCTGTTGTTAATTTGTAGTTATCAATTATTTGCTGCTTCGTGCCAAGTAACGTCACTTCACGCAGGCTCTGCTGTTCAAATGCTACTTCCATAAATAACCCTGGCATAAAAGAATCCTCGTATTTTAACACGCGGTACAGGCGATAGCCCTTTTCAAATCCGATAAAATTCTCACTCAGCACAAAGCTTTCGGTCGTCATCATTTCCTCTTCTAAAAATAAATCGACAAAGTCCGGTGTCTCAATCGGATAGCCCCGATACATTCGTGGATAGCGCTCGGTAAACTCTAAATGCTGCTCCTCGCAAAATTCTTTACTATAATAGGCGACATCCACCATATCCGGATATTTTTCGATGTCCTCCCACACGACATCTGCCATTGTAAATGGCTCCTGCTCTATATGATACTCTTTTTTTAAGGTGTCATAATGCTCGTCAAAATAGCTCTCCCTCGTTTGATGCATTTTATAAAACAAACGAATTTCCTCACTGGCAATAAAGATTGCTACCGGTCCGAGTGTAGGATCTGGAAATACCCACACTTCTGCAGGAAAGGTTTCTGCTAAATAATCACTATCGAGAATCCAGATGCCATTTTCCTGAATTGCAAATAAGCGCTCGTCTTCACATCGCTCAATCACTTGCTCAGTCGTTAACTTTAAAGCTTTCGCTGCCTCGGTTACACTGATTCTCATCGTTACTAGCCCCTTTCGCTAAAAATAGTTGTAGTAGTATTATTCTCGTATTTGAAGGACTTAAAACCGAAGGCCTAAAAGCAGCCAATTAACCTAGATAATTTACAACAAAAATGGGTACCTTCTAAGCTATGATGTCTACTGGCAAAACGCACTTTCCCAAAAAGCGTTAAAAAATTATTTGAACTTATTGTTAATTATCATCATACTATGGAATAGAAAGGGGGATTTTTTCGATATATGATTGAATTACTGATTGTTCTTATTATTGGCCTTACTTCTCTTGTGGCTATATTTTATTTTTTAAAAACAGAGAAAATCGTCTATCTCGTTGCGTTTGTGGCAATTGCCTTAGTACCGATTCTATCTATGACTTACGTGCCACAATGGACAGCAAAAACCGCAACAGTTGACAAAATTACTGCGACGACGATTTATTCAGCAGCTCATGTTAACGCACCTAATGATCATTTTTTAGCGAAGCCGTCTATTTTTTATTTTACGAACCAAAAAATCACCGACACCAAAACGCTTAAACAGGTGAACGAGGCTGTAGCAAATGCGACAACAACAAGCGCACCGTCACGTAGCGAGGCCTGGATGGACTTCATTATGATGAATGACAAAAAAGAGCAAAAACGCTATCAGCTATTATTAGCAGAGCCTCATGCGGTATTGTACGATGTCGACCAAAAACACTATTATGATTTTGCGAATACAGCACAAGAACAGCAATTATATGATATTTTCTTCCCGCAAACACCCAATCTATTTTTTGTCGCCTTATTTGTCTTAATTCTTTTAAATGCTGGTGTATCCGCATGGTTACGTCATCGTCTAGATATTCCAAAACGCACACTCCTGAAAACGCCACTTTGGTCAATCGTCATTCTCGTTGTGGGAGCCATTATCTTTTTAGCGTATATTTCGGCTGCGACAATGTTTAATGCAGCAATTTTCCTTTGCCTGATTACGCTTCACATCGCCGTTTATATTTGGTATGAGCATCGCTATCATAAGCTCAGTATGCATTACTTTTACGCGATTATTATGTATTGTGGCTTTTATTTATTTGCCGTTATTGTGATGGCTAAAAATATTTTATAACAAAAGAGGAAGGACCCTAATAGGATCCCTCCTCTTTTTTACGTTGTTTTAACTTGAATGACCTTGCCGCCACATGTCATTCGCACTTGCTTACGTGCCTCTGCCATCGTGCGCGCCTGCACTTCGGTCGTTTGACGCTTTCCATCCTGTTCATATTCAATCGTAAATCGCTTCGTTCCACAGCGCATAACGCCTCACCTCATGTGCGATTGTAACACAGATGAAACAGCAACGCGCACTACAAGTTCTAGCCTTTCGCCCGTAATTTTTCTGTTTTCATATCATTTTCCACGAATTCGCAACATTTTGTTGTAATACAGCGTTTCTTTTATACGTTGTCTATTGTAAAATAGATACATTCGAATTATGTGATAATTCAAATAGTTTATGTAAAAATTCGGATATTATGGATGAGAGCACCTTTTCTCATCATCATTGGAGGGCAATTTATGAAACTTACAGCACAAGAAATCGAAATTGTTGAAATCTTAGAAAAAGACGCTCGTATGGATTTAGCGAATGTAGCTAAAATGGTCGGGTATACATTAGAAGAAACTGAAGCTGCTGTCAAAAAATTAGAAGATCAAAAAATTATTGTACGCTATTTATCCCTTGTTGACTGGACAAAGATTGAAGAGCACCCAGGCGTACGCGCAATGATCGATGTCAAAGTAACACCAAAACAAGGTGTTGGCTTTGATGATATTGCAGAGCGCATTTACCGCTTCGACAAAGTGCAATCTGTCTACTTGATGTCAGGTGCCTACGATTTATCCGTTATCGTTGAAGGCAAATCAATGAATGAGGTCGCAAACTTCGTGTCACAAAAATTATCAACACTTGATTCCGTCATCTCAACAACAACGCATTTCATTTTAAAGAAATACAAGCACGATGGCACAGTTTTAGAGGCTGGCAATCAAGATAAACGAATCGTGGTGTCTCCATAATGATTACATCTAGAAAAAGCTATGTTTCCAAAATGGTGAGCGAGCTGAAGCCATCTGGTATTCGTAAATTTTTCGACTTAGCAGCAGGGATGGAGGGTGTTATTTCACTTGGTGTTGGTGAGCCTGATTTTGTGACACCATGGCATGTACGGGAAGAAGCCATTCGTTCACTCGAACAAGGTTTCACTGCCTATACGCCAAATGCAGGACTTCTTGAACTACGTCAAGAAATTGCACAGTATATGTATAATGAATTTGATGTTACATACGATCCAGAACATGAAGTCATCGTAACCGTTGGCGCAAGCTCTGCAATCGATATTGCGATGCGCACGATTTTAGATCCGGGCGATGAAGTAATTGTTGTTGAGCCTTGCTTCGTATCCTATGTACCGACTGTCGAGCTTGCAGGCGGTACTGCGGTGACGGTACAGGCTTTACAGGAAAATGACTTCAAAATTTTACCGGAGCAATTAGAAGCGGTGACAACTGAACGTACAAAAGCGATTATGATTTGTTCACCAAATAACCCAACCGGTACGATGCTATCAAAAGCTGATTTAGAAGGCATTGCCACATATGCCATCAAGCATGACTTACTCGTGATTTCGGATGAAATTTATGCGGAGCTTGCTTATGATGAAAACTATACGAGCTTTGCGGCAATCAATGATATGCGCGAGCGTACGATTTTAATCAATGGCTTCTCAAAAGGCTTTGCGATGACTGGCTGGCGCTTAGGCTTTGTTTGTGCACCACAGGAAATTTCAGAGGCAATGCTAAAAGTATTTCAATATCAATTAATGTGTGCATCGACTATGGCACAGTATGCGGCCATTGAAGCTCTACGCAACGGTCGCCCCGAAGTCGACATGATGGTCAAAAGCTACCGTCGTCGTCGTAACTTTATCGTCGAATCCTTTAATGAAATGGGCCTTAGCTGTCATAATCCTGGCGGTGCATTCTATGCCTTCCCGTCAATTAAATCAACAGGTCTTAGCTCGCAGGAGTTTGCTGAGCAGTTATTACAACAGGAAAAAGTAGCCGTTGTACCTGGTGATGTATTCGGAGAAAGTGGCGAGGGACATATTCGCTGCTCATATGCTTCATCACTTGAAAATCTACAAGAAGCGGTAACACGTATTAAACGCTTCGTCGAATCATTAGAAAAATAATGCATGAAAGAGACTGTGACAAAATACGTCATGTTCCTTTTTTAGCGTTCGCAACGAAAAACCGGAACCGCGCCACAGCGGGATTCCGGTTTTTTTATGCTCATAGGAGCAGTTGTTTTTTTACACGTATGTCTCAGCCTCTTTGTGTTGCGATTAATTTTTGTTCGCTTAAAAACTGCTCCCACGCGGTGAGATAGCCTTTTTTATTGTCCTCTGTCACTTGATACATAATCGTGAAACGGTAAAATTCCTCTGCCACAAGCGAAGGCAATTTAAAATCATATAATACGTCATAGACCTTTACATTATACTCAAACGGCTGAAAGGGTTCTTCAAAATTGATTGATTATAGTCATCGCGGTTTTCATATAGCCAAAGCATTGCTACATATAGAAATTGATTTTTACAGCGTAGCATATGCGTTTCATCCGTTAGTAGCGCACGTGAAATGACGTGCTCCGCCACTAAATCCTCTACGTATTGTGCTGCTAATGCATCCTCGCTCTTAAAAATAGAAGCAAGTGCGAGCACTGTATCTGACTGTGCACCACTAAACACTTCTTCTAGCGCCTTTTTCACGGCATAATCTAGTGGAATATACGCACTTTTCAAACCAAAATAAAGCCTATCCCAGTCTAGTGTAATATGCTCCATTAAAAATTCGTACGATATCGCTAAAGGATAGCGGATTTTCTGGCATGACGAATAATTCATCTGAAAATAATAATTGTTCATTTGTCATACGATATAATTCCAATCTTCCCCTGCACCGCAGTCTCCCTCGGGATCTACACCCTCATAGGCACCTACATATAGCACCTTATCGCCTCGAATAACCCACTGCATACCATGCTCCTCTTCCCAACTACAATCTAATTCTAAATCAATAATCGGTACAGTACGGTCTGCTGGCTGTGTAATTTGCATACCACGTGGTGTGATTTCTTTTAATACATCGCGCGGCGTTGCAAAAATTTGTGGCTCCTCATCAATCTCTTCTAAAAACTCATTGCAATAACGAATAGCTGCTTCACAAAGCTGCGTAATCTGTTCTTCGCTTAGTGTATTGAAATGCGCCACACATAGTTCTGCATAGGCAATATCCTCTTCGCTTTCAAAATGAATTTCAATCTCTTTTTCAAATAAATTGATATACGCATCAGCTTCTAATTCACCATCATAGTCTCTAATATTTTTAATCATTCTATGTATCCCCTTTGGTTTATTTTGAAATAAACAATCACAACTAACTGATTACCTCAGATAGCGTGTTTTAGATACGACTTAATTTTAAATATGCGTCATTTCTAAGAAAATAGCGCTATAAAAATCGTATATATCTGTCCTTTTCCTAGTTTATCAAAAATAAATAGTAAATGTTTGGCGATAATTACTAACTTTTGTCCATTCAAGTAATTAAAAACGGGCGAAAAACACCCCATAGAGGACGATTTTCGACCCATTTTATGCGATTTCGGGCATTTATAAGCCCCCTTTCTTCGCTGTCAGTGCTTTATAATGACACATTTTCGTGTGCGTTAAATAAATGACATCATTTTTGTTTCCATCTTGATTTTTGAGTACAAAAGCACCCGTCAGAGCGCCAAAACAGCCTCGTTTTAGCCCTTTATCGGTTAAAATCCGTATTTTGCATTACTTAAAAATAATGATCATTTGATAAAAAATCGTAAATAAAAATTTTCATTGACAGCTTTTTTACACGTTATTTAGTAACTACTTATTTTTTCGTATGAAAATAGCTGGATTTTGGCACTTATTTTTAATTATGTTGTAGTCAAAACCCGCTTCCTGAGCTCCTAAACGATTTCATATAAGTCATTTTTCTGTGCATCGTCAGTTAACGCAGCGTCTTTGTAAAACATACGATACGATTGGCCTCGGTAAAACCTAGCTTTTTATGCATTCTAATACTGGCATCATTTGATAACTTACAATCACTCGCAAACTCGCGACATTTTTTATCCTTAGCCCAAAGCTCACAGCTCTTCACGAGTTCATTCGCGATGCCTTTCATGCGGTACGCTTTCTTAACATATAGTCCCTCTAAATAACCAACAGGAGATGAATCGGTGCCCTCCACATAATCATGACGCAGCTGACACTGAGCAAAGCCAACTGCATAGCCTTGATCTAACGCGAGTAAAATCAATGTCTCGTCATCCTCAATCCATGCTTTAAATTCCTTTGTAAATGCTGCTAAATCATTGTTTGGCCATAGTAATAGCGCAAGCTCGGCGACACGCATCGCCTCATTTTTTTCTGCTTGACGAATCATTTTACTTCCTCCCTCGTTTGGATATACTACCTGTTTCCCCTATATGAAAAAGGCAACCATGTTTTCGTTAAAATTAAGTTGGGGTATAGAAAGATTAGACGTATTTGAAGAACATGAGGTGAGCAACAGTGGGACAAACATTAATCGTATCAACAGAATCTTTTTCTCCCTACAAAACCATTGCCGCTGCACTAGAAGTAGCGGTAGATGGCGATACAATCGACATTACAGGACAATTTCAAGAACCATTAACTATTGCGAAAAACATCCGTGTCCGCGGACAAGCAACTATTTTTAAACAACCGATTCGCGTACAGGCCAATGTGCGCTTTGAAAATATACATTTCCATTCCACTGTGACAGTCGAAAAAGGCACGCCGTATTTTGCAAATTGTACGTTTGAACCTACTGCCGCTAACGCTCTTGACATTTTTGCACCTACGACATTTGTGCAATGTCAAATCCGTGGTGGGGACTACGGTATTTTTACGAAGGCGCAAACGATCATTCAAAGTACGACCATTCATGGTGCGACCATTGGACTTTATAGTCAGCAAGCATCTGTCACAGTTGAACATAGTACGATTTTAGACTGTAAAAAGTTTGGTATTTCAACAATTGATGGTGAGCTATTAGTGCATCACTCGAAAGTGTTACGCTCCGTCGAATCGAACATTAAAGTAGACGGCACTAAAACCACATTATCTGATAGCATCTCGAAAAATAGTCAGGATGGTGCCGGCCTATGGGCACTAAATCAAAGTGTGATTAGCATTACACGAAGCGAATTATCCAATAATGCGAAGCCAAATATTAGCATCGCGCATAGTCAACTTTTTATTGAACAGACACAGCTACTAAATTCCAATCAATGTGGTATTTGGATGAAAGATCAATCGAAGGCTCAGGTGCTTGATTGTACGATTAGGCATAATATTTATGCCAATATCGAGCTTGCTGATTCCATGATTAATTTACAGGATTGCCGCATTGACCATTCCGCATCAGATGGGCTATATATTTCCAAGCGCTCGATTGCGCATGTGACAGGCTGTGATTTCAATCATAATGCAGGATCAAATGTATGCTTTATTAATAGTGATGGCAGTATCATTGATTGTACATTGCATGATTCCGCTAAAAATGGGCTATGGATATCAGATAATAGTAAAGTAACGCTCAAGCAGTCAAAACTATTCCGTAATAAATACCCGGCAGTCGGTGTGGAGACGAGCGAAATTGAAATGGAGACATGCGATTTGTTTGATGGCTTACAAAGCGGTGTGTGGTTAAAGGACCGCGCAATAGCGAATATTCACGATTGTCAGTTCAATAATCAGGAGGCTTCGCATTTAATTGTGGAAAAAAGTAGTCGCCTAACGATGACGCGCTGTACGCTAACAAAGGCCAATCAAAATGGTGTGTGGGCACGTGAGCAAGCCACAATCGAGATGGATGATTGTAAAGTTTCCGAATGTCGTTATCCTGGTGTTGGCGGTAGTCAATCAACGCTACATGTCAAAAGTTCAACGATTGAACGTAATAATGAACATGGTGTGTGGCTAAAGGAAGGCAGTGTTGCAACGATTGATAATTGTGATATTGCGCTCAATGGCTATAGCAATATTTCACTCGATGATAGCGATTTGACGCTCGCAAATAGCCGTTTAAGCGATGCGAAAGAATACGGCGTCATCTTAAAGGAAAATAGCAATAGTATTTTACAACATACGACAATTCGGACGAGTGGCTATGACAATATTTATGTAGCGAGCATGGCGGCACTACAAATGACCGACAGTATTTTAGAATATGCGGAGCGTAATGGTCTCTACATTCACTCAAATGCAAGTGCAACGGTGACAGATAGCCGCTTCGAGCATAATAAGCAGTATGGGGTATACGAAAAAAAAGACGCCACAGCGGTGCAACTCATTACGCCAGATTACGCTGGCAATACGCGCGGTAACTATTTAAAAGAAGGTGAAACGGTTGCCTCTACAGGCCCTGTACGCTTTAAAATTAGTACCCCAAAAACACAGGAAATTAGTGCTTTAAAAGAGTTAGATGCATTAGTGGGCTTACCAAAAATTAAAAAATCGCTCCATGATCTTGTACGTATTTCGCAGTTTAATACCGAAGTGGCAGAGCTTGGCTTTGATGACCCGATTCAAACGATTGCAAGTCACACGGTATTATATGGTAACCCTGGGACAGGGAAAACAACTTTTGCCCATATTTTAGCCAAGCTGTATAAGGAGCTTGGCTTACTCGAAAAAGGGCATGTTGTGCAAGTAAATCGCGAGCAATTAGTTGGTCCTTATATCGGGCAAACGGCACCAAAAACGCAGGAGAAAATCGATGAGGCGATGGGTGGTATTTTATTTATTGATGAAGCCTACGCGCTATCAAATCGTCATAGCTCAAAGGATTTTGGTTCTGAGGCAATTGAAGTGCTATTGGAGGCAATGGAAAAACATCGCGGGGAATTTGTCGTTATTGCGGCGGGTTATCCTGAGGAAATGCAGCATTTTTTAAAAAGCAATCCAGGCTTTGAAAGTCGCTTTACACAGTTTTTCCATTTTGAAGATTATACACCGGAAGAAATGGTACAGATTGCTGATAATATGCTAACGCAGCAAAAACGAACGCTTGATGCGCGTGCAAAAGAGGCGCTACTAAAGGAATTTATTCGCTTATGGCGTAAAAAAGATAGCTATTTTGCCAATGCTCGGACTGTTCGTAATGATGTCGCAAAAATGGTGACTGCTCAAAAGCTACGTTGTATGGACATCGATCGTACATTATGGACGAAGGAGCTGCTCTCAACGATTACGATTGATGATGTAAAAACCGTTGTGGCAAGCCCGCAAAAGCGCGATTTCACCGTTCCTATTCAAGAGGACATGCTGCAAGAGGCACTCGATGAATTATACACTCTCGTTGGGCTAGACAATGTGAAACAATCCGTTACTAAGCTGATTGAGCTGACACGTTACTACCGTGATGAGGACAAAGGTGTCGAGCATTTAACGACGAATTTTGTATTAACAGGACATCCTGGCACTGGGAAAACAGTCGTCGCACGCATTATCGCGAAAATTTATGAGGCACTCGGTATTGTGGAACGAGGTGAATTAGTTGAAGTAACACGTGATATGCTCGTCGGGCCACATGTCGGTGATATCGAGCGCTTCACGCAACATTATATTCAGCGAGCGCGCCATGGTGTGTTATTTATTGATGAAGCCTATCAGCTCGCTCAATATGGCAATGAAGACGTCGGCAAGCGCGTCGTCGACACGTTACTAAACTATTTAGAGCAATACCGCGATGAAATGGTCGTTATTATCGCCGGTTACCCCGAAAAAATGACCCAATTTATTAATCAAAATGAAGGGTTACAGCGCCGCTTCCGTGATTGGCTAAACTTCCCTGATTACACACCGGAACAGTTGCTAGCTATTGCGACACAAATGGCACAGCAATCCGGCTATCACTATTCCGAGCAGGCTTTACGCGCACTCTCATTTTATTTAATGAATGCGTATGAATACCGCGATGAAACATTTGGCAATGCGGGCCTTGTACGTAATATCGTCCAAAAAGCGATTCAAAATACCGATTACCGCTTTGCGAAACAATCAGATCCACTAGTCGATAAAACACTGATTACCGAAGATGATTTAATGCTTTGGGAATCAAAAGAATAATAATGTATTAAAAAAAGTAGGTATCGCTCATTGCGCTACCTACTTTTTATTTATATAGCCACGACTTAAGAGAAAGGGTTATTTTTTCTTTGACGATTTTTTCTTCGTCGTTTTTTCTTTTTCGCTGCTTTTTTCTTCGTCGTCTTTTTCGTTGTAGCCGGTTTATCCGGTGTAATCGCTACCTCAGTAATCGCTACCTCATCCGTTTTGGCAGCAGCGTTATCACTCATCGGTTTCCATGTCACTTTTTCTGTTTTTGTTTCAACAACGACTGCTTGATCTTCCACAGTTGCTGCGCTTGCTGTCAATGGTGTAGCTGTCACAAGAGCCACGCCGCATAATGCAAATACCCATTTTTTCATCATTTTCATACTCCTTCTTCTCAAGTCGATTATAGTATTTTTTATCTGATGCTAATTTACCATATAAGCATTATTAAATAAATATTTTTTATAATAAAAGGTCTTATTACTCACTATTTTTTCCTAAAAATAATTTGCAGGATTTTGGACCTATTATTTTTTCTCAAAGACATAAAATGACTATTGACATAGAATTATCAGTTTGTTACGATAATTCACAACATAGAGCATACAAATTCATTGACGAGAACGAGTACATCCGATAGGTAGCACAGAGAACTGCTGAAATGGTGAAAGGCAGTGTACCGATTTGATTGAAAATCCTCTCCGAGAAGATTCGCTGAATTTTAGTAAGCGTATCCGGCTGTCTACCGTTAAAAGGAATGCGTATGATTGTACGTTATTGAAGTGCTATTGAACGAGTTGATGTATTCTTTCAATGTTATAGTGCTGTTGACGAGGCAAATTAGACATATTATGTCCAAAGGAATTGCGTATTGTAGCGATTCCTTTTTATTATTTTAGGACATATCTTACCTTCTGTTATCTATCTCGCTTTGTATGTATCTAATCTTTTATAGAAAGAAGGGCACTCTTTTGAGTAAAAACAATGTTTCATTTTCAACCTACGCACTAATTGGCACGATGCTATTTGGGCTATTTTTCGGTGCTGGGAACTTAATCTTCCCTATTCAGCTTGGACAAATGGCCGGCGAAAACTTTTGGCCGGCATTAATCGGTTTCCTCGTGACCGCAACGGGACTACCATTACTCGGCATTTTAGCAATTGGCCTAACAGGTAGTAACGGTCTGCGTGATCTTGGTAGTCGCGTACACCCAATATTTGGGCTTGTATTCTCTGTTGCGCTTTATTTAACAATCGGTCCATTCTTTGCGATTCCTCGTACTGCGACTGTACCTTTCACAGTTGGTTTTGAGCCGTTTATCGCACCAGAACATCTGACATTATTTCTAGCATTATTTAGCTTCATCTTTTTTGCGATCGTTTATTATTTCTCATTAAATCCCGCAAAAATCATGGATTATATCGGTAAATATTTAACACCGGCCTTTTTAATTTTCTTATTCGTATTAATTATTATTAGTGTGATTAAGCCAATGAGCTCATTTCAGGGCGCTGTAGGTGATTATATCGACCATGCCTTTATTAGCGGCTTCAAAGAAGGCTATAACACGCTTGATGCGCTTGCGTCACTAGCCTTTGGTATCGTTGTCATCAATGCGATTAAGCAACAAGGCATTACCGATAAAAAAGCCATTGCTAACACAACATGGAAAGCAGGTCTTTTCGCCATTCTTCTAATGAGTATCATTTATGGCTTCATTACGTATATGGGGGCAATGAGTGTTGGCACAATCGGCTCATTTGAAAATGGGGCACTTATTTTTGCAGCAGTGGCAGATCATTACTTCGGCTCATTTGGCGCCATTTTACTCGCCATCATCATCGTGCTTGCTTGTTTAAAAACAAGTATCGGCTTAATCACATCATGTAGTGAGTTTTTCCATGAAGTATTCCCGCGCATTAGCTATAAATGGTACGTCTTCATTTTATGTGCCGTATCATTTACAATTGCCAACTTTGGTTTAAATAATATCATTACGTACTCTGTACCGGTATTAATGTTCTTATATCCACTTGCCATTGTATTAATTCTTTTAGCGCTTTGTGCACCATTATTTAAAGCGCGTCGTGCCGTATTTGCGACCGCAATGTTCTTTACATTCTTCATCAGTATTATGGATGCCTATACGGCATTAATTCCGAATGTAAAAGCAGCACAGCTCGACTTCCTTGATAGCATCGTCGCATTTTATGCCGAATTCCTGCCATTTTATAGCTTAGGACTTGGCTGGATTGTTCCGGCTTTCGTCGGCGCATTACTTGGCTACGTCTACACACTTTTTAAAAAAGCATAAGCACGTATTGGAAGCCTTGACATACGTGTCTCCTATCGAGCATTAAAAAAACCGGAATCGCGCTATGGCGTGGTTCCGGTTTTTCGCTGTACAAAAAAATCGCTATTGTTAGCGATTTCTCCTTATTCACCTACTACCCATGTTTTTGCGACAGCGGCCATTTCGCGAATATGCAGTTGTACGGTAACGGACTCAGGCGTTTTTGCCGCTACTCTATCGGCCGTTAAGCCCTCTTTTTTCGCTAAATAGCCGGCACGATACAAATGAAAATCGTTGGAAACGAGCGTAATCGCTGTCTCATTTTTTGGTAATAATTTTTTTGAGTAGCGCAGATTTTCTGTCGTTGACATCGACTCATCTTCTTTCACAATACGCGTCGCCTCAATTCCATGTGCGATTAAATAATTGGCCATTACTGCTGCCTCTGACTGCGGCTCATCGGCTCCTTTACCACCAGAGACGATGACATTCACATGCGGATATTTTTTCAAATAAGGTACCGCCGCATCTAAGCGCTCCTTCAATGCTAATGAAGGTTCTCCGCTCGCCTTCACCTTGGCCCCTAAAATAATCATATAATTCGCTTGTCCGTTAGCTGTCGTTTTAGCACCACTCATGACACAGGCAAATAGCACTCCTATGATACTGACTACGACCACAAGTAGACCGATAATCCATTTTTTCATCAAATCCCCTACCTTTTCTTCATAGTACGTATTTTTTTACAATAAGTTGCTCCCTATTTTTTTGAATTAGATACTAAGTCATTGTTTAGTGAATAAAAAGAACAAAATACCCATCAAAAAGATTGCTATAGACTGATTCTTTTTATTCATATATAATAAATTGAATTTTCAAAAAAAGAATGGAGGGTTTGTATGAAAAGCATTAAAGCAAAGATTTTAACTGTGTTATTAAGTATTACAATCGCGTTTGGCGCATTGATTGGTTATTCCATTTACTCCTTACACTCAACAACGAATTCGTATTCAAAACTAATTGATAACGAAGGGCAAGTCCGCAATAATATGCAGGTTGTCGTTAGTGAATCTGTGAAGCAGTCATTATCCGTGCGTGGCTTGATTGTATCAACAGCACTTAAAAATGAGGAAGAATTTAATAAGGCAAAAGATGAAATTGATACACGTCTACATACGTCGCAACAACTTATTACTAAGCAGCAAGACAAAGATACGATGAACCATTTATTAGCATTAAATAATGATTTTAAAACGCAATTCTATGACATGAATACATTAGTGAAAAATGGTGGTACAGAAAAAGAAGCGATTAATTATTGGCAAATGAAGGTCTACCCTGTTGGGCAAGAAATGATGAAAACTGCGCAAACATATGCAACAAAAGTAGCGGAGGATATGGAGAAGCAAAATGAGCTAAATAACAAGCATACGTCACAAGTATTTATTTTTATGATTATTTTAACAGCAATTGCAATCATTGCAGCAATGCTTGCAAGTATGATTTTTGCACGCATTATGAGTGAGCCTATCAAGCGCGTCACAGAAGCAACGCAGCGTGTCGCAAATGGTGATTTAACTGTAGCTACACTTGATATCCGTTCAAAAGATGAGGTGGGTGCTTTAACGACAGCCTTTAATCAAATGGTCGAAAATTTACGTGGACTCGTTCAAACGGTATCAGAAAGTAGTGAGCATGTGGCGTCGTCATCTGAGCAATTAATGGCGAGCTCGGACCAAACATCAAAAGCAACCGAACAAATCACCTCATCGATTCAAGAGGTGGCATCAGGCTCGCGCATGCAAGAGGAATATATTGATGAAAATAAACGTGCACTAGAAGAAATGTCAATTGGTGTATCCCGCGTTGCCGAAGCAACACATTCAGTTGCGGAGCTATCGGACAATGCGACACAAATCGCGCAAATCGGACAGCAATCTATCGAGCAGGTCATTACACAGATGAGTCAAATTAGCACCTCAACGAATGATACAGCACAACGTATTCACTCATTAAATAACCGTTCGGCGGCGATTGCTGATATTGTGAGTGTCATTACCGACATCTCAGATCAAACAAATTTACTAGCACTCAATGCAGCGATTGAAGCGGCTCGTGCTGGTGAGCATGGTAAGGGCTTTGCGGTCGTTGCAGATGAAGTGCGTCACCTTGCAGAGCAATCGAAACAATCTGCCGATGATATTGCGAAATTAATTGCTGAGATTCAAAGTGATACAAAACAAGCTGTTGTGGCGATGACGCGTGGCTCTGAAGATGTGTCTGCCGGTATGAAGGCTGTCTCACAAGCTGGTACTGGCTTTAATAAAATTAATGAAGCGGTTGTCCATATTTCTGGTCAAATTATGGACATTACAGCCGTTGCACAGCAAATGTCTGCCTCAGCAACGCATATCGTCGATGCGATGCAACAAATTGCGACGCTATCACAAGATGCTTCTGGCAACTCAGAAAGCGTAGCCGCTGCGTCTGAAGAGCAACTTGCTTCAATGCAGGAAGTAACCGCCGCCGCGGAATCGCTATCACAGCGCGCAGAATCCTTATTACGTGAAATGCATTTCTTTAAAATTCAATAATTAAAAAAGGCAGGAATCACGCGATTGACGTGGCTCCTGCTTTTTAATCTTGTGTCCATCCTTTAAAACAAATATTCGCAAAGCAACGAATATTAAAAATATCCGATGCACGAATATTAATCAGTTGAATCCCGCGGTCTGTCGGACTTGTACGCGAGAAGAAAAGGGTTCCGGGAATATCCATTTGCGTGCCATTTTGTAGACAAATTGACCAAATCGGTTGATGTTCCTTGTAAGCTGCGAGCTCATCCACTAAAATAACGAGCTCATCCGAATAGTGAATCACCGCATAGCGATTGGCGCGTAACTGCCGACAAATCTCCGCACGAAACTCTGCCGTATTGCCCGAATTAAAAATTGAAATTCTTTGCATCTGCATCCATGTATTGTCGTCACACCTAACTGCATACATTGCTGTGGGACCGCCCATTTTGCACACCCTTTCTTTTTTATGTTACGTTCTTTTATACCCGTCTTCATTCCTTTTCTACCATGTTGTCAATTTTTTAAATAGGTTTGGATTAGTCGCTCCTCTTGTATTCTTAAAGTTGGCTAAAATTCTCTTTACTATTTTACACATCAAAAGACACTTTCAATATTTGTATATTGAAAGTGTCTTTTAGATTTCTACTGCATAATTCGTGAGTTATTGTTTTGCTGCTAATGCCTGTGCATGTGCTGTTTTTGCTTGCGCTAATAATGTAGGTTGCTCAAGATAGTCTAGCCCAGTAAGCGCCAATGCCTTTGCGCCGCGAATCAGTGCGCCATAGCCATAGTCCGAGTTTGCCGCTTCACGAAAGGCAGGTGTATGCGGCACAAGTGCTTCATCACCAA